>NZ_CALAOH010000225.1 GCF_937926365.1 uncultured Azohydromonas sp. | reverse complement strand
GGCGCTGCGCGCCATCCTGCGCCAGGACCCGGACGTGATCATGATCGGCGAGATCCGCGACTACGAGACGGCGCAGATCGCGATCCAGGCCTCGCTCACCGGCCACCTGGTGCTGGCCACGCTGCACACCAACGACGCGCCCAGCGCCGTCACGCGCCTGACCGACATGGGCGTGGAGCCCTTCCTGCTGTCCTCCAGCCTGCTGGGCGTGCTGGCGCAGCGCCTGGTGCGCAAGCTGTGCCCGGACTGCAAGCGCCAGGACGACCTGGGCCGCTGGCACCCGGTGGGCTGCCCAGCGTGCGGCCACAGCGGCTACCGCGGGCGCACCGGCGTGTACGAGCTGATGGTGGCCGACGAGCAGGTGCGCAGCCTCATCCACGGCCGCGCGCCCGAGGCGCAGATGCGCGCCGCCGCCGAGGCCGCGGGGCTGCGCTCCATGCGCGAGGACGGCGAGCGCCTGGTGGCCGAGGGCATCACCTCGCCCGAGGAAGTGCTGCGCGTGACGCGCGAATAGAGCGATTCGAGAAACGCTGAAACCCCCATAGGTTCCTGACATGCCCGCCTACCGTTTCGAGGCCCTGACCGCCAGCGGCAAGACCAGCACCGGGCTGCTGGAAGCCGACAACGCACGCGCGGCGCGGGCGCAGCTGCGCGCGCAATCCCTGGTGCCGCTGCAGGTGCAGCCCGTGGCCGCCGGCGCGGATGGCGGGCCCACGGGCCTAGCGCGCTGGCGCGGGCGCGTGTTCGGCAGCACGGCGCTGACGGTGTGGACGCGCCAGCTCGCCGGGCTGGTGGGCTCGGGACTGCCGCTGGAGCGGGCGCTCACGGCGCTGGCCGACGAGGCCGAGGACCCGCGCCAGCGCGAGCTGGTGGCGCACCTGCGCAGCGAGGTCAACGCCGGCGCCGCCTTCGCGCGCGCGCTGGCCAGCGCCCCGCGCGAGTTCGACGACGTCTACCGCGCCGTGGTCGCCGCCGGCGAGCAAAGCGGCGCGCTGGGCACGGTGCTGGAGCGGCTGGCCGACGACCTGGAGGAGCGCCAGGCGCTGCGCGCGCGGCTCATCGGCGCGACGCTGTATCCGGCCATCGTGTCGCTGATCGCGGTGGTGATCGTGGTGTTCCTGGTGACCTACGTGGTGCCGCAGGTGGCCTCGGTCTTCACCAGCTCCAAGCGCGCGCTGCCGGCGTTGACGGTGGCGATGCTGGCCATTAGCGACTTCACCCGCAACTGGGGCTGGCTGGTGCTGGCGCTGCTGGTGGCCGGGGGCGCCGGGCTGGTGTTCGCGCTGCGCAACGCGGCCTTCCGCGAGCGCTTCGACGCCGCCTGGCTGCGGCTGCCGCTGCTGGGGCGGCTCTCGCGCGGCTACAACGCCGCGCGCTTCGCCGGCACGCTGGCGATGCTGGCCGGCGCGGGGGTGCCCATCCTCAAGGCGCTGCAGGCGGCGGCCGAGACGCTGTCGAACCAGGCCATGCGCGCCGACGCGATGGATGCGCTGGTGCAGGTGCGCGAGGGCGCGCCGCTGGCGCTGGCGCTGGCGGCCAAGAAGCGCTTTCCCGGGCTGCTGTCCATGTTCGCGCGCCTGGGCGAGCAGACCGGCGAGCTGCCGCGGATGCTCGGCCGCGCCGCCGCGCAGCTCGGCGCCGAGGTGCAGCGCCGCGCGATGGCGATGGCCACGATCCTGGAGCCGCTGCTGATCGTGGGCATGGGCGGCATCGTCATGCTCATCGTGCTGGCGGTGCTGCTGCCCATCATCCAGCTCAACACCTGGGTCAAGTAGCCCCGGCGTGGTGCGCGGCGGCCCTCCCCCGCGCATGCGCGCCCACAAGCGTGAAGACGGCACGCCAGCCGTGCCCGATGGGCCTTTCCCACTGGGCCCGCCTCTTGCTTAAATTCAGACAAAAGGCGCAGCGGCACGGTCCTTCCGCGCTGGTTGGCGGTCAGATGTGGTCCGCGCGCCTCGAAGTGCAAGGAGGTGTTCATGGCTGCCCCATCGACCGATCTCGTTCCTTCCCCGGCCAGCGGCATTCCGATCGCCAGTCTGCGCAGCCTCTACCGCGTGGAGGAAGTGGAGCGGCGGCTGACCAAGCTGCCCCCGCGCGAGCACGAGCACCTGCGCAGCACCTATGAGCGCATGCTCGAGAAGGGGCCGGAGCGCTTCCAGGTGAAGCCTTCGGGGCTGCCGGCGATGCAGCACCTGTACGAGGAACTGCCCAACTTCCGCGAGGTGCTCGACGACGTGCGGCGCCAGCTCGCGCTGTGCCACGACAGCCGCGACGCGCTGGAGATCACGCCCATGCTGCTGCTGGGCCCGCCGGGCATCGGCAAGACGCACTTCGCGCGCGCGGTGTCGCAACTGCTGGCCACGGGACTGGGCTTCATCTCGATGAGCTCGCTGACGGCGGGGTGGGTGCTCAGCGGCGCCTCCAGCCAGTGGAAAGGTGCCCGCCCTGGAAAAGTGTTCGAGACGCTGGTGGACGGCGCCTACGCCAATCCGGTGATGGTGGTGGACGAGATCGACAAGGCCCGCGCCGAGCAGGCCTACGACCCGCTGGGCGCGCTCTACGGGCTGCTGGAGCACGACACGGCGCACAGCTTCACCGACGAGTTCGCCGAGGTGCCCATCGACGCGAGCCAGGTGATCTGGATCGCCACGGCCAACGACGAGCGCTGCATTCCCGAGCCGATCCTCAACCGCATGAACGTGTACGAGGTGCAGCCGCCGGACCACGAGGCCGCGCGCTGCATCGCGCTGCGGTTGTACGAGGGCATCCGCGCCGCGCACGACTGGGGGCGGCGCTTCGAGGCCGAGCCACAGCCGGAGGTGCTGGAGCGGCTGGCGGCGATGGCACCGCGCGAGATGCGCCGCACCTGGATGACGGCCTTCGGCAACGCCCGCCTGGCCGGGCGCGACCACATCGAGCCGGCGGACCTGCCCGGCGCGGCGCCGAAGCGCGCGCCCATCGGCTTCGTGGCGCAGTAGCGGGCGCGCCGCGGCGGCGGCCG
>NZ_CALAOH010000224.1 GCF_937926365.1 uncultured Azohydromonas sp. | reverse complement strand
AGCGCTTGCATGGCATGCAAGAGGTCAGCGGTTCGATCCCGCTTACCTCCACCAATTACCGGCAGCGGTATTCGGGTGGCGCGCGGTTCAATTGAAAGAGTCAAGTCCCCTTCGTCTAGAGGCCTAGGACACGACCCTTTCACGGTTGTAACAGGGGTTCGAATCCCCTAGGGGACGCCAAGTTTGGCTGCGCTTGCGGAAAGCAATTTCCGGCGATGCAGCTGCCGACGCGGAGTGGTAGTTCAGTCGGTTAGAATACCGGCCTGTCACGCCGGGGGTCGCGGGTTCGAGTCCCGTCCACTCCGCCAAAGTATTTCGTTGCCTCCTTGAACGGCGCGCAATTCCCGAGGGGGTATAGCTCAGCTGGGAGAGCGCTTGCATGGCATGCAAGAGGTCAGCGGTTCGATCCCGCTTACCTCCACCACCGGACAAATGCCGGTTCGTGGCGCGGCGTTCAAGAAGGTAAGGCGTGAAATGATCACGGTTTTCGCTCAATGTAGAAAAGGCCATCCTCGGGATGGCCTTTTTGCTTTGGGGCGGCGCCTATTTTGGTGGCGATTTTCTGGCGCTAAGCCATTAGCGCGGAGGGTCAATGCCTCGTGCCGTCCGGCGCAGGGGGTGCGTGCCTGCCGATCCAGGGACGCCAGCAGGCGCGCTTCCTCGGAAAAAACCCGCATGCGACCGTCGTGGGACTGCGAATTGCCTGCTTTCGTCCCTGGGGGTCTCAGCGCTGCGCCTAGAATCCGGGCGATTGTTACGGGAGTCTGAATATGCCCTTGAAGCGACCTGGCGGTACGGCCGGCGATGAAGACAGCGCTGGGCACGGCGGGCCCCGCATCCTTAAGAAGTATCCCAACCGCCGCCTCTACGATACCCACACCAGCGCCTACATCACGCTGGCCGACGTGAAAACGATGGTGCTGGACGGACAGGACTTCGAGGTGCGCGACGCCAAGAGCGGTGAAGATCTCACGCGCAGCATCCTGCTGCAGATCATCCTGGAAGAGGAAACCGGCGGCGTTCCGATGTTCTCGACCCAGATGCTGGCGCACATCATCCGTTTCTACGGCCACGCCATGCAGGGACTCATGGGTTCCTATCTGGAAAAGAACCTGCAGACCTTTGTTGAACTGCAAAACCGTTTTGCCGAGCAGAGCCGAGGGCTGTACGACGCGCAAAAATTCACGCCCGAGATGTGGACGCAGTTCCTCAGCGGCCAGGCGCCGCTGATGCAGGGCCTCATTGGCAATTACATGGAGCAGTCCAAGAAGCTGTTCACGCAGATGCAGGAGCAGATGCAAAAACAGGCCGAAACGCTGTTTCCTAACATGCCCGGTTTTCCCGGCTCAAAACGTCAGCCTTGACGAATGCGGGACAATTCCCGCATGAGTCACCCCATTAACCCCGCCGCGCCGGCCGGCGCGGCGCCCACCATCGGTTTCGTTTCGCTGGGCTGCCCCAAGGCATTGACGGATTCCGAGCTGATCCTGACCCAGCTGCGCGCGGAAGGCTACGAAACCAGCAAGACCTACGCCGGCGCCGATCTCGTCATCGTCAACACCTGCGGCTTCATCGACGACGCCGTCAAGGAAAGCCTGGACACCATCGGCGAGGCCCTGGCCGAGAACGGCAAGGTCATCGTCACCGGTTGCCTGGGCGCGCGCGCGGGGCAGCAGGGTGGCGACAACTTGGTGCGGGAAGTCCATCCCAAGGTGTTGGCCGTCACCGGTCCGCATGCGACACAGGAGGTGATGGACGCGGTGCACCAGCACGTGCCCAAGCCGCACGACCCCTTCATCGACCTGGTGCCCGAGGCGCGCGGCGCCGCCGGCATCAAGCTGACTCCGAAGCACTACGCGTATCTGAAGATCAGCGAGGGCTGCAACCACCGCTGCAGCTTCTGCATCATCCCCAGCCTGCGCGGCGACCTGGTGTCGCGTCCGATCGGCGACGTGCTGGGCGAGGCGCGGGCGCTGTTCGAGTCCGGCGTGAAGGAACTCCTCGTCGTCAGTCAGGACACCAGCGCCTACGGTGTCGACGTGAAGTACCGAACCGGCTTCTGGGACGGCAAGCCCGTGCGCACGCGCATGCTGGAGCTGTGCGAGCAACTCGGCGCGCTGGCCGAGCAGCACGGCGCCTGGGTGCGGCTGCACTACGTCTATCCGTACCCGCACGTCGACGAGGTGCTGCCGCTGATGGCCGCCGGCCGCATCCTGCCGTACCTCGACATCCCGCTGCAGCACGCGCACCCCGACGTGCTCAAGCGCATGAAGCGCCCGGCCAGCGGCGAGAAGCACCTGGAGCGCATCGCCAAGTGGCGCGAGACCTGCCCGGAGCTGGTGATCCGCAGCACCTTCATCGCCGGCTTCCCCGGCGAGACGGAGGAAGAGTTCGAGTACCTGCTGCAGTTCATGCAGGAGGCCCAGATCGACCGCGCCGGCTGCTTCGCCTACTCGCCGGTACAGGGTGCCACGGCCAACGAGCTGCCTGGTGCCGTACCGGACGCCGTGCGCGAGGAGCGCCGCGCGCGCTTCATGGCCACGGCCGAGCGCATCTCGGTGGAGAAACTGCGCCGCCGCGTCGGCGCCACCATGCAGGTGCTGGTGGACAGCGCACCCGCGCTGGGCCGCAAGGGCGGCGTGGGCCGTACGTATGCCGATGCCCCGGAGATCGACGGCACCGTGCGCATCCTCCCGCCCGAGAAGGCTTCGCGCACGCTGAAGGTGGGCGAGTTCACGCGCGTGCGCATTGTCGCGACCGAGGGACACGACCTGGTGGGCATGCCGGTATGAGCGACAAGGGCCGCAGTACCTCGCTGATCCATCACGCCTACGTCCCGCCCGGCGGCTTCGAGTCGCCGGTGATGGCCGTGCACAAGGCCTCCACCGTGTTCTTCCCGAACACGGCGGCGCTGCGCACCCACAGCTGGCTCGACAAGTCCGCCTACACCTACGGCCTGCACGGCACGCCCACCACCTTCACGCTGGAGGCGCGCATCGCCTCGCTGGAGGGCGGCCAGCACGCACTGCTGGCGCCCAGCGGCCTGGCGGCCATCTCGCTGGTGGACATCGCGCTGCTGGCTTCGGGCGACGAGGTGCTACTGCCAGACAACGCTTACGGGCCCAGTAAAACCTTCGCGCGGCATGAGCTGAAGTCCTGGGGCATCGCCCACAAGGTCTATGACGCCATGGACCCGGCTTCCCTCGAAGTGCTGCTGACGCCGCAAGCCAAGCTCGTGTGGCTGGAGGCCGCAGGCTCCGTGACCATGGAATTCCCGGACCTGCGCGCGCTCATCCGCACCGTACGCGAGCGCGCGCCGCAGGCCGTGATCGCGCTGGACAACACCTGGGGCGCCGGCATCGCCTTCGACGCCTTCGCCCTCGGCGTGGACCTCACGGTGCACGCCTTGACCAAGTACCCCTCCGGTGGCGGCGACGTGCTCATGGGCTCCGTCGTCACCGCCGATGAGGCGCTGTACCGGCGCCTGGGCCTGGCGCACAGCCGGCTGGGCCTGGGTGTGGGCCTCAACGACGTGGAGGCGGTGCTGCGCTCGCTGCCCTCGCTGCCGCTGCGCTACGCGGCGCAGGACGCCGCCGGGCGGCAGCTGGCGCGCTGGTGCGCGCAGCGCAGCGAATTCGTGCGCGTGCTGCACCCGGCGCTGCCCGGTACGCCGGGCCACGAGCACTGGGCCGACATCTGCAGCGCCGCCGCCGGCCTGTTCACGGTGGAGCTCGACCCCCGCTACACCCCCGCGCAAGCCGACGCTGTGGTGGATGCGCTGAAGCTTTTCCGCATCGGCTGGTCCTGGGGCGGGCCGGTGAGCCTAGCTGTGCCCTATGACGCGGCCAGCCTGCGCAGCCGCCCGGTGCCTTACCGTGGCACGCTCATCCGCTTCAGCCTGGGGCTGGAGGCGGTGGAGGATCTGCAGGCCGACCTGGCGCAGGCGCTCGCCGTTCTGCACGCTCAAGCGTGAAGCCCGCGGCTCCTCGCTGGGCGCACGTGGATGCGCTCAAGGCGGTCGCGTGCCAGTTGATCGTGCTGCACCACTTGGCCTTCTACGGCCCGATGTCGGACACCGCCGCCGAGCTGGCGCCGGAGCTCATCGGCTGGCTGTCGCAGCACGCGCGCGTGGCGGTGCAGGTGTTCCTGGTGCTGGGTGGCTTCCTGGCCGCGCGCAGCCTGGCGCCGCAGGCGCGCCTGAAGCCTGGCGTGGCGCCCTGGGAGCTGCTGGGGGACCGCTACGCGCGGCTGGTGCTGCCTTACGCGGCGATGCTGCTGATCTCCATCGCCGCGTCGGCCCTGGCGCGCGAGTGGATGGACCACGACAGCATCTCCGACCCGCCGCGGCTGGGGCAGCTGTTGGCGCACCTGCTGCTGCTGCACGACCTGCTGGGCGTGGAGGCGCTGTCGGCCGGCGTCTGGTACGTGGCCATCGACTTCCAGCTCTACGCGATGCTGCTGGCGTTGCTGGTGCTGGCCCGGCGGCTGGAGCAGGGCGAAGGACGGCCGCAGCGCCGATACCTGGCGCCCGTGCTGGTGCTGCTGGGCGTGGCGGCCGCGCTGCTGTACTTCAACCTGGAACCGGACTGGGCCGTGTGGGCGCCGTACTTCTTCGGCGCCTATGGCCTGGGCGTGCTGGCCGGCTGGTGGACCGCGCCGAGGCTGCGCCTGATGCCCCTGGCCGCGCTGGCGCTGCTGGTGGGCGTGGCGCTGCTGATCGAGTTCCGCACACGCATCGCGGTGGCAGCGGCGGTGGCGCTGCTGCTGGCACTGCTGCAGTGGCGTCCGCAGTGGGTGCCCCGGGCCGACGGCCGGCTGGGGCGGCTGACCGCGGCGATCTCACGCAGCAGCTACGGCGTGTTCCTCGTGCACTTCCCGGTGTGCCTGGTGGTGAACGCGGCCTTCACCGAGTTCGTGCCGGCCGAGCCGGTGCCGCAGGCGCTGGGGATGCTGGTGGCCTGGGGCGCCAGCATGGTGGCCGGTGCGCTGTTCCATCGGCACGTGGAACAGCGGGCCATGGCCTGGGTCGCCGCGCGGCGGGCGCGCGTGCAGGGGCACAGCGGGAGTTTCAGGACGAGGTGAGGGGAGGGCCTGGGCATCACGCAAGCCAGGCCGGCTCCTCCCTGCTTCGTCACTCCCGCGAAGGCGGGAGTCCAGGCGGTCCCCAAGCCGGCCGCAAGCTGATCGGACGGCACGCCGTGCATCCCAGTGGCGTTCGGGGCACCCGTGCTTCGTCGTGGTGTGGGGCCGCCTGGATTCCCGCCTGCGCGGGCATGACGAGGTAGTAGGCGCGGCGCCTCAGCTCACGGTCTACGGCTTGGAGCTTGCGCCTCACGGCTCACTGCCGCGTGCCGCCTCAAGCCTTCGTCGACACCTTGTGCCGCATCAGCCGGCCCTTCTCGCGCTCCCAGTCGCGGGCTTTTTCGGTCTCGCGCTTGTCGTGCTGGGCCTTGCCCTTGGCCAGCGCGATCTGGGCTTTCACGCGGCCGTTCTTGTAATGCAGGTTCAGCGGCACCAGGGTGAAGCCGCGCTGCTCGACCTTGCCGATGAGGCGACGAATCTCGTCCTTCTTCATCAGCAGCTTCTTGGTGCGGTCGGCCTCGGGCACCACGTGGGTCGAGGCGCTGCGCAGCGCATTGATGCGGCAGCCGATGAGGAAGAGTTCCCCGTCGCGAATCACGACGTAGCCGTCGGTGAGCTGGATCTGGCCGGCGCGGATGGCCTTGACCTCCCAGCCCGCGAGCACCATCCCGGCCTCGAATTGCTCCTCGATGTGGTACTCGAAGCGGGCACGGCGGTTTTCGGCGATGAGAGCGGAATTGGGTGGCGGCATGAGCAACAAAAAGGGGGCCGAACGCGGCCCCTACAATCCCCGCATTGTATGAAGCACGTGAAGAAGTCGGTCCTGCTGTGGTACACGCCGCGCGAGATCTATGACCTGGTGACCGGAGTCGAGGACTACCCGGCGTTCCTGCCATGGTGCGACCGCGCCGAGGTGCTGGAGCGCACCGAGGACAGCATGATCGCGCGGCTGCACCTGCACTACGCCGGGGTGCGCCACAACTTCACCACCCGCAACGTCCAGGTCCCGGGCCGCGAGGTGCGCATGGAACTGGTCGATGGCCCGTTCTCGCTGCTGGACGGCACCTGGATCTTCCATCCCCTGGGCGCCCCGGGCTCCGAGCCCAAGGCCTGCCGCATCGAGTTCGACCTGCGCTACGCCTTCTCCAGCCGCGCGCTGGAGCTGGTCGTGAGCCCCGTGTTCGACCGCATCGCCAACACCTTCGTGGACGCGTTCGTGAAGCGCGCCGAGCAGGTCCATGGACCGCGCTGAGGCGTCTGCCATGCAGGTCGAAGTCGTGTTCAGCCCCGCGCCGCGCCAGGTCGAATGCGTGGCGCTGGAGCTGCCCGCGGGCGCGACGCTGCGGGACGCGGTGGAGGCCTCGGGCCTGCTGGCGAAACACCCGCACTTCAGCCCGCAGTCGCTGTCCTTCAGCGTCTGGGGCCGGCCGCAGCCCGCGGAGCACCCGCTGCGCGAGGGCGACCGTATCGAGCTGTGCCGCGCGCTGCAGGTGGACCCCAAGGAGGCGCGACGCCTTCGCTACAAGGGGCAGGGCGGCGAGAAGAAGCGTCGGGGCTGAGCAATGCCGTCATGCCCGCGAAGGCGGGCATCCACGAGCCGCGCGATGCGGCCCGGCCAGCGTGGACACCCGCCCCCGCCCCCGCCTGCGCGGGGGCGGGTGTGACGAAGTTCTGTTGCCGGCTCCCGACTGCGCACGTTCCGCGCCTTGGCACAAGGCGCAGCCTACCCTCAAACCTGTGGCCCGTTAGGGGGCTTCCCTATAATCCGCTTTTGCGTCTGGAGCCCTCTCATGCGCCTACTTGGCAAAGCACTCACCTTCGACGACGTGTTGTTGGTGCCGGCTTTCTCCCAGGTCCTGCCCCGCGACACCAGCCTTGCCACCAAGCTGTCGCGCAACATCTCGCTGAACCTGCCGCTGGTGTCCGCCGCCATGGACACCGTGACCGAAGCCCGCCTCGCGATCGCCATCGCGCAGGAAGGCGGCATCGGCATCGTGCACAAGAACCTCAGCCCGCAGCAGCAGGCCGCCGAGGTTGCACGCGTCAAGCGCTACGAGTCGGGCTTGCTGCGCGATCCCTTCACCGTCACCCCCGACACCACCGTGCGCCAGGTCAAGGCGCTGTCGGAACAGCACGGCATCTCCGGCTTCCCGGTGCTCGAAGGCAAGACCGTCGTCGGCATCGTCACCGGCCGCGACCTGCGCTTCGAAACCCGCATGGACGTGCCGGTGCGCCAGATCATGACCCCGCGCGAGCGGCTCATCACGGTCCAGGAAGGCGCCTCGGTGGAAGAGGGCAAGGCCCTCATGCACCAGCACAAGCTCGAACGCGTGCTCGTCGTCAACGACGCCTTCGAGCTGCGCGGCCTCATGACCGTCAAGGACATCACCAAGCAGACCACCTTCCCCAACGCCGCGCGTGACTCGCACGGCAAGCTGCGCGTGGGCGCGGCCGTCGGCGTGGGCGAGGGCACCGAGGAGCGCGTGGAGCTGCTGGTCAAGGCCGGCGTGGACGTGCTGGTGGTGGACACCGCCCACGGCCACAGCCTGGGCGTGCTGGAGCGCGTGCGCTGGGTCAAGCAGAACTTCCCGGACGTGGACGTCATCGGCGGCAACATCGCCACCGGCGCCGCCGCGCTGGCGCTGGTGGAAGCCGGCGCCGACGGCGTGAAGGTCGGCATCGGCCCCGGCTCGATCTGCACCACCCGCATCGTCGCCGGCGTGGGCGTGCCGCAGATCACCGCCATCGACAACGTCGCCACCGCGCTGATCGGCACCGGCGTGCCGCTGATCGCCGACGGCGGCATCCGCTACTCGGGCGACATCGCCAAGGCCATCGCCGCCGGCGCCAGCACCGTGATGATGGGCGGCATGTTCGCCGGCACCGAGGAGTCGCCGGGCGAGGTGTTCCTGTTCCAGGGCCGCAGCTACAAGGGCTACCGCGGCATGGGCTCCATCGGCGCCATGAAGGCCGGCTCGGCCGACCGCTACTTCCAGGAAAACGACGAGACCACCAACCCCAACGCGGACAAGCTCGTGCCCGAAGGCATCGAGGGCCGTGTGCCCTACAAGGGCTCGGTGCTGTCGATCATCTACCAGATGGCCGGCGGCCTGCGCGCCTCCATGGGCTACTGCGGCTGCGCCACCGTGGCGCAGATGCACGAGAAGGCCGAGTTCGTCGAGATCACCAGCGCCGGCGTGCGCGAGAGCCACGTCCACGACGTGCAGATCACGAAGGAAGCGCCGAACTACCGCATGGAATGACGCCGGCGCCGTGACTGCAGACTCCCGAGAAGCCTCAACGGGCAGCGCGAGCGCACCGGTGGCCGAGGCGGCAACCCGCGGCCGCCGCGCCGCGATGCCGTTCATCTTGATCACGGTGCTGATCGACATGATGTCGATCGGCCTGATCATCCCCGTGCTGCCCGCGCTGGTGGGCACCTTCACCGGCAGCGCGGCGGACCAGGCCTTCTGGTTCGGCGCGGTGAGCTTCGCCTTCGGCATCGCGAACTTCTTCGGCTCGCCGGTGCTCGGGGCGCTGTCCGACCGCTTCGGACGCCGCCCGGTGCTGCTGCTCGGTTTCTGCGGCCTGGCCTTCAGCTTCTTCGCCACGGCGCTGGCCCCGGCGCTGTGGATCCTGGTGGCGGTGCGCCTGGTCAGCGGCGCGCTGCAGGCCAACGCGGCGGTGGCGCAGTCCTACGTGGCCGACATCAGCACGCCGCAGGAGCGCGCCAAGCGCTTCGGCATGCTGGGCGCCACCTTCGGCGTGGGCTTCATCCTCGGCCCGGTGACGGGCGGGCTGCTGGGGGACATCGACCTCCACCTGCCGTTCTACGTCGCTGGCGGCCTGGCGCTGCTCAACACGCTCTATGGCGTGTTCGTGCTGCCGGAGTCGCTGCCCAAGGCGAACCGCCGGCCCTTCGAGTGGCGGCGCGCCAACCCGGTGAGCTCGCTGCGCGAGCTGCGCGCCCTGCGCGGCGTGGGCCCGCTGGTGACGGTGATGGCGCTGGGCGGCCTGGCGCAGTTCACGCTGCATTCCACCTGGGTGCTCTACACCGGTATGAAATTCGGCTGGGGCCCGCGCGAGAACGGCTGGAGCCTGTTCGCCGTGGGCCTGATGTCGGCGCTGGTGCAGGGCGGGCTGATGCGCCAGCTGCTCAAGCGCCACACGCCGCAGAAGCTCGTGCGCATGGGGCTGATCTCCTCGTCGCTGAGCTACCTGGCCTGGGGCCTCGCGCCCGAGGGCTGGATGATGTACGCCGTCATCGGCCTGAACCTGCTGGGCTTCACCGTCACCGCGGCGCTGCAGAGCATGGTGTCCAACGCGGCGGACGCCACCAGCCAGGGCCGCACCATGGGCTCCGTCGCGTCGCTCAACAGCCTGATGGCCGTGCTCGCGCCGATCACCGGCGCGGGGCTGCTGACCCTGGTGTCGCACCGTCCGCAGGGCGACTTCCTGATCGGGCTTCCCTTCTACTTCTGCGCGCTGCTGCAGGCCGTGGCCGCGGTCATCGCCTTCCGGCACTTCCGCCGCCAGCGCAGCGCCACCGCCGCCGCCTCCTCGGCGGCCTGAGAGCACTCTCATGCACGACAAGATCCTCATCCTCGACTTCGGCTCGCAGGTCACGCAGCTCATCGCGCGCCGGGTGCGCGAGGCGCACGTCTATTGCGAGATCCATCCCAACGACGTCTCCGACGACTTCATCCGCGGCTTCGGCGCCAAGGGAATCATCCTGTCGGGCAGCCACGGCAGCACCTACGAGGACCACGAGCTGCGCGCGCCGCAGGCGGTGTGGGACTCGGGCCTGCCGGTGCTGGGCATCTGCTACGGCATGCAGACCATGGCCTCGCAGCTCGGCGGCAAGGTGGAGTGGAGCGACCACCGCGAGTTCGGCTATGCCGAGGTGCGCGCGCACGGCCACACGCAGCTGCTGCAGGGCATCGAGGACTTCACCACCGCCGAAGGCCACGGGATGCTGAAGGTGTGGATGAGCCACGGCGACAAGGTCACCGGGCTGCCGCCGGGCTTCAAGCTGATGGCCTCCACGCCCTCGTGCGAGATCGCCGGCATGGCCGACGAGGACCGTCGCTACTACGCCGTGCAGTTCCACCCCGAGGTGACGCACACGCTGCAGGGCGCGGCGCTGCTCAACCGCTTCGTGCTCGACATCGCCGGCTGCAAGCCCGACTGGGTGATGAACGACTACATCGAGGAGGCGGTGGCGAAGATCCGCGAGCAGGTGGGCGACGAGGAGGTGATCCTGGGCCTGTCCGGCGGCGTGGATTCGAGCGTGGCGGCGGCGCTGATCCACCGCGCCATCGGCGACCAGCTCACCTGCGTCTTCGTGGACCACGGCCTGCTGCGCCTGAACGAAGGCCGCATGGTGATGGAGATGTTCGTCGGCAAGCTGCACGCGAAGGTGGTGCACGTCGATGCCAGCGAGCAGTTCCTGGGGCACCTGGCCGGCGTGAGCGACCCGGAGCAGAAGCGCAAGATCATCGGCCGCGAGTTCGTGGAGGTGTTCCAGGCCGAGGCCAAGAAGCTGACGAACGCCAAGTGGCTGGCGCAGGGCACGATCTACCCGGACGTGGTGGAGTCGGGCGGCACCAAGACCAAGAAGGCCGTGACGATCAAGAGCCACCACAACGTGGGCGGCCTGCCCGAGACGCTGGGCCTGAAGCTGCTGGAGCCGCTGCGCGAGCTGTTCAAGGACGAGGTGCGCGAGCTGGGCGTGGCGCTGGGCCTGCCGCCGGAGATGGTCTACCGCCATCCCTTCCCGGGCCCGGGCCTGGGCGTGCGCATCCTGGGCGAGGTCAAGCGCGAGTACGCCGACCTGCTGCGCCGGGCCGACGCGATCTTCATCGAGGAACTGCGCGGCACGCGCGACACGCACAGCGGCAAGAGCTGGTACGACCTGACCAGCCAGGCCTTCGCCGTGTTCCTGCCGGTCAAGAGCGTGGGCGTGATGGGCGATGGCCGCACCTATGACTACGTCGTGGCCCTGCGCGCCGTGCAAACCACCGACTTCATGACCGCCGACTGGGCCGAGCTGCCTTATTCGCTGCTCAAGAAAACTTCCAGCCGGATCATCAACGAGGTGCGGGGGATTTCCCGCGTGACCTACGACGTGTCGTCCAAGCCGCCGGCGACGATTGAGTGGGAATAAGTAGGGCGAAGCGGCTTGAAATAGCTGCCTAATGCCTGAAGAAGGCCGTTGACGATGGGGTATGCCCCGGAGTCAACGGCCTTTTCTTTGGTGCATTTAGGCCGAAGGGGAAGGGCCGCCGTTCAACGAGGGAAGGAAGGGCAGGAACTCGGCGGCGAGACAATCTCCCTTTTCCAAAGCCGCTCCCGCCGGCACTCGCTGTTTCCCTCTCATGTCCCCCACCACCCCAGACCACCAAGCCATGCGCCTGGCCCTCGCCCAAGCCGAGAAGGCCTACCAGGCCGGCGAGGTCCCCGTCGGCGCCGTGATCGTGCTCAACGGCGAGCCCATCGCCGAGGGCTTCAACCAGCCCATTGGCCTGCACGACCCGACGGCGCATGCCGAGATCGTCGCCCTGCGCACCGCAGCGCAGCGCCTGTCCAACTACCGGCTGCCGGAGTGCGAGCTGTTCGTCACCCTGGAGCCCTGCGCCATGTGCGCCATGGCGCTGATGCACGCGCGCTTCAAGCGCGTGGTGTTCGGTGCCACCGATCCCAAGACCGGCGTCGCGGGCTCGGTGCTGGACCTGTTCGGCTACCGCGAGCTGAACCATCACACGCTCATCGAGGGCGGGCTGCTGGGGGAGGAGTGCGGGGAACTGCTGCGGCGCTTCTTCCGGGAGAGGAGGGCGCAGCAGAAGGCGCTGCGGCAGGCGGCGTTGGAGACGGTGGGTGCCGTCCCCGGTGCGGACGGACTGCCGCCTTTGCCGGCTGCGTCTTGATGGGGCTCCGCTGGCCGTAGCGGAACTTGAGTTCCCTTATGGGAAGTCTTGTTGGGTTTCCTTGCCCGTTCCGGGGGCGGCGCCGGAGGTGGTCAGGCGGCGCAGCTGATGCCGTTGGTATGCCGGCCGCTGGGCTCGCGGCCGGCTTGGGGGCCGCCTGGATTCCCGCCTTCGCGGGAATGACGGGTTGGTGGGCGGGACGGGTCTCGCTTTTGACGACTGCGCCGCTTCAAGCGGCCCGCTCGGCTTCCGCGCGAAGAAACCGGGAAATATCGCGCACCGCATCGGCGGATGATGGAATTAGGCCCGTGCCGAATTTCGGCTCGTACCGCTCGGCATGGTCGCGGGCGATCTGATAACAAATACTGGGAGATTCCGCCGGGCGCAGCACGCACTCGATGGCTTTTTCAATCGTCAAAGCCTCCATGCTGTATGCGATCCGAATTTGCCCCCAGTGCCCTTTCCTGTAATCGTTTTGCGCGTTCACCAGCAGGGCATGCGCGGATGACAAGAGTGAATTCGAAGAGCCTGCACTGGAAGGCTCACTGTTGAAATGCCGCAGGCTCTTGATGCCGCATTCCACCGCGGCCCCGATATTTTTCCACTGGCTTGCCGTTGTGTAGTCCGGAAATTTGCGAGCCAGGAATTTCCGGTAAGCGATGTCCGCGAAATGGCTGGCGAACCTGACGGCGAAAGCGTGGTCCGCGCACAAGCGCTTGAGGGGCGTGAGCCTGGTGACGGAGAAGGATTGGCCGGCGTCAAGATCGCTCGCCAGCTTCTCCAGCCTGGTTGCGAAGTCGTTCAGCGTCTTCTGGGGCGTCGAGGCGTTCATCGGCATTGCGGCATCGGGGTGGCTGGAAGGGTGGAGTACGGGCCGGACCGTCAGCCGGCGGGCGTCTTGTGGAACTGGCCCAGGGCGCGGATGCGTGCAAGGTCGTTGTTGAAGCTTCTCTTGTAATTGGGACCAAGCCAGGCGACGCTGCTGATAAGGCCGTCGCACACATAATGGCCGCGATATGGGGTGATGGCCGTCTGAATCGAGGCGCCGGACCCACCGATGATGTCCCGAATACGGTTGGTGAGGCCGACCACGCCGTAAGCCACTTCAGCGTCAGGGTCCATGAATATCGAGTGCGAGCGCGTGTCTCTCAAATATATCCAGTGCTTCAGCTCCAGCCCTCGTATGGCGGAAACAATTTCTTCCGATAGGGCGGGCGACTTTCCTGAAAGCGCCGCAAGAGCAGAGTCGAGCAGTGAGCGGTCAGCGAAGTATTTTGAGCGTGCAGCGACCAGCGTTTCCACCAGTTCCAGTTGTTGTTTGCCCGGCGATTGGCGGTCTATCTCAAGCAGGACCGATTTGTAGCCTTCAAGGAAGGCTGCGGCATCGTTGGGATCGAGGATCATTGGTGTTGAATTTTTGAAGTTTGGCTGGCAGGTGTCTGGGTATTTTGCCAAGCGTGGTGGCTGCGGGAATTGAGGATGCAGCTTCATGTCGTTTGGGCGCTGCCGTAGCGGCTCGCGGGCTTGGGGCCGCCTCTCCCGCTTCGCGCGCGAGGGGAGGCTGACGCCGCAGTCGGCGGGCGCCGGGCGGCGCGCCGGCAGGAGCAGCGCTTTCGCGCCGTGCAAGGTGCGATGCCGCAGTCAGGAGAGCCGTTCCGCTCGGCTACGATCCCCTTCAATGAGTGCTCTCACCTTGTTTTCCCCCTCCGGCGTGATTGCCAAGGCCACGCCGCTCAGGCGGGCCGTCAAGCGCCTCACGAACCTCGGCTTTGAGGTCAGCGTGGACGAGTCCGCGCTGGCGCGCTTCCAGCGCTTCGCGGGCGACGACGACACCCGGCTCGCGGCGCTGCACCGCATCGCCGAGGCTGCGCCCTCCATCGCCCTGGCCACGCGCGGCGGCTACGGCCTCACGCGGCTGCTGGACCGCATCGACTGGAAGCTGATGGCCCGCAGCGTGGAGCAGGGCACCCGATGGGTCGGCTACAGCGACGTCACCGCGCTGCAGCTTGGCCTGCTGGCCCACACCAAGGCCGAGAGCTGGGCCGGGCCGCTGGCCCTCGACGACTTCGGCAAGGACGACGCCGCCGGCGGCCTCGACGAGATCACCCCCGCCGTGTTCTGCGAAGCCATGAACGGCGAGCTGGAGGCCGTGGGCTTCCGCACCGAGGCCGGCTTCGACGGCCTGGAAGCCAAGGGCGTGCTCTGGGGCGGCAACCTCACCGTGCTGGGATCGATGCTGGGCACGCCGCATTGGCCCAAGGTGCGCGGCGGCATCCTGTTCCTGGAAGACGTCAACGAGCATCCCTACCGCGTCGAGCGGATGCTGCTGCAGCTGCAGCAGGCCGGGGTGCTGCAGCAGCAGAAGGCGGTGCTCCTGGGCCACTTCAGCGACTGGAAGATGTCGCCGCTCGACCGCGGCTACGGCCTCAAGCAGATGGTGGAAATGCTGCGCTCGGTCTGCGCCACGCCCATCCTCACCGGGCTGCCCTTCGGCCACGTCCCGACCAAGCTCTGCCTGCCCGTGGGCCGCAAGGTCACCCTCGTCGTGGACCGGCGCGACGTGTTCATCGGCTGGGAGCACACGCACGCCCATGACGCTCACCATCACGACCACCACGATCACGACGGTGGCTGCGATCACCCGCACTAGGCCCCGCGGCACGGGTTGAGGCGGGGGTGTTGGCCACCGAACAGCGGAGGAGCCAATGGCGTCGATTCCATTTCCTGCTTGCGACTTGAACAACTCCGTCACACCCGCGAAGGCGGGTGTCCACGAATACCGGGCGGCATCCCGGCCGGCGTGGATGCCCGCCTTCGCGGGCATGACGAGGTTTTTCAGTGGTCTTCGAGAGTCGGAATGAAGGTGCTTGAAGGACTGCGGTGTCTGCTGCTACTGGCGCTGCTCCTCCCGCTGGCCGCCTGCGACAACAGCCCGTACCCGCGCGGCACCGCCCAGAGCAACACGCTGCTCAACGCCTTCCAGGAGCGCAGCCCACGCTCGCTGGACCCCACCGTCTCCTACAGCAACAACGAGACGCCCTACACCTACCAGACCTACGAGCCGCTCTACGGCTACCACTACCTCAAGCGGCCCTACGCGCTGGTGCCCAAGGCGGCCGAGGCCATCGCCGAGCCGCAGTACCTGGACGCGCAGCGCCATCCGCTGCCGCATGACGCCGACCCGGCCCGCATCGCCTTCAGCGTCTACGACATCCGCATCCGCCCCGGCATCCTGTTCGCGCCGCACCCGGCCTTCGCCCGCGACGAGCAGGGCGCCCACCGTTACCACGCGCTCAAGCCCGGCGAGCTGGCCGGCCGGCGCAGCCCGCTGGACTTCGAGCACCAGGGCACGCGCGAGCTCACGGCCGAGGATTTCGTCTACGCCCTCAAGCGCCACGCCAGCCCGCGCGTGGAAGCCTCGGTGTTCGGCGTGTTCTCCGAGCACGTGCTGGGCTTGAAGGAATTCAACGCGCTGCTGCGCGCCGAGGACGCCAAGCTGCGCCGCGACCTCCCGCCCTCGGCCCTGGACAAACCCTTCCTGGACCTGCGCCGCTGGCCGCTGGAAGGCGCGCAGGCGCCTGAAAAACACCTGCTGCGCATCACGCTGCGGGGGAAGTACCCGCAATGGAAATACTGGATGGCCATGACCTTCATGGCGCCGGTGCCCTGGGAGGCCGATGCCTTCTATGCCCAGCCCGGCATGGTCAGCGCGGGGCTGAGCCTGTCGGCCTGGCCGGTGGGCACGGGGCCGTACATGCTGGTGGAGCGCATCACCGACCGCCGCCACGTGCTGCAGCGCAACCCCAATTTCCGCGGCGAGCCCTATCCCTGCGAGGGCATGCCCGGCGACAAGGAGGCCGGGCTGCTGGACGACTGCGGCAAGACCATGCCCTTCATCGACCGCATCGTCTCCACCAACGAGCGGGAGAAACTGCCGCACAAGGCGAAGTTCATCCAGGGCTACCTGGACGTGCCGGAGATCGAGCGCCCGGAGTGGGGCATCGAGTTCCTCAGCGACATGCAGGACTCCGCCGATACCCGCCGGCTCTACGAGCAGCGCGGCTTCATCTTTCCGAAGTCGGTGGACATCAGCATCAATTACCTGGGCTTCAACTGGCGCGACCCCGTCATCGGCCGCGGCGACACGCCGCAGCAGCAGGCCAGGAACCGCAAGCTGCGCCAGGCCATCTCCATCGCCATCGACTACGAGGAAGGTTACGGGCGCATCTTCGTCAACAAGGCCGGCGAGGCCGCGCACGGTCCGCTGCCCGCTGGCCTGTTCGGCTCGCGCCACGGCACGGTGGAGGGCCACAACCCGGTGACGCACAAGGTGGTGGACGGCAAGGTGCTGCGCCGCCCCATCGAGGAGGCCAAAAAGCTGCTGGCCGAGGCCGGCTACCCCGACGGGCGCGACGCGAAGACCGGCCGGCCGCTGGTGCTGTACTACGACTTCCAGCGCGTGCCCACGCCGGAGATCCGTGCCGAGCTGGACTGGCTCACGCGCCAGTTCGGCAAGCTCGGCATCCAGCTCGAAATCCGCGCCACGGACTACAACCAGTTCCAGGAAAAGATGCGCAACGGCCGTGCCCAGATCTTCAGCTGGGGCTGGCTGGCCGATTACCCGGACCCCGAGAATTTTCTGTTTCTGCTCTACGGCCCCAATGCCAAGGCGGGCCATGACGGCGAGAACGCCGCCAACTACGAGAACCCGGAGTACGACCGGCTCTACAAGCGCATGCAGTCGCTGGACGACGGTCCCGAGCGCCAGGCCGTGATCGACAAGATGGTGGACATCGTGCGCGAGGACGCGCCCTGGGCCTGGGGCGTGTTCCCCTACGCCGCCGCCGCGTTCCAGCCCTGGGTGCACAACGGCAAGCCCAGCCTGCTGGTGCGCGACATGGCCAAGTACTACCGGCTCGATACCGCCATGCGCGCCGAGCGCTGGGCGGCGTGGAACCGTCCGGTGTGGTGGCCGCTGCTGCTGTTGCCGCTGGCGCTGCTGGCGCTGGCGTGGCGGCTGCGCACGCACTGGCGCGCGAAGGAGTCGGCCTCGGGCCGCAGCGCCGAGTTGCCGGCGCGGCCGGTGGCCGGGGAGGGCACCGTATGACCAGCGCCATCCTGCGTCGCGCGCTCTACGCGGTGCTGGTGCTGGTGGGCGTCAACCTGATGACCTTCCTGCTCTTCTTCACGCTCAACACGCCGGACGACATGGCGCGGCTGAACATCGGCGGGCGCCGCGTCAGCCCCGAGCAGATCGAGACCTGGAAGGCCGTGCGCGGCTACGACCAGCCGCTGATGTGGAACGAGCAGGCCGAAGGCGCTGAAAAACTCACCCGCACCGTGTTCTGGCAGCGCTCGGTGTCGCTGCTGTGGCTGGACTTCGGCCGCTCGGACTCGCAGAACGCGGTGGACATCGGCCAGGAGATCCGCACCCGCATGCTGGTGAGCCTGCAGCTGGCGGTGCCGATATTCGTGCTGCAGCTCATCGCCTCGGTGGGCTTCGCGCTGGTGCTGGTGTTTTTTCGTCACTCGCGCGTCGACTTCTGGGGCGTGGTGCTGTGCGTGCTGATGCTGTCCATCAGCAGCCTCTTCTACATCATCGTCGGCCAGCTGCTGTTCTCGCGCGTGTTGAAACTGGTGCCGATCTCCGGCTGGGCGCCGGGGCTGGACGCCGTGAAATTCCTGGTGCTGCCCGTCGCCCTGAGCCTGCTGGCACGCCTGGGCGGCGAGGCGCGGCTCTACCGCGCCATGCTGCTGGAGGAGGTCAGCAAGGACCACGTGCGCACCGCCCGCGCCAAGGGTCTAAGCGAGCCCGCCGTGCTGGTGCGGCACGTGCTGCCCAACGCGATGATTCCCATCCTCACCAGCGCCGGCTCGTACCTGCCTTACGTGTTCCTGGGCAGCCTGTTGTTCGAAAGCTTCTTCGGCATTCCGGGGCTGGGCGCCTACGTGGTGGACGCGATCTCGGCGCAGGACTTCGCCGTCGTGCGCGCCATGGTGTTCCTGGGCTCGCTGCTCTATGTCGCGGCGTTTCTCTTGATCGACATCGCCTACACCTGGGTCGATCCCCGGGTGCGGCTGGAGTAGCGCCGTGCCGAAGCTCGTGCTGCTGTGGACCGACGCCGTGCTGTGGCTGCTGCTGGCCGCGCTGGCCTTCTACGGCTGGCGGCTGCGGCGGCTGCCTCCCCTGCGCGCGCCCTGGCGCCGCCTGATGCACGACGCGCCGGCGCTGTGCGCGCTGATCGTCTTCGCCGTGTTCGCCGTCGTGGCGCTGCTGGACAGCATCCACTTCCGCCGCGCGCTGCCGCCCACGGCCAGCGGCGAGGTTTTCCATGCCACGCGCACCGAGAGCCTGCTCGATGAACTGCTGGCGCGGCCCATCGCCATGCGCGAGTCCAGCTACTCCGCGCCGCTGGCGGCGGTGGCTTTCAACCGCCAGAGCGTGGAGCAGGGCGGCACGGTGGTGCGCACCTTCCCGCGCCTGCAGCACGGCGGCGCGCACCTGGCGGACCCGCAGCGCGACCGCGCCGGCGACATCGCCCGTCGCGCGCTGGCCGGCGCCGCGGGCGGTTTGATCGTGGCGGCGGGCCTGTTCGCGCTGACGGCGGGGTGGCGTGCGCGGCGCAAGGGCATCCCGTGGCGCTGGGCGCTGGAGGACGTGGTGCGCGACCGCACCCGCGTGCCGCTGCGCGCCGCGCTGCTGTGCGCCACGGCGCTGTGCCTGCTGGCCGGGGTGGTGGCCGCGCTGATGAGTCATTACCACGTGCTGGGCACGGACCGCACCGGCAACGACGTGCTGGTGCAGGCGCTCAAGAGCGTGCGCACGGCCTTCGTCATCGGCAGCCTGGCCACCATCGCCACGCTGCCGCTGGCGCTGGTGCTGGGCATCGTGGCGGGCTACCTGCGCGGCTGGGCGGACGCGGTGATCCAGTACGTCTACACGGTGCTTTCGGCGGTGCCCAACGTGCTGCTGATCGCCGCTTGCGTGCTGATGGTGCAGGTGTTCATCGACCAGCATCCGGAACTGTTCGCCACCGGTGCCGAGCGCAGCGACCTGCGGCTGTTCCTGCTGTGCCTGATCCTGGGCCTGACCGGCTGGGCGACCCTGTGCCGGCTGCTGCGCGCGGAGACCCTGAAGCTGCGCGAGATGGAGTACGTGCAGGCGGCCACGGCCTTCGGGCTGCCGGTGGGGCGGATCATGCTGCGGCACATCCTGCCCAACACGCTGCACCTGGTGCTGATCACGACGGTGCTCGATTTCTCGGCGCTGGTGCTGTACGAGGCGGTGCTGAGCTACGTGGGCGTGGGCGTGGACCCGTCGCTCAACAGCTTCGGCGGGATGATCAACCTGGCCCGCAGCGAGATGAGCCGCGATCCGCTGGTGTGGTGGAGCTTCACCAGCGCCTTCGTCTTCATGCTGGCGCTGGTGCTGTCGGCGAACCTGCTGGCGGATGGGGTCAGGGATGCCTTCGACCCGCGGGCGCGGGCGTTGAGGGTGAGGAAGGGGTGAGGGGGTGGTAAGCGAGCGCATGGCGGTTCTGGGAACACACAGCGGCCTGCTGCAGGCCGTCAGCTCGAATGCCACGCCCTCCACACCGCCATGCCCGCGAAGGCGGGCATCCACGAGTGCCGCGGTCTTCGCCTTGGAGAGGCATTGCAGCGCGGGGATGTTCCCAGGCCGCACCTCGGTATTCGTGGATTCCCGCCTGCGCGGGAATGACGAAGTAGGGAGCGGGCTGGGCCAGCTGACGGCCAACAACGGGTATCAGCCATGAACACCGTCCCGCCCACCCGCTCCTCCGCCCCCTCCAGCCACCTCGAAGCCCACGCCCTCGACGTCCGCATCGACACCGAGTCCGGCAGCCTGGCCGTGGTGGACGCGCTCACGCTCTCGCTGGCGCAGGGCCAGACCGTGGCGCTGGTGGGAGAAAGCGGCTGCGGCAAGAGCATCACCGCGCTGGCGCTGATGCGGCTGCTGCCCGAGGCCGGGCGCATCGTCGGCGGGCAGGTGAAGCTGGATGGGCAGGACCTGCTGGCGCTGCCCGAGTCCGGCATGCGCCCGTTGCGGGGCAAGCGCATCGGCATGATCTTCCAGGAGCCCGCCACCAGCCTGGACCCGGTGATGACGGTGGGCGATCAGCTCGTCGAGGCCATCGAGCGCCACCTGCCGCTGCGCGGCAACGCGGCGCGCGAGCGGGCGCGGCAGTGGCTGCGGCGCGTGGGGCTGCCGGAGCGCGCTTTCGAAAGCTACCCGTTCGCGCTCAGCGGCGGGCAGAAGCAGCGCGTGATGATCGCCATGGTGCTGGCCACCGAGCCGGACTACCTGCTGGCCGACGAGCCCACCACGGCGCTGGACGTGACCGTGCAGGCGCAGGTGATGGCGCTGCTGCGCGAGCTGCAGCGCGAGCACGGCCTGGGGCTTTTGTTGATCACGCACGATCTGGCGCTGGTCTCGGGCTTCGCACAGCAGGTGGCGCTGATGTACGCCGGGCAGCTGGTGGAGCTGGCGCCGGCGGATGCCTTCTTCCGCGCGCCGGCGCACCCGTATGCGCAGGCGCTGCTGCGCGCGCTGCCCGATGCGCGGCGGCGCGACGAAGCGCTGGCGGCCATCGCGGGCAGCGTGCCGGGGCTGTCGGAGCGGCTGAGCGGCTGCCGTTTCAAATTGCGCTGCCCGCACGCCATGCCGGTGTGCAACGGCCCGGTGCCGCTGTACCGGCCCGATGCGGGCCGGCAGGTGCGCTGCGTGTTGTACGCGCCCGGCGCGGTGCCGCCGTCGCCGCGCGAAACGGCCGAGGCGCTGCAGCCAACGGTGGACACGTTGGCGCGAGAGGATGCGGGCTCAACCGAAGCGGCGCCGCTGCTGCTGCAGGTGAAGAACCTGTCGGTGGGCTTCCCGGTGCGCAAGGGCCTGTTCCGCCGCGTGGTGGGGCATGTGGAGGCGCTGCGCGATGTGAGCTTCGACATGCGCGCCGGCCGCACGCTGGCGCTGGTGGGCGAGAGCGGCAGCGGCAAGACCACCACGGGCAAGGCGATCGTGCAGCTGCTGCGGCGCCAGGCGCGGGTGACGGGGCAGGCGCTGCTGGACGGGCGCGACCTGTTCGCCCTGCAGGGTGACGAGTTGCGCGCCGCGCGCGCGCAGGCGCAGATCGTGTTCCAGGACCCGTTCGGCTCGCTCAACCCGCGGCTGCGCGTGGCCGAGCTGCTGGAGGAGGGTTTAAGGGCGCTGCTGCCGCAGCTCGGCGCCGAGGAGCGGATGGCGCGCGTGGAGGCGCTGGCACGCCAGGTGGGCCTGCCCGCCGATGCGTTGCGGCGCTGGCCGCACGAGTTCTCGGGCGGGCAGCGGCAGCGCATCGCGATCGCCCGCGCGCTGGCGGTGCAGCCCCGGCTGCTGGTGTGCGATGAGCCGACCTCGGCGCTGGACGTGTCGGTGCAGGCTCAGATCCTGAACCTGCTGCGCGAGCTGCAGCAGCGGCTCGGCCTGGCCTATCTGTTCATCACGCACAACATCGGCGTGGTGGGCTACCTGGCGCACGAGGTGGCGGTGATGCAGGCCGGCCGCATCGTGGAACTTGGCCCGGCCGAGCAGGTGCTGCAGGACCCGCGGCACGAGTACACCAAGAGCCTGCTGGCGGCGGTGCCGCGGCTGGTGGTGCAGGGGGCTTGAGGCCCGTTGCAGCGTGATCCCGGCCGGCCTTCCCAATCTCACTTCGGCGGCATCCGGATCGCCCCGTCCAGCCGGATCGTCTCGCCGTTGAGCATCTCGTTGGTGACGATCTGGTGCACGAGCTTGGCGTAGTCGGCCGGGCGGCCCAGGCGCGCGGGGAAGGGCACGCTGGCGGCCAGCGCGTCCTGCACCTCCTGCGGCATGGCTTCCAGCATCGGCGTGCCGAAGATGCCCGGGGCGATGGTCACGCAGCGGATGCCGTGGCGCGCCAGGTCGCGCGCCAGCGGCAGCGTCATGCCCGCCACGCCGGCCTTGCTGGCGGCATAGGCCGCCTGGCCGATCTGGCCGTCGAAGGCCGCCACGCTGGCGGTGTTGATCAGCACGCCGCGCTCGCCGGTGGCTTCGGGCTCGTTGGCGCACATGGCCTCGGCGGCCAGGCGGCACATGTTGAAGGTGCCCACCAGGTTGACGTTGATGACCTTGGAGAAGAGTCCCAATGCGTGCGCACCTTCCTTGCCCACCACGCGCGCCGCAGGCGCAATGCCGGCGCAGTTGACCAGCCCCACCAGCTTGCCCAGCGACACCGCCTGCTGCACCACGGCGCGGGCGTCCGCCTCCTGGCTGACGTCGCACTTCACGAAGCTGGCGCCCAGCTCCGCGGCCAGCGCCGCGCCCTTGTCGAGCTGCAGGTCCGCCAGCACGACCTTGGCGCCCTCGCGCGCGAGCATGCGCGCCGTGCCTTCGCCCAGGCCCGAGGCCGCGCCGGTGACGATGAAAACCTTGCCTGCGATGTCCATGTCTGTCTCCTTGTGTGATTTCGGGTTTCGCTTGCCAGTGACGTATGCCGTTCGTCCCCGAGGATCGAAGGATGAACGGTGCCTGCGGCGGGCTTGCACGCAGGCGTGAAAAAGCCGCCCGGGGGCGGCTTTTCTACAACGCTTGTGAGCTCAGGCGCCGAGGGCTTCCAGGGCGCGGGCGGTGATCTCGTCCACCGAGCCCTGGCCGCTGATCTTGGCGTAGCGCGGGGCCTGCGCGTCGCCAGTGGCGGCCCAGCTGGCGTAGTAGTCCACCAGCGGACGGGTCTGGCTCTGGTAGACCTGCAGGCGCTTGCGCACGGTCTCTTCCTTGTCGTCGTCGCGCTGGATCAGCGCTTCGCCGGTCTCGTCGTCCACGCCCTCGACCTTGGGCGGGTTGAACTTGACGTGGTAGGTGCGGCCCGAGGCCACGTGCACGCGGCGGCCGGCCATGCGCTCGATGATGGCCTCATCGGGCACGTCGATCTCCAGCACCACGTCCAGCTTCACGCCGGCGTCGCGCATGGCTTGCGCCTGGGGAATGGTGCGGGGGAAGCCGTCGAACAGGAAGCCGTTGGCGCAGTCGGGCTGGGCGATGCGGTCCTTGACCAGGCCGATGATGATCTCGTCGCTGACCAGGCCGCCGGCGTCCATCACCTTCTTGGCTTCCAGGCCCAGCGGGGTACCGGCCTTCACGGCCGCGCGCAGCATGTCGCCCGTGGAGATCTGCGGAATCCCGAATTTCTTGCAGATGAAGGCTGCTTGCGTACCTTTGCCGGCGCCCGGTGCGCCCAGAAGAATGAGTCTCATGGCTTCCTTGAATGTTTGATGGCCCCTTTGGGAAAGGCGCCTGTTCGCGGCCAGGGCGGCCGTGTTGTCTCGGTCGAGAATAACATGCACGTCTTTGCGCCAAACTGACGCCAAGCAAGCGAAAAGACCTATTCGGGCCTGGATTTCGCGTGACGCTCGTCACGCAATCGGCTCACTGGCGCAGGGGTCGTCAGGGGCTCGTCAGCATGTGCGGGCTCAGGTATTGAGCCTGCGATGCGCCCGCGACGGGCGCACGGACTCAGACCGCGCTCAACCGCCGGCCAGCAGCGCGCGCACGCGCTCCAGGTCCTCGGCCGTGTCCACGCCGGGGCCGGGCGCGCGCCGCGTCACGTGCACGGCGATGCGCTCGCCATGCCAGAGCACGCGCAACTGCTCCAGCGATTCGATGCGCTCCAGCGGCGAGGTATCCAGCGCCGGGAAGCGGCGCAGGAAGCCGGCGCGGTAGGCGTAGAGGCCGATATGGCGCAGCGGCGCCGGGCTCGGCAGCGCGCCCGGCGGCACGGCGTCGCGCCAGAAGGGCACGCTGGCGCGGGTGAAGTACAGGGCGCGGCCCGCCGCGTCGAGCACCACTTTCACCACGTTGGGGCTGCGGAAATCGGCTTCGCTCTCGATGGCGTGGGCGGCGGTGCTCATCACGCAGTCGTCGCGCACGCGCAGCAGCTTGGCGCAGCCGTCGATCAGTGCGGGGTCGATCAGCGGCTCGTCGCCCTGCACATTGACCACGATGTCCTCGCCGTCCAGGCCCAGCAGCGTGCAGGCCTGGGCCAGGCGGTCGCTGCCGTTGGCGTGGTCCTTGGCGGTGAGCACGGCCTCGACGTTGTTGCGCGCGCAGGCCAGCAGGATGCGGTCGTCGTCGGCCGCAACCACCACGCGCCGGGCGCCGGAGAGCGCGGCGCGCTGCGCCACGCGCACCACCATCGGCAGCCCGCCGATGTCGGCCAGTGGCTTGTTGGGCAGCCTGGTGGAGGCCATCCGTGCCGGGATCAGGACGGTGAAGTCCTCGTCGCGCACGGTGCTCATACGGCCGCCGCGTCGCCGGGGGTGGGCGCTACCGGGGCCGGCGCATCCAGCGCGCGGGCGTCGGTTTCAAGCATCACGGGCAGGCCGTCGCGGATCGGGAAGGCCAGCCGGTCGGCCGGGCAGACCAGCTCGCGCGGCTGCAACTGCGTGTCGCGCAGCAGTTCCAGCGGGCCCTTGCACACCGGGCATACCAGCAGTTCGATCAATCGGTGGTCAAGGCTCATGGGGGACAGAAGGTGATGCGGGAAGCAGCCGGGCCAGCTCGGCCACGAAGCCGTCGGGGAGGGCGAAGTCTAGCGCCACGACCCACACGCGCGACCCGGGGCAGCGCGCCGCATCGAGCTTGATGGCGTCCTTCTCGGTCAGCACCACGTCGGGCGTGCCCGGCGGCCAAGGCAGCGTGGCGTAGTCGTGATGGTCGGCCACGGGGCAGGGCGTGAGGCTCAACCCCTGAGCCTGCAGCATGGCGAAGAAACGCTGTGGCGCGCCGATGCCGGCCGCGGCCACCACCGGCCGCCCGCGCAGGGCATGCAGCGCTTCGAGGCTGGACGGCCGGCCCGCCCACCAGTCGGCCAGTTCCACCGCGCCGGCCAGGCGGCGCTGCGCGCACCAGCCCGGCAGCGGCGTGCTGGGCGCCGCGGCGTTGTAGAGCACCAGGCTGCGCGGCGGCACGGCTTCGGGCAGCCGCTGGCGCAGCGGTCCGGCGGGAAGGGGCAGACCGTTGCCCGCGCCACGATCGTCGAAGACGATCACCTGCGCGTCGCGCGCCAGGCGCCAGTGCTGCAGCCCGTCGTCGGCCAGCAGCAGGTTCATCTCGGGATGCGTCGCGCGCAGCGCGCGGGCGGCGGCCAGCCGGTCGCGGCCCACCACCACCGGCGCGCCGCTGCGCAGGTGGATCAGCAGGGGCTCGTCGCCCACCTCGCGCGCGGCGCTGTCGCGCCGCACGGCCGCCACGGCGGCGCCGTCGCGGCCATGGCCGCGCGAGATCACGCCCGGCGTCCAGCCCAGGGCGCGCAGCGCGTGCACCAGCGCGATGACGGTGGGCGTCTTGCCCGCGCCGCCGACGATGAGGTTGCCCACCACCACCACCGGCAGCCCGGTGCTTTCAGGCACTGTCGCGCGGCGCCGGCGCTCGGCCAGCGTCTCGTACAGGGTGGAAAGCGGCTGCAGCAGCCGCGCGCCGGCCGTGGGTGACGCTTGCCACCACTGGCGCTGCAGCCAGTCGCCCGCGCGCGCCAGCGCGCCGCCGCTGGGCTCATTCCTTGTGTTGCTCGTCAATGCAGTATTCCGTTCGTCCTGAGGTATCGAAGGATGAACGGCCCCTTCCGGGGTGCAACCATCGCAGCCTCGCGGATTCGCCCTTCGATACCTCAGGGCGAACGGGTCATCTCACATCCAAAGTGGAATCGAACTCAATGTTGCGCACCGGCCTGCGTGGCAAAGGTCAGCCTGGAGAGCCCGCTGCGCCGCGCCGCGTCCAGCACGTTGACCACCGACTGGTGCGCGGCCGTGGCGTCGGCGCTGATGATCACCATCGGCTGGCTCAGGCCCTGCGCAGCGGTGCGCAGCTCGGCGGCCAGCACTTCCACGCTGCGGCCTTCAACCGGGCGCTGGTTGATGGCGTAACGGCCGTCGGCGGCCACGGCCACGATGATCTCCTGCGGGCGCTGCGGCAGCGGCTGCGCGCCGGCCGCGGGCAGCGTCACGTCCAGCGCCGTGAAGCGGCTGTAGGTGGTGGACAGCATCAGGAAGATCAGCACCACCAGCAGCACGTCGATGAATGGGATCAGGTTGATCTCCGGTTCCTCGGGCCGCGGCTTGCGGAAGTTCATCGCGCGTTCTCCGGCGGCTTCAATTCACTCACGGGTCAGGCGGCGCGTGCGGCGTGGTGCAGCAGCAGCGGCAGCAGCCGCTCGGCCGCTTGCTCCAGCGCCATCGCGTAGTCCTCCACGCGGCGGCGGAAGTGGCGGTAGAACAGCAGCGCGGGGATCGCGATGGCCAAGCCGAAGGCGGTGTTGTAGAGCGCTACCGAGATGCCGTGCGCGATCTGCTGCGGGTTGCTGCCGCCCCCTGGCGTCTGGCTGCCGAAGAGCTCGATCATGCCCACCACGGTGCCGAACAGCCCCAGCAGCGGCGCGGCCGAGGCGATGCTGCCCAGCGCGCTGAGGTAGCGCTCCAGCTCGTGCACTGCCGCGCGCCCGGCACTTTCGAAGGACTGGCGCAGGCCGCCCTCGTCGATGCGCGGCTGCTGCATCGCGCTGCGCAGCCCCGCAGCCAGCACCTCGCCCAGCACCGAATGCTCCTGCAGCTTCTGCACCACGTCGGGCGCGGGCAGGCCACCGCGCGCGAGTTGCAGCACCTCGTCCAGCAGCTTGGGCGGCACGATGCGCGCGGTGCGCAGGCTCATGAGCCTTTCGATGATCAGTGCCATGGCCAGCACCGAGCACAGCAGCAGCGGCCAGATGGGCCAGCCGGCGGCTTGTATGATCGAAAACAAGGGCGTCCCCGGGTCGTTGCGTTGGACAAAGACAGGCCCGGGACTGCTGCGCATGGAACTGGGCCACCCGGACGGACCGGCGATTATGCCGAAGGCCTCCCGCAGGCCCGCTGGCGCCGGGGTGGGGCGCCGCATCTGTCCACCGTTGCTGTGAACAAGTTTGTGGGCAGCATCGGGACAGCGCACCGAAGTGCCTGTCAGCCCGGGCCGCGGCTTGCGCTGCGGCATTTTTCAGCACCGACTTCTGAAACTCATCTTGGAGAACCGCATGGCCGAGCCGAGCACGATGGCGCGCCAGGTGTGGGGCGTGGCGGCGCTGCTGCTGGCCATGGGCGACGCGCTGGCGGCGCGCTTCGGCGCGTGCAGCGTGCGCGGCGAGCTCTCGGGCTTCACGCGCGCGGCCAGCGGGCACTGCTACTTCACGCTCAAGGACGCGGACGGGCAGGCCGCCGCGCTGCGCTGCGCGATGTTCCGCCGCGCCGCCTCGCTGGTGGACTTCAACCCGCGCGACGGCCAGCAGGTGGAGCTGCGCGGGCGCATCGCGCTGTACGAGCCGCGCGGCGAGCTGCAGTTCGTGGTCGAGGCCATGCAGCTCGTGGGCACGGGCTCACTGTACGAGCAGTTCCTGCGATTGAAAGAGCGGTTGCAGGCGCAGGGCCTGTTCGATGCGGAGCGCAAGCGTCCGCTGCCGCGCTTTCCGGCGCGCGTGGGCGTGGTCACCTCGCTGGCTGCCGCGGCGCTGCGCGACGTGCTCACCACGCTGGCGCGGCGCGCGCCGCAGGTGGAGGTCGTCATCTATCCCAGCCCGGTGCAGGGCGCCGAGGCGCCGGCGGCGCTGGTGGCCGCGCTGCAGCTGGCCAACCAGCGCCGCGAGGTGGACGTGCTGATCCTGTGCCGCGGCGGCGGCTCGCTGGAGGATTTGTGGGCCTTCAACGAAGAGCGCGTGGTGTTTGCCGTGGCCGAGAGCGGGATCCCGCTGGTGTGCGGCGTGGGCCACGAAACCGACGTGAGCCTGGCCGACTTCGCGGCCGACCTGCGCGCGCCCACGCCCACCGCCGCGGCCGAGCTGGTGGCGCCGGCGCAGGCCGAGGCGCTGGAGCAGCTGGCCACGCTGGCGCGGCGCATGCGCCGCCAGGTGCAGCGCCAGCTCGAACGCCAGGCGCAGGACCTGGACCAGCGCGCGCTGCAGCTCGCTCGCCCCGGCGCCGTGCTGGCGCGCCATGCGCAGCAACTGGATCGGCTGGAGGAGCGCGCGCGCCACGCGCTGCGGCACGCGCTGCAGCGTGCGGCCGAGGCGCCGCAGCGCCTGGCCGCG
>NZ_CALAOH010000223.1 GCF_937926365.1 uncultured Azohydromonas sp. | reverse complement strand
GACCAGTGTGCCGCCACCCGCGACGCCGGTCTCGGCGCGCGCGAACCCCGTCATGCTCGCGATCATCCAGTACCTGCCCCACGCCGGGGCGCTAGTGCGATAATGGCCGGCAGTCTAGCCGAACGCTCGCGGGGGCGGTTTTGCAATTCGAGTTGGCGGAAATCAGCCTCATCGGCGCACGCGAGGAAAACCAGGACCGCATGGCCACGGTCGTCGATGGCGACGTGGCGCTGGTCGCGGTCTTCGATGGCATGGGCGGGCATTCCGACGGCGCGCGCGCCGCGGAGCTGGCGAAGCAGGTGGTGCTGTCGCGCTTCAATGCCGTGTCGCACCCGCTGCTCGATCCCCTGGCCTTCCTGCACATCTCGCTGGGCGCGGCCCATTCGGAGATGGTGGGCATCGGCGCGCAGCTGCCGCTGGAGCATCGTCCGCGCGCCACCGGTGCGCTGTGCCTGGTGCAGGATTCCACCGCCTGGTGCGTGCACGTGGGCGACAGCCGCATCTACCACCTGCGCGACGGCGAAGTGCTGTCGCGCACCCGGGACCACAGCCACGTGGAGCTGCTGGTGCAGGAAGGGCTGATCAGCGCCCAGCAGGCGCAGAGCCATCCCATGCGCAATTTCGTAGAGAGCTGCCTGGGCGGCGACGCCATGCTGCCGGAGATGCTGGTCGGCCGCTGCGTGCGCGTGAAGAGCGGCGATACGCTGCTGGTGTGTTCCGACGGCTTCTGGTCCAACCTGCTGGACGAGGACGTGGCCGCCTCCATCTATTCGGGCGTGGCGCTGCAACCTGCGCTGCGCGCCCTGAGTGAATTCGCCGTCCGTCGTGCTGGTCCCGCCGCCGACAACGCCACCGTCGCCGCGCTGAGGATTTCATGACCGCAACACCGGCCCGTCACGATGGCCGCGCGCCCGAGGCGCTGCGGCCGGTCCGCTTCACCCGCAGCTTCACCCGCTATGCCGAAGGCTCGGTGCTGGTGGAGTTCGGCCACACCCGCGTGCTGTGCACGGCCAGCATCGAGGAGGGCGTGCCGCCCTTCCTGCGCGGCAAGGGCCAGGGCTGGGTGACGGCCGAGTACGGCATGCTGCCGCGGGCCACGCATACGCGCGGCGCGCGCGAGGCGGCCAAGGGCAAGCAGTCCGGCCGCACGCAGGAAATCCAGCGGCTGATCGGCCGCTCGCTGCGGGCCGCGCTCGACCTGTCGGCGCTGGGCGAGCGCACGGTCACGCTGGACTGCGACGTGCTGCAGGCCGATGGCGGCACACGCACGGCCTCGATCACCGGCGCCTACGTGGCGCTGGCCGATGCCTGCGCGAAGCTGGTCGCCGCCCGGGGGATCGCCAATCCGCTGCACGGCCAGGTGGCCGCGGTGTCGGTGGGCATCGTCGCCGGCCGGCCGGTGCTCGACCTGGACTACATCGAGGATTCCACCGCCGAGACCGACATGAACGTGGTGATGAACAGCGGCGGCGGCTTCATCGAGGTGCAGGGCACGGCCGAGGGCCACGCCATGCGCCGCGAGGAAGTGGACGCGCTGCTCGACCTGGCCACGCGCGGCACCGCCGAGCTGTTCGCGCTGCAGCGCGCGGCGCTGGCTCCGGCCTGACATGGACGCCGCCGCGCCGCGCCGCGTGGTGCTGGCCACCGGCAACGCCGGCAAGCAGCGGGAGTTCGCGGCGCTGCTGGCGCCGCTGGGCTTCGCCGTGGTCACGCAGGGCGAGCTGGGCATCGCCGGCGCCGAGGAGACCGGCGACACCTTCGAATCCAATGCGCTGCTGAAGGCGCGCCATGCGTCGCGTGGCGCCAACCTGCCGGCGCTGGCCGATGACTCGGGCATCGAGGTGGACGCGCTGGGCGGGCGTCCGGGCGTCTGGTCGGCACGCTATGCCGGACCCGATGCCAGCGACGAGGCCAACAATGCGCTGCTGCTGGCCGAGCTGGCCGCGCATCCGGATCCCGCCGCGCGACGCGCCCGCTACCGCTGCGTGATTGCCTACGTGCGCTTCGCGGACGATCCCGCGCCGCTGTTCGCGCGCGGCGCCTGGGAGGGGCACATCACCACCGCGCCGCGCGGCAGCGGCGGCTTCGGCTACGACCCGCTGTTCGTGCCCGATGGCCTCGCCTGCACCGCTGCCGAGATGCCGGCGGCCGACAAGAACGCCGTGAGCCACCGCGGCCAGGCGCTGGCGGCGCTGCTGCAGCGGATGCGATGAGCCTCGGGCTCTACCTGCATTTCCCCTGGTGCGTGCGCAAATGCCCGTACTGCGATTTCAACTCGCATGCGCTGCGCGACGAGCTGCCGGAGGACCGCTACATCGACACGCTGCTGGCCGACGTGGCCGCGCAGGCGCCGCGCGTGGCCGGACGACAGGTCACCAGCCTGTTCCTCGGCGGCGGCACGCCCAGCCTGTTCGGTCCGGCCTCGCTGGCGCGACTGTTCGCCGGACTGCGTCGGCACCTGGACATCGCATCCGACGCCGAGGTGACGCTGGAGGCCAACCCCGCCACGGTGGAGCGTGGTCGCTTTGCCGAATATCGCGATGCGGGCATCAATCGCGTGTCCCTGGGTGCGCAGAGTTTCAATGATGAGACGCTGAAGGTGCTGGGTCGGATCCACCAGACCTCCGACGTGCTGCGTGCGGCGGAAGAACTGCACGCGGCCGGGCTGTCCAATTTCAATCTGGACCTCATGTACGCGCTGCCCCACCAGGACGTATCCGGCGCCCTGGATGACCTGCGCCAGGCCGTGCAGCTGGCTCCGGCGCATGTCTCTCACTACCAGCTGACGCTGGAGCCCGGCACGCTGTTCGCCGCGCAGCCTCCGCCGCTGCCCGACGATGACGTGGCCTGGCAGATGCAGCTGGAAAGCCAGGCCCTGCTGGCCGGCCACGGTTATGCGCAGTACGAGGTCTCGGCCTATGCCCGGGCCGGCCGCCAGTGCCGCCACAACCTCACCTACTGGCGTTTCGGCGACTACCTGGGCGTGGGGGCCGGTGCGCACGGCAAGCTGCGTAGCGGGGCCCGGGTGTCACGCAGCACGCACCTGCGCGAGCCGCGGCGCTACTTCGCCAGCGCCGCCGGCGGTCCCGAGTGGCGCCTGGTGCCGGAGCAGGACCTGCCCTTCGAGTTCATGATGAACGCCCTGCGGCTGACCGAGGGATTCACCGAGGAGGAGTACCTGGCCGCCACCGGCCGGGATTTCGACCCGGTCCGGCCCCGGCTCGAGGAGCTCGCGTCAGGGGGGCTGGTGCAGGGCGGGGCGGACTCCGGGCGCTGGCGGACGACCGCGCGTGGCATGCAGTTCCTCAACGAGGTGCTGCAGCGCTTCCTTCCCGAGCCGGAAACCCCTGCCGGGGCGCGCGCTTAAGTGTTTTGCAGCCGCGGCAGCGACCATCTATCCACAGCGCCGGGCCAAACACCGAGATTGAAAGAATTACATGCGAATCGCGTCACAGTACGCGATGTTCCATCTGCAAGTTATTGAATAAACAGGCAGAAATCTGCTGGTCATATTTTGATCAATCCAGCAGAAACGCATTTTTTCTGCGGTTTCGGCCGCCTGCCCGCCGCTTCATGCACAGACTTATCCACAAAATCTGGGGATAAGTTGTCGGACGCCTCCGACAGGCCGATTCCCGGGTTCAAGCGGCTTGCTCCCGCCCCTCCAGATCGCTAGACTGCGCGCCCCCTGTGGAGCGCCCTTCGCCATGAAAGCCAATACCCACCCCGCCTATACCGAAATCAACGTGACCTGCA
>NZ_CALAOH010000222.1 GCF_937926365.1 uncultured Azohydromonas sp. | reverse complement strand
GTACATGCTGCCCAGCACCAGACCATTGATGATCTGCTGAAGAAAAATGTCCATCCGAGGGATCTCCTGCTGCTTACTGCCGGCGCGTGGCTGGCGCCTGTTCTCGGCTCGTCCGGGTCGCGGCCGTGCGGGGGATACGCACAGGCCATGCCGGCCCCCTGGTGAACGGGGCCGGCAGCCGAAAAACGGCGGATTGTAGGTGTGCCGACCACACCCTCAGCCTGGGAGTTGCCCTCGCGATGCGAGTCAAGTAGTGAAAACTTCGTTTACATCAAAAGTGCTCAACGGTCGTCATCTTCACGCGCTGCGGCGTCCAGACGGCGCAGCTGCGCGAGCTTGTCACCGATCTTGATTTCCAGCCCACGCGGCACGGGCTCGTAGAAGCGCTCCTGCACGCCATCGGGCAGGTAGCGCTCACCCGCGGCGAAGCCGCCCTCCTCGTCATGCGCGTAGCGGTAGCCGCGCCCATGGTCGAGCTGTTTCATGAGCGCGGTGGGTGCATTGCGCAGGTGCAGGGGCACCGGCCGGGTGCCGTCGCGCTTCACGAAGGCGCGCACCGCCCCCCAGGCCTTGTAGACGGCGTTGGACTTCGGCGCCACCGCCAGATAGACCGCGGCCTCGGCCAGCGCCAGCTCGCCTTCGGGTGAGCCGAGGCGCTCGTAAGTTTCGGCCGCATCCAGTGCCAGGCGCAGCGCGCGCGGGTCGGCCAGGCCGATGTCCTCGGCGGCCATGCGGATGATGCGCCGCGCCACGTAGCGCGGATCCGCGCCACCGTCGAGCATGCGCGCCAGCCAGTACAGCGTGGCGTCGGGGTCGGAGCCGCGCACCGACTTGTGCAGCGCGGAGATGCTGTCGTAGAACTGGTCGCCGCCCTTGTCATAGCGGCGCAACTGCTCGCCCAGCGTGCGCTCCAGCAGCGCTTCGTCGAGCTCGGCCGCGTCGCCGGCCAGCGCCACCAGGTTCTCCAGCGCATTGAGCAACCGGCGCGCGTCGCCGTCGGCATAGCCGATCAGCCGCGCCTGCGCCGCCTCGGACATCGGAGGCGCTCGCAGTGCGGCCAGCGCCCGCTGGATGAGCTGGCCCATGTCCTCGTCGCCGAGCGCCTTGAGCACGTGCACCGTGGCGCGCGACAGCAACGCTGCGTTGACTTCGAAACTGGGGTTCTCGGTCGTGGCGCCGATGAAGGTGAACAGCCCCGACTCCACGTGCGGCAGGAAGGCGTCCTGCTGCGCCTTGTTGAAGCGGTGCACCTCGTCCACGAACACCACCGCCGCGCGCGTGTTGGCCTGCGCGGCGCGGGCGCGCTCCACCGCCTCGCGGATTTCCTTGACCCCGCCCAGCACCGCCGAGATGACGATGAACTCGGCGTCGAATGCCTGCGCCATCAGCCGCGCCAGCGTGGTCTTGCCCACGCCCGGCGGGCCCCACAGGATCATCGAATGCAGCCGCCCGGTTTCGAAGGCCCGGCGCAGCGGCTTGCCCGGCCCCAGCAGGTGCTGCTGGCCGATGACCTCATCCAGGCTGTGCGGACGCAGCCGCTCGGCCAGCGGAACGCCCGGTGTCGCATGCGCCACGGGCGCGGCGGGCGCCTCGGGCCCGAAAAGCGAGTCCTGAGAATTCATGCACCGGATTGTCGCAGTGGCCTTCCAGCCCTCCCGCGAGCCGCCCATGACCGCGGCACGTGTCCGCTCTTCAACCTCTAAAACCGCCAACCCGTCCCTGCCCACAGTACGTCGTCGGCCCGCAGGGATCCATGCCCCGCGCAAGGAACTGCTTGTGCCCGCAACTGGCTGCGGCAGGTCACTACCACCACGCCGTGAAGTACTGCCCGTCGAAACAGGGCGATGAAGCCGATGGCCACGGACACCGGCAGCAGCGCCACCGCAGCGTAGGTGTCAACAGCAACCAATTCATCGGCATTCAGACCAACCACGAAGCAGCGGCTGGCGCGCCGCTGCGCGGCGCCTTACTCCACCACCGCCACCCCTTTGGGCGGCACGAACCTGAAGCTCTCGGGGGCGACGGGGACGTTGGTGACCAGTTCGCTGAAGTCCAGCCGCGAGTGCTGGCCAAAGCTGTCCACGATCTCGATGGCCGCCAGGGTGCGACCCTTGAACGCCACGCGCAGCGACTGGAAGGCCGTTTCCTTGTCGCGCGGCGTGGCCTGCACCCAGTCCAGCCCCTGCGCCGAAGGCAGGTTGGAGAGGTTGAAATCCTTTTCCAGTGCGCCGCCGGCCAGCAGCGCCGCCGGCGTGGAGCCCAGCGCCTGCGCCAGCGGCCGCGCACTGGCCTGCTGCAGGTCGGCGTCGAAGATCCACACTTTCTGTCCGTCGCCCACGATGAGTTGCTCGTAGGGCTTGCGGTACTCGAAGCGGAAGCGGTTCGGGCGCGCGAACTCGAAGCTGCCGCTGGAACTCTTCTTCTTGGCACCGTCGGGCGCGGTCACGGTCTGGCTGAAGGCGGCGCGGCCGGTCTTGGCCTCGCGCACGAACTCGCGCAGCGCCTCCACCGCGTCGGCGCGCGCCGCGCCCGCGGCGGCCAGCAACAGCGCCGCGGCCGCTAGCGGGCGGGCCAAGCGCCGGCCCAGGCCCGCACCGATGCGGCCCGCACCGCGCTGGGTGTCGTTCGTGCTGCTGCTCATGCCCTCGCTCATACCTCTTCCCGCTTGGGGACGATGATGTCCCGGTTGCCGTTGGTGGCCATGGCTGATACGAGGCCGGACTTTTCCATTTGTTCCAGCAGCCGCGCGGCGCGGTTGTAGCCGATGCGCAGGTGGCGCTGCACCAGCGAGATGGAAGCGCGCTTGTGCTGCAGCACGATGGCCACGGCCTGGTCGTACATCGGGTCGGACTCGCCGTCGCTGTCCACGCTGCCGCCGATGCTGGTGACGCCGTTGCCGCCGTCGCTCTCCAGCACGCCACCCTCCAGGATGCCCTCGATGTAGTTGGGCTCGCCCTGCTGCTTGAGGAAGTCCACCACGCGGTGCACTTCCTCGTCGGAAACGAAGGCGCCGTGCACGCGCACCGGGATGCCGCCGCCGGGCGTGAGGTAGAGCATGTCGCCCTGCCCCAGCAACGCCTCGGCGCCCATCTGGTCGAGGATGGTGCGCGAGTCGATCTTGGAGCTGACCTGGAAGGACAGGCGCGTCGGGATGTTGGCCTTGATCAGGCCCGTGATCACGTCCACGCTGGGGCGCTGGGTGGCAAGCACGAGATGGATGCCGGCGGCGCGCGCCTTCTGCGCCAGACGGGCGATGAGCTCCTCGATCTTCTTGCCCACCACCATCATCAGGTCGGCCAGTTCGTCGATGACGACCACCACGAAGGGCAGCCGCTCCAGCGGCTCGGGCTCTTCTGGCGTGAGGCTGAACGGATTGGGGATGTGCTCCTCACGCTCAGCGGCCTCGTCGATCTTCTTGTTGTAGCCGGCGAGGTTGCGCACGCCGAGCTTGGACATGAGCTTGTAGCGGCGCTCCATCTCGCCCACGCACCAGTTGAGCGCGTTGGCGGCCTGCTTCATGTCCGTCACCACCGGGCACAGCAGGTGCGGAATGCCCTCGTAGACGCTCATCTCCAGCATCTTCGGGTCGATGAGGATCAGCCGCACCTCGTCGGCCTCGGCCTTGTAGAGCAGCGACAGGATCATGGCGTTGATGCCCACCGACTTGCCCGAGCCGGTGGTGCCGGCCACCAGGCAGTGCGGCATCTTGGCCAGGTCGGCCACTACGGGCGCACCCACGATGTCCTTGCCCAGGCCAATGGACAGCAGCGACTGCGCCTCGCGGTAGGCGCGTGAGTCCAGGATCTCGGTCAGGCGGATCATCTGGCGCCGCGCGTTGGGCAGCTCCAGCGCCATGGTGGTACGGCCGGGAATGGTTTCCACCACGCGGATGCTCACCAGGCTCAGCGAGCGCGACAGGTCCTTGGCCAGGTTGACGATCTGCGAGCCCTTCACGCCCGTGGCGGGCTCGATCTCGTAGCGCGTGATCACCGGCCCCGGCGAGGCCGCCACCACGCGCACCTCCACACCGAAATCCTTGAGCTTTTTCTCGATCAGGCGCGAGGTCATCTCCAGCGTCTCGGGCGAGACGCTCTCGCGCTGCGCCGGCGGAGCATCGAGCAGATCAACCTGCGGCAGCACGGCGTCGTCGTTGACGATGGCGCGCGGCATCGGCGCCACCACGGCCATCGGCTTCGCGGGCGCCTTAGCGGCGGGAGGAGCGGCAACGGCGGGTTTCGCAGGTGCAGGCCGGGGCGGCTGCGGCGTGGACTCGGCGTCGTCCAGATCGAGGCCGGCGGCGGTATCGGCCCAGGGCGGATCGACGGCTACGGGCGGCCGGGGCTCGGCGGCGGTAGGGGCTGCAGCAACGTTGGCTGCGGCGCTGGGCGCCAGGTCCACCACATCCTCAGCCGCCGGGGCCGCGGCAGGCGGCGTGGGCGCTTCGATCACGTCCTGCAGGTCCACCAGCACCGGCTCGACGAGGTCCACGGACTTCACGGGCGCGGCGCGCCGCCGTGCCGGGCGCGGCGGCGGCTCCTCGGCGGCGGCCGGCGGCTCCTCCTGCAGCGGCGGGTCGATGCGGATCGAATGCGCTTCCTGACCCTGGCGCGCGGCGCGGCCCTCACGCTCGCGCTGGCGCAGGGCGCGGCGGCCGGCCAGGCGATCCAGCGTGCCGTCGACCCCCTGGCGCACACCCTCCGCCAAGCCTTCCACGACGCCGCCGATGCGGTCGGCCAGCGCTACCCAGGAGAAGCGCAGCGATAGTCCCAGACCCAGTACCAGCGTCACGATCCAGGCCACGCCCGATCCGGCAAAGCCAAGCCATTTAAGGCTCCAGGGGCCCAGCAGGTAGCCCAGTACCCCCCCGGCATGGCCAGGTAGCCCGGATTCCCAGCGGTACAGCCGCGTCCACTCCAGCGCGCAGCTCGCGGCTATCAGCAACACCACGCCGAGGCAGAACGCCAGCCGCCGCGGTGGCGGACCGCTCTCCCCTCGAAGCAGCCGCGCCAGCGTGCCCAGCCACAGCCGCACGCCGATGATGGGCAACCACCACACGGACCAGCCGAACAGAAACAGGCCCAGGTCCGCCGCCCAGGCACCTAGCAAGCCGACCTGGTTGTTCACCAGGGGACGCCCGTCGCCTGAAGTGGAAAAACCCGGATCGGCGGCGTCGTGCGTGATCAACGCCAGCAGGCCAAGCAGCCCCAGGATCGCGCCGCCCGTGAGCCACAGCTGCGTGCGCCAACGGGGCGGCGCAGGCAGGGTGGTTTCGGTGGACACGCCGGGGCGACGCCGGTAGGTGTTGGAAGGGGACTCGTTGAGGGAACCCAGCGGAAAGCTCATCCCCGAATTGTGGCCTGGCCGCCTTGCCCCATTACCGCGCTCACCACCGGATACGTTCAGCACGTGGCAGGCAGGACCCGTGCGGCAGCACGCACACCCGGGGCGGCCACAGGCGGCTGGCTGCCTCAGGACATCAGTCGGCCAGCAGCCGTTCCTTGAGGACGACGGCGCCGCTTTCCTGCGTTTCGATCATCCCGCGCTCTTCCAGGTCTTTCATGACGCGGCTGACCATCTCGCGCGAGGCACCCACGACTTTGGCCATGTCCTGGCGCGAAACCTTGCCACGGATCACTTTCACGCCGTTGTCGTCCTCAGCCATGTCCAGCAGCGTACGCGCCACGCGGCCATACACGTCCAGCAGCGCCAGCGATTCGATCTGGCGGTCGGCATTGCGCAGCCGCGCCACCAAGCCGCGCAGAATCGCGTAGGCCAGGCTCGATCCTTCGGGCAGACAGCGCGCGAACTCCTGGCGGCCCAGGATCAGCATGTCGGTCTGCACCTCGGCCCGCACAGTGGCGGAGTGGGGCTCGTTGTCGATGAGACTCATCTCGCCCACGTAATCCCCGGCCTGCAGTACGGCCAGGATCACCTCGCGCCCGCGCGCGTCGGCGGTAAGCACCCGCGCCCGGCCATTGAGCAGAATGAACAGCGCATTGCTCTTGCGGCCCTGCTCCACCACCAGCTCACCACGTCGGAAGCGTCGCTTTACGACGCTGTCAGCAATGGTCTGCGCCTGTTCGGTGGTCAACAGCGAGAACAGCGGTACCCGACGGATCAGGTCCAGGTTCGACAGCAGCAGCGACATCGGCATCCTTTCTAGAAACGGCACCACGACAGCTCGTGCGCCACGCGTGAGGTCACAGTGTGATGACTCACTGCTGAATCCTCCACTGCACCTAGTGGCTATTGTGGCGTTTGAGAAGCCCAAATTCAGGCGTCAAAGCGGCATGTCAGACTTCGCGCCCGGAAGCGGCCACGCGCGCCGCACCGGACTTCCAAGAAACCCCACCGCCATGAACGACAGCACCCTCCATGCCCAGGTTTTGATCCTGGGCTCCGGCCCTGCCGGCTACACCGCCGCCATCTACGCTGCCCGCGCCAACCTCAAGCCCGTGCTGGTAACGGGCATGGCCCAAGGAGGCCAGCTCATGACCACCACCGAGGTGGACAACTGGCCCGCCGACGTCGCCGGCGTAATGGGTCCGGACCTGATGCAGCGCTTCCAGCAGCATGCCGAGCGCTTCAACACGCAGATCGTGTTCGATCACATCAACGCGGTGGACTTCAGCCGCCGCCCGTTCACGCTCAAGGGCGACTCGGGCACCTACACCTGCGACACGCTCGTCATCGCCACCGGCGCCAGCGCCAAGTACCTGGGCCTGCCCAGCGAGGAAGCGTTCATGGGCCGCGGCGTCTCGGGCTGCGCTACCTGCGACGGCTTCTTCTACCGCGATCAGGAAGCGTGCGTGGTTGGCGGTGGCAACACGGCGGTGGAGGATGCGCTCTACCTCTCCAACATCGCCGCCAAGGTCCACCTGATCCACCGACGCGACAAGTTCCGCGCCGAGCCCATCCTCGTGGACAAGGTCATGGAGAAGGTGGCCGCCGGCAAGATCGAACTGCACCTGTGGCACACGCTGGATGAGGTGCTGGGCGACCAGAGCGGCGTTACCGGCGTCCGGCTGCGCAATGCGCAGGATGGCTCCACCAAGGAGCTGAAGCTGCAGGGCGTGTTCATCGCCGTGGGCCACCAACCCAACACGCAGATCTTCGAAGGTCAGTTGGAGATGAAGGACGGCTACATTCTCACCCGCAACGGCTCTGAAGGCTTCGCCACCATGACCAGCGTGCCCGGCGTCTTCGCCGCCGGCGACGTGCAGGACCATGTCTACCGCCAGGCCATCACCAGCGCCGGCACCGGCTGCATGGCGGCTCTGGACGCACAGCGTTTCCTGGAACAGCAGGCCTGACAAAAAGCCCCCACGGCGGCCGACCTGGAGCCGCCGCGCCGTGCAGGACGAGGCGATTCCCGGCCGCGGCTCAAGCCCTCGCACCAGAGCTTGGCCGTTTATGGCTATAATCGCCGTCTTTGCCGAGAAGTGACTCGCCTGTGGTTCCGGGATCTCATGATCCGGACATCGGCGCGAGTCCTCGAAGGGTGTGCATCAGGGGGCTGGGCCAAGCCTGACCCATGGATGGGCTGAAGTTGCCGGTCTCCTGCGCTGCGTACCGCTCCCGAAATCCGAGAGAAAGTGGAGAAGCGTCATGGCACGCGTCTGTCAAGTCACGGGCAAGCGCCCGATGGTGGGGAATAACGTCTCCCACGCCAACAACAAAACCAAGCGTCGCTTCCTGCCGAATCTGCAGTACCGCCGCTTCTGGATGGAAAGCGAGAACCGCTTCATCCGTCTGCGCGTCTCCAACGCCGCGCTGCGCCTGATCGACAAGGTCGGCATCGACCAGGTCGTCGCCGACCTGCGCGCCAAGGGCGAGCTGTAATCAGCCGCCGCAACCACTAGGAGCACATCATGGCCACCAAAGGCGGACGCGAGAAGATCAAGCTGGAATCGACGGCCGGCACGGGTCACTTCTACACGACCAACAAGAACAAGAAGACGACGCCCGAAAAGCTCGAATTCATGAAGTTCGATCCCAAGGCGCGCAAGCACGTTCTGTACAAGGAAATCAAGCTGAAGTGACCTGCCCAGGTCTCGCGCATGAGGAAGGCCCGCAGTAGCGGGCCTTTTCTTTTGGGCATGACCAATTGGAGCACCTGCGGCTTCGCGTGGGCCTGGATGCGAACAAAGGTCGACAGCCCCCTGCTCGTAAGCGTGGCACCTGCACCCTACTGGCGCAGGCCACCGAAGTCATATATCGACGACGTGACGCAGCAGGCGGAACGGCACCCGCCAGCCCGGGCCGTCCGGGGTTTCGACCGTCGCGGTGCGCTGGTTGATCCGCACGATGGTGCCGATCTGGGTCTGCATGTAGCGGTCCTCGAACGACACCTTCTCGCCGCAGCGGAAGTCTCCCCGGCCGGTGGCGGTTCGATGGCGGCGTAGGGCAGCTTCCACTCGCGCCGCGCGTCGGTCTCGTGCAGCGTCACCTGGTGGTCACGCATGGCCACGACCTTGCCGCTGCGCATGCACCCGTCGTGCCAGTCGAGGAAGCGCACCGTCTGGCCCAGGTGCATGTTGGCTCGCACGGCGATGATGCGGCGCGGGTCGGCCAGCATGCGGTCGATGATGGTGCTGAGCTGGAACAGCTCCAGGCTGCTGGCTTGGCTGAGCGCATCAATGAGCTTGGGGTTGGGGCCTTGCGTGTCCACCGCCGTCGTCTCCCTGGAGTACCGCGCCGGCGCACCCGCGCGGCCGGCCTTGGGCCGCTATTCTCAGGCGGCCTGGCGCTGCGGCAGCGGCTCGCCGCGGCCGATGTTCCAGGGCGGGCGCAGCTCGTGGACGCGGTCGATGCGGTGCTCGGCGATGCGCTCGAACACCGCGCGCAGGTAGGCCTCCGGGTCCAGCCCGTTGAGCTTGGCCGTCTCCACCAGGCTGTACATGGCCGCGGCGCGGTCGCCGCCGGCGTCCGAGCCCAGGAAGAGGTAATTGCCGCGTCCAATGGCCACCCCGCGCAGGGCACGTTCGGCCGCCGAGTTGTCGATCTCGATGCGGCCGTCGTCGCGGTAGCGCGTGAGGGCTTGCCAGCGCGTGAGCGAGTAGGCGATGGCCTGCGCCAGGTCCGACTTCCTCGACACGCGACCCACCATGCCCGTGAGCCAGTCGTGGTACTCCTGCAGCAGCGGGCCGGCTCGGGCCTGGCGGTGCGCGCACCTGACGTCCGACGGCTGCCCGCGGATGTCCTCCTCGATGGCGTAGAGCGCCTTGATGCGCCGCAGCGCCTGGGCCGCCACCGAGTCCTCGCTGCGCCCGGTGCTGACGTACAGCTCCCACCAGGGTCGCCTCGCGTGGGCCCAGCATGCTGCCTCGACGGCCTGCCCCTGCCTGTAGAGCTGCAGCCAGCCACCGTAGCCGTCGGCCTGCAGGATGCCGCGGAACTTCTCCAGGTGCTCGCGCGGGTGGCGGCCTTCACGGTCGGGCGAGTACTGGAACCACGCGGCCGGCGGCTCCTCGCTCGCCGCCGGGCGGTCGTCGCGCACGTAGACCCACCGCCGGCCTTCCTTGGTCTTGCCCTTGCCGGGCGAGAGCACCGGCACGGGCGTGTCGTCGGCGTGCAGCTTCTCGGCCGCCAGCACGTAGCGGCCCAGGGCGGTCAGCAACGGGTCCAGTAGCTTCTCGCCCTGGCCCACCCAGCGCGCCAGCGTGGAGCGGTCGATGTGCACACCGCTGCGCGCGTTGATCCGGCTCTGGCGGTAGAGGGGGATGTGGTCGCAATACTTCGAGACCATCACGTGCGCCATGAAGGCCGCCCCAGCGATGCCGCGCACGATGGGACGGCTCGGTGCTTCGGCCTGGAAGATCGTCTGGCACTTCACGCAGGCGAGCTTCGGCCGCACATGGCGGATGACCTTGAAGCGGGAGGGCACGTACTCCAGCTGTTCCGACACGTCGGCGCCGATGCGGCGCAGCCGGCCGCCGCACGCGCTGCAGCCGCAGGCCTGGCCGGCGCTGTCGTGGTGGGCGTGCGTCGCCGGCGCACGGTGCACCAGTTCCTCGCGCGGCAGGTGCGTGGGCAGGCTGCGGTCCAAGGCCGGCGCATTGGCTGCCGGTGCCGGCGCCACCTTGGGCAGCGGTGGCAGTTCCGGCGACAGTGGCGCGGCTTCGATAAGCGTGCGCTGGCCGTCATGGAAGCGCTCGCTGGAAGCGCCGTACTGGTCCCGGACGCGGCGCGCCAGCTGCAGCCGCAGCTTCTCGTTCATGAGCTTGAGCAGCACCAGTTCCGCATCGCGCGCCTCGATGACGCGCAGCAGCGACTCGACGGTGTGGGGCCCAGGCGGCAGCGGCATGGGCCCTACTGTGCCGCGCCGCGCGGCGGCTGACCAGCGGGTTCGTGAGCCGTGTGCAACACGCGCGGCTCAGGCAGCGAGCTCAGGTGTGTGCGTGCGCATCGGCATGCGCCAGTCGATGCCCTCCAGCAGCATCGACAGCTGCGCCGGCGTCAGCGAGACGCTGCCCGAGGTCGCCTGGGGCCAGACGAAGCGCCCGCGTTCGAGCCGCTTGGACAGCAGCATCAGGCCCTGGCCGTCGAAGCCCTTGCGCATATCCGTGTGGCCGGCCACCAGCCACACGCGCGTCCCGGCGGGCAGCCCGATCACCGCAGCTCCAGCAGCGCCTGCAACACGCAGCGCACGCTGGCCTCGTCCACCGTGCCGCGCAGCCGCACGAGCGCCGCACCGATCTCGACCGTAAGCGTGCAGCCGTGGCACCCCGGCTGGGCTTCGCCACGGGTGTTGTCTCCAGCGCTTTTCCACCGCGTCTTTCCCACGCAGCTTTGTGACGCAGG
>NZ_CALAOH010000221.1 GCF_937926365.1 uncultured Azohydromonas sp. | reverse complement strand
TCACGCCGCAGGCGCTGGGCCTGGCCGCCACGGTGGGCGCCGCGCGCCTGACGGTGCTGCGCCGCCCGCGCGTGGCGCTGCTGTCCACCGGCGACGAGCTGGTCATGCCCGGCGAGGTCGCGCCGCAGGACCTGCCACCCGGCGCCATTTACAACTCCAACCGTTTCACCCTGCGCGGCCTGTTGCAGGCGGTGGGCTGCGAGGTCACGGATTTCGGCATCGTCCCGGACCAACTCGATGCCACGCGTGAGACGGTGCGCCGCGCCGCCGAAGGGCATGACCTGATCATCACCACCGGCGGCGTGTCGGTCGGCGAGGAGGATCACGTCAAGCCCGCGGTGCAGTCGCTGGGGCGGCTGCACATGTGGTCCATCGGCACCAAGCCCGGCAAGCCGCTGGCTTTCGGCGCGGTGACGCGCGAAGGCGAGGGCGCCGGCGAGGCACTGTTCCTGGGCCTGCCGGGCAACCCGGTCTCCACCTACATCACCTTCTTCCTGGCGGTGCGCTCGGTGCTGTGCGCGCTGCAGGGGCTGCCCACGGCGTTCCCGCGCGGCTTCGAGCTGCACGCGGGCTTCGAGCTGCCCAAGCCGGACCGCTTCCGGCGCGAGTTCATGCGCGTGCGCCTGGGGGCCGATGGGACGCTGGAGCTGTTCCCCAACCAGAGCTCGGGGGTGCTGACCTCGGCCGTGTGGGCCGACGGCCTCGTGGACAACCCGCCGGGCAACGCCATCCGCCGCGGCGACCTGGTGCGCTACCTGCCGCTGTCTCAACTGCTGTCCTCGTGCTGAGCCGATGAACGTCCAGATCCGCTACTTCGCCTCGCTGCGCGAGGCCCTGGGCCCGGGTGAAACCGTGGCCGACCTGCCCGAGGGCAGCACCCTGGCGTCGCTGCGCGATGCGCTGATCGGGCGCGGCGGGGCGCACGCCCAGGCGTTGGCGCGCACCCGTAGCCTGCGCTGCGCGCTGGACCAGAAGATGAGCGACGAAACCGCCGCGCTGCACGAGGGTGCCGAGGTGGCTTTCTTCCCTCCAGTGACGGGGGGCTGAGCCGGGCCTTGCCAAGTTCCCGAACGGTGAAAACCCGTTCGTGCTGACCCTTCGATACCTCAGTCCGAACGGGTCATCTCACGACCAGACTCGACCGAGAGTGAGGCTGTTGCGCCGCCGCGTCGGTCCTGTAGCTGCCGACACGACTTGCAACCGGACGGGCCCGCGGGCATGCCCATAGTTGGGGCATGACGCCGTCCGACGCTTCGACGCCGCCAGCACCGTCCGCCGCCCGTGCGGCGGGCAGCGCACTGGCCGGCCATCGCATCGAGGCCGTGCTGCATGCCGGCCCGGTCTTCACGGTCTATCGCGCCGTCGATGCCTTGGGCATCGAGCGTGTCGCGCTCAAGGAGTACTGTCCCCAGGCGCAGTGCAGGCGCGACGCGGAAGGCGCGCCCTGCCTGCGCGACCCGCACGATCCGGCGGCCCACGCCGCCTTCGAGGCCGGGCGTGCCGCCTTTGTCGAGGAGATGCGCCGGCTGGCGCGGCTGCGCCTGCCCGGCGTGGTGCGGGTGCGGGACCTGGTCGAGTCCGAGGGCAGCCTGTGCGCGCTGATGCCGCTGCTGCCCGGCGTGCCGCTGAATGAGCTTCCCGCCTCGCAGAACGACGAGGCGCTGCATGCGCTGCTGCTGTCGTTGGTGGAGCCGCTGGCGCAACTGCACGCTGCCGGGCAGGTGCACGGCGCGTTGCACGCGCGGCAGCTGCTGTGGCTGCCCGGCCGGGCGCCGGTGCTGCTGGGCTTCGGCTCGGCGGCTCGCGTGCTGGGCGTGTACCCGGAGCCGGACGACCGCGCGCCCGAGCTGCGCACGCCGGACCCGCAGCCGGGTCCGGCCGTCGGCCCCTGGACCGACGTGTACGCGCTGGCCGCCATGGTGATGCGCCAGCTCTCGGGCCGGCCCTGGGACGACGCGGCCGCCGACATTGGCGTGGCCGCGCTGCTGGAGAAGGCCCTGGGCCCAGCCCGCGACGCCGGCAAGCGCCAGGTGCTGGTGAAGGCACTGCAGTCCAGCCTGGACAGCACGCCCACGCGTCGTCCGCACCACGCCGGCGAGCTGCGCGCGCAACTCGTGGCCGCCGGGGTGTCGCGTTCCGCCAGGCCGCCCGGCGCCGCGCCGTCTCCATCGCATCCGCAGTCAGCGCCGCAGCCGGGGGAGGCGGAGCGGGCGGCCTCACGCCTGCCGGAGGCCATGGCGCGCAGCGGCCCGGAGCCCGCCATGCCAGCGCTGCGGCCCGATGGCAGCTGCGTCATCCCGCAGCCGCCGCGCCGGCGCGACGACAGCCGGCGCAATGCCTTGCTGGTCCTGGCGCTGGCTCTGGGCTGCGTGGCCTCGGGCTGGTGGGTGCGGGGCCTGTGGTCGGACGAACAGGAGCGCCAGCGCATCGACCGGCTGCTCGTCGGCGCCGCGAACCCGCCGGCCTGGGCCACGGCAGCGGACGGCGGGGACTCGGCCGGACTGCCCCCGCTACCGCCCTCGCCTGTGGCCCAGGGCGCCACGGAGCTGCCCGCACCGGGCGAGCCCAGTCCGCTGGAGGCTCTGGCCGAGGCGCGGGCCCCGGCTGTTCCTGAAACGATGCCCACGGGCGCGTCCGTGGTGCCCCCGGAGCCGCTGGCCGTGGCGCGTGAAGCGCCGCCGGCCATGGTGGAGGCCCCGGCCCCCGTCGCCGCGACGCCCGTGACGGCACCGGCTGCCGCCGCCTTCCAGGTCCACGAGCCCGCCGCGGAGGCGCAAACCCCGGCGCCGGCCCCGCTGTCGGCGGCTTTGGCCACGGCACCACAGGCCACGCCGGTCGTGCCGCCCTCGGTGACTGCCGCCGCGGACAAGCCCCTCCGGGAGACTGCGCCGAGCCCGGCCAAGGCCCAGCCGCCGTCGGTGCCGGACACGCGGGCGGCGGCGCAGCCATCTTCACGGCCCGCGGTGCAGGTCGCGCGCGCTCCGCGCGGCGCTGCGGCCAAGGCCAACCGGTTGGCGAAGGCGCCGGCCAAGGCCGCCGCGAGCCGCACCGCCTCGACCGCTCCGCGCGCGGCCTGTGGGACGCAGGTGAAATACGCGCTGCTGCAGTGCATGAAGCGCCAGTGCAGCCAGCCGTCCCAGCGCAACCACCCGCAGTGCCAGCGGCTGCTGCGGGACAACGTGATCAGTTCCTGAGGCCCGGCTTCGTTCCCTGGGCAAAGCGCCCGGCGGTGGCCGGGCGTTTTTGTTTTGTGGCTCTGGCCAACACTCCTTCAGACACCCCTTGCAACCCCCAGGACATGGCAGGCGCGGCCATAGTCCGGTTATGGCCCCCTTTTCAAGTGATGCCCGGCCGGCTGGTACGCGCGCCGTGGGCAGCGTGCTGGCGGGCTGCACCATCGAGGCCGTGCTGCAGGTCGGCCCGGTGTGTACCGTCTACCGCGCCGGCGATGCGCTGGGCGCCGGCCGCTATGCGCTCAAGGAGTACTGCCCCCAGGCCCTGTGCGTGCGCGACGGCGACGGCACGCCGCGGCTGCACGATCCCGATGACACCGCGGCGCGCGCCGCCTTCGAGGCCGGCCGCGGTGCCTGCCTGGAGGAGCTGCGGCTGCTGTCGCGCCTGCGCCTGCCGGGACTGGTGTCGGTTCTGCAGGCCAACGAGGAACAGGGCAGCCTGTGCGGGTTGATGCCCCTGCTGCCCGGCGTGCCGCTCGATGCGCTGCCGCCGCCGCGCAGCGGCGACGAAGTGCGCGAGCTGCTGCTGGCGCTGCTGGAGCCCCTGGCGCAACTGCACGCCGCCGGGTTGGTGCACGGCGGCCTGCACGCGCGACAACTGCTGTGGGCGCCCGGACAGCGGCCGGTGCTGCTGGGTTTCGGCTCCGCCGCCCGCGCGCTGCGCTTGGATGAAGTGTTCCGCGGCGCGCCGCCCGAGATGCGGCCCGAAGGCGCGCACCTGCCGCGCGGTCCCTGGACCGATCTGTACATGCTGGCCGCCACCGTGCTGGATCACCTTGGCGCCTGGAAATGGACCACCGTGCCGACGCAGGACGAGGTGGCGGCGGCCATCGTGCAGGCGCTGCCGTCGCCGGTCGGGCCGGCGCAGCGCGCGCTGGTGCCCGCGCTGCAGGCTTGCCTGCGGGCCTCGCCCACCGAGCGCCCCGCGGGGGCCGTCGCGCTGCGGGCGATGCTGGGCGACGCGGTGCCCGGGCCGCAGCCGCTGCGTCCGGCGGCTGCGGGTGCCGGACGGGGGGCCTCCGCCGAATGGCCTCAAGGAACACCGCCCGGGTCGGACCGGCTGGGTGTGCTGCCCAAGCCCCCCGCGCCAGGCATGTCGCCCGCCGCCTCGGTGGCTGGATCGGTGCCGCCGTTCGCCACACCGCCACCGGCTGCGGCGAGCGGAGGCCGGGCCACGGCGCAGGAGCCGCCGCGCTCGCCGGCATCCGGGCAGCGGCGGGTCGAGCCGGCGATGGCGTCCGCGTTTGCCGCGGCGACGGGGGCTCAGGGCAACCCGGCTGCTTCGGCAGCCACCGCATCGGCGGTGCCCGCGACCGATCCGGCCCTGGCCGCCGTGCCGGATGGGCATGCGGGCGGGGCGCCGGTGGCGCCGCGCGGGCATCCCGCCGTCGGCTGGCGGATGGCGATCGCGCTGCTGCTGCTGGCCGTGGGGGCCGGCTGGGCGGCGTGGTGGGGGCAGGGCTGGTGGGAGGCCGAGCAGGAGCGCCGGCACATGGACCGCCTGCTGGCCGAGGCGGCGGCCCGGGCCCAGGCGCCCGCGTCATCGCCGGCCGCGGCCTCCCGCGTGGTGCCTGATGCCCTCGGCCTGGGCGTGCCGCGCTCTGCGACATCCCAGGCGCCGGTGCCGGACGGGCCCACGGCGGCTGTCCCGCCCGCCGGGTTGCCGGCGCCGCCGATGGCCGGCGGTGCATCGGAATCGGTGCCGCGGGCCGGTGTGGTGCCGGACATCAGGGTGACTTCCCAGGAGGCCGTTCCTCCCGCACCCACTGCGCCGCCGCAGCCACGCTCCCGCGAGCGCGCAGCGCCGTCGGTGGTGTCGCGCTCGCCCACGGCTGAGCCGGCGGTCCGCTCCGCCGAGCTGCCGGACGCGCCGCTGTCCGCCTGCGTGGTGCAGGCCAAGTCCGCGCTGGAGCGCTGCATGCGCCAGCAGTGCGCCAAGCCGGCCTGGCGCCGCCACGTGCAGTGCGAGCGCTGGCTGGAGAGCCCGGGCGCGGCGCGCTGAAGGCCGGCCGCCGTCCTCCAGACCCCCGCGAACGCGGTGCGACAATCCGCCGATGGCTACGACCTCTCCCCGCGTCCTGATCCAGACCGATGACTTCGACCTCGGCGCCGAGGTGCAGCGCCTGCGCGCCGGGGACCCCGGCGTGGGCGCGGTGGTCAGCTTCGTGGGTACCGTGCGCGAGCACAGCGAGGGCGCCGGCGTGAGCCTGATGGAGCTGGAGCACTACCCTGGCATGACCGAAAGCGCCATCGAGGCCATGGTGGACGAAGCCTTCAAGCGCTTCGACATCCGCGCCGCGCGTGTCATCCACCGCGTGGGCCCGCTGAAACCGCTGGACCAGATCGTGTTCGTGGCCGTCACCTCCGCGCACCGCGGCCAGGCTTTCCAGGCCTGCGAGTTCCTGATGGACTATCTCAAGACCCAGGCGCCGTTCTGGAAGAAGGAACACACGCCGCAAGGCGCGCGCTGGGTCGATGCGCGCGTGGCCGACGACCAGGCGCTGGCGCGCTGGGGCATCGCGGCCGGCAACGCGGCGGCCTGAGCCCGATGAGCAGCGCGCCGACGGTCACGCTCTCTCATGGACTGGCCGTGGCCGTGGGCGCCGCGGTGGGCGCGCTGCTGCGCTGGCTTGCGGCGCTGTGGCTCAACAACGCCTGGGCCGGCTTCGCGCTCGGCACCCTGGTGGTCAACTGCGTAGGCGGGCTGCTGATCGGCGTGTCGCTGGAGGTGTTCGCGCGCGCGCCCAACGAATTCCTGCGCCTGCTGCTGGTCACCGGCTTCCTGGGCGGTTTCACCACCTTCTCGGCCTTCTCGGCGGAGTCGCTGTCGCTGCTGCAAGCCGGACGCTGGAGCTTGGCCGCGCTGCACACCAGCGCGCACGTGCTGGGCGCGCTGGCGTGCGCGGCGCTGGGCCACGGGCTGGCGCGGCTGCTGTGGGCGCGGGGCTGAACGAATTCATGAACGTGAGTACATCCCATCCTTCCGCCGCATCCGTGGCCACCGCCGCAGCCGACACGGGCGCCGGCACCTCCGCGACGGCGGAGTTGCCGGGCACGCCGCTGGCGCGCGAGCTGGACGGCGCCGTGGACATCACGCCGCAGGCCCTGCGCGGCGCGCTCGGCCGTTTCGCCACCGGCGTGACCATCATCACCTGCGTCGATGCCGCCGACGGCCAGCGCGTGGGCATCACCGCCAACTCCTTCAGCGCGCTGTCGCTGGAGCCGCCGCTGGTGCTGTGGTCGCTGCGCTGTGCCAGCGCGAGCCTGGCCGCCTTCGAGCAGGCCTCGCACTTCGCCATCAACGTGCTGGCGGAGGGGCAGATCGGGCTGTCGCGGCGCTTTGCCAGCGGCAAGGAGCCGGACAAGTTCGGCGAGGGGCAGTGGAGCGAAGGCCTGGGCGGCGCGCCGGTGCTGGCGGGCTGCACGGCAGTCTTCGAATGCGAGCGCGTGTCGCGCCAGGTCGCGGGCGATCATGTGCTCTTCGTGGGCCGGGTGCTGCGCCTGGCCGACGCGGCGTTGCCGCCGCTGCTGTTCCACGGCGGGCGCTATCACCTGCTGGGCGAGATTCTTTGAGGCCGCGCCCTCTTTGCGGCGGGTGCGGCGAGGAGGAGACATGGAAGAGACTTGCATTGCCGCCGGCGCGCACATCGCGGGCGACGCCTCGCGCCTGAGCGCCGCGCAGCGCGCATGGGTGGCGCGGGCCGCCGAGCTGGGTCCGCGCCTGGCCGCGCGCGCGGCCACCCATGACGCGCAGGCGTCGTTCCCGCGCCAGAACTTCCGCGAACTGCACGAGGCCGGGCTGCTGGCGCTGGCCGTGGCGCCGGCGCGTGGCGGCGAGGGGTCCGATTTGCTGGGCTGCGCGCTGGTGGCGGCCGAGCTGGGGCGCTGGTGCGGCGCCACGGCGCTGTGCTTCAGCCTGCACGTGAGCAACACGCTGTGGAGCGGCCTGGTCGGGGAATCGCTGGACATGAGCGATGCCCAGCGCGCGGCGCACGAGGCGGCTCGGGCCCGGCACGAGGCGGCGATCGTGGCCGATGGGCAGGTGTGGGCGCAGACCTTCTCCGAGGGCGGCGCCGCCGATGCCGGCAAGGCGCCCTGGGCCACCGTGGCGCGGCGCGTGGAGGGCGGCTACGTGGTCAGCGGGCGCAAGGTTTTCGCCTCCATGGCGGGCGAGGCCGACGTGCACGGGCTGCTGTGCACGCTGCAGCGCCCGGCGGCGACGCAGGCGGATGCGCTGTTCCTGGCCGTGCCGCGCGATGCGCCGGGATTGCGCGTGAGCGGCGAGTGGAACCCGCTGGGCATGCGCGGCACCGTGAGCCGCACGCTGGAGTTCCACGACGTGTTCGTGCCCGAGGCCGACCGGCTGCTGCCTGAAGGGCTGTACTGCCAGGCGGCATCGCGCTGGCCGGCGATGTTCCTGATGAACAGCCCGGCCTACCTGGGCATCGCGCAGGCGGCGCACGACTTCACGGTGTGCTTCCTGCGCGGCGAGGTGCCGGGGCTGCCGCCGGTGCAGCGGCGCATGTACCCCACCAAGCAGTTCGCGGTGGCGCAGATGCGGCTGAAGCTGGAGCAGATGCGCGCGCTGCTGTTCGACGCCCTGGCCGGTGCCGGGCCGGACCCGGACCGGCATGCGCGGCTGCGGCTGCTGGCGGCGCAGCACACGGTGGTGGAGCAGGCGGCGGAGATCTGCCAGCTGGCGCTGCGCACCTGCGGCGGCCAGGCGCTGACCAAGAACCTGCCGCTGGAGCGGCTGCTGCGCGACGCGCGCTGCGGCGCGGTGATGCTGCCGTGGACGGCCGAGCTGTGCCTCGATCAGCTCGGCCGCGACAGCCTGTACTGGGCGGGGGAGGGGGAGGAGCAGATCGAAGCCTGAGCAACCCATGCGGGGGCCGGAGCCGGCACGCCCCCTGCCGCTTGCTCCAGCGCAAAACCGGTGTGGAAAGCGCTGCGCGCCGGCCTTGAAATCGCTGCGCGGCGCCCAAACTCGAAGCGCAACGGAGGATTCAATCCATGCGAATCGACAAGCTCACCACCGCTTTCCAGCAGGCCCTGGCCGACGCGCAGAGCCTGGCCGTCACCAACGACAACCCGTACATCGAGCCCGCGCACCTGCTGGCGTCGATGCTGGCGCAGCCGGACGGGCCCAAGGCGCTGCTGGACCGGGCGGGGGCCAACACGGCCGGGCTGAAGACCGCCATGGAGACGGCCGTGCGCAACCTGCCCCAGGTGCAGGGCGGCGGCGGCCAGGTGCAGCCCGGGCGGGACCTGGTCTCGCTGCTGCAGGCCGCGGAGAAGGAAGCCAGCAAGCGCGGCGACCAGTTCATCGCCAGCGAGATGTTCCTGCTGGCGCTCTCCGACTCCAAGACCGACCTCGGCGCCGTGGTGCGCGGCCATGGCCTCACGCGCAAGGCGCTGGAGGCGGCCGTGGAGGCCGTGCGTGGCGGCGCCAAGGTGGACTCGGCCGAGGCCGAAGGCCAGCGCGAGGCGCTCAAGAAGTACACGCTCGACCTCACCGAGCGCGCCCGCCAGGGCAAGCTGGACCCGGTGATCGGCCGCGACGACGAGATCCGCCGCGCCATCCAGGTGCTGCAGCGCCGCAGCAAGAACAACCCCGTGCTCATCGGCGAGCCCGGCGTGGGCAAGACCGCCATCGTCGAAGGGCTGGCGCAGCGCATCGTCAACGGCGAGGTGCCCGACACGCTCAAGGACAAGCGCGTGCTGGTGCTGGACATGGCCGGGCTGCTGGCCGGCGCCAAGTACCGCGGCGAGTTCGAGGAGCGGCTCAAGGCCGTGCTCAAGGAAGTGGCGCAGGACGAGGGCCGCATCATCCTGTTCATCGACGAGTTGCACACCATGGTGGGCGCGGGCAAGGCCGAGGGCGCCATCGACGCGGGCAACATGCTCAAGCCGGCGCTGGCGCGCGGCGAACTGCACTGCATCGGCGCCACCACGCTGGACGAGTACCGCAAGTACATCGAGAAGGACGCCGCGCTGGAGCGCCGTTTCCAGAAGGTGCTGGTGGAGGAGCCGTCGGTGGAGGCCACCATCGCCATCCTGCGCGGGCTGCAGGAGAAGTACGAGGTGCACCACGGCGTGGAGATCACCGACCCGGCCATCGTGGCCGCGGCCGAGCTCTCGCACCGCTACATCACCGACCGCTTCCTGCCCGACAAGGCCATCGACCTGATCGACGA
>NZ_CALAOH010000220.1 GCF_937926365.1 uncultured Azohydromonas sp. | reverse complement strand
TGCTATGAGGACAAGCAAAGTTTAGGCGCCGTCCACAGATAACGCGAACAGCGCCACGTTCATACAGTGATATCGCCTTGAACCTACGGATGGAGCGCCACATGGACTATGTCGATGGTTTCGTCGCGGCCGTGCCCACGGCCAACCGGGAGATCTACAGGCAGCACGCCGAGAAGGCGGCTGCCGTGTTCAAGGAGCACGGTGCGCTGTCCCTGGTGGAGTGCTGGGGCGACGACGTACCGGAAGGGAAGCTGACTTCCTTTCCCATGGCCGTCCAGCGGCAGCCTGACGAGACGGTTGTGTTTTCCTGGATCACCTGGCCGTCGAAGCAGGTGCGCGACGAAGGGATGAAGAAGGTCATGGAAGACCCACGCCTGCAGCCCGACACCAATCCCATGCCCTTCGACGGCAAGCGGTTGATCTACGGCGGCTTCCAGATGATCGTGAACGCCTGAGGGCTGTCGGGCATCACGCCTGACGCGGCTCCTGCTCCAGGAAGAAACGCAGCAGGTGCGCCATGACGATGGGCGACTGCCACTGCCGGGCGTCCAGGCGCCGTATGAGCGTCGGGTTGGCCACGCCGGCTTGCACCACATGGGCCCGCAAGCGCTCCATCCATTGCGCTTGCTCGTCGGACGGCAGCGCTTCAAAAGCCAACCGTGCCCGGGCCAGCGCCTGGGCCTGTCCATCGGCGCTGCCGGCCCGTGATGCCGCTGCGGCAACCGCGGCAATCAGCCTGGTCGGCGCCGGCGTGGCGCGTGTGGCCGCCTCCCCGGCGGAAGCCGCGTGGTCGAAGCCGGCCAGGATGGTCTTGAGGTAGGCGGCCTTGTTGACGATGGGCTTGTTGCCCGGCCCGCTGTAGCGCTCCATGGCATCGAGGGCGCGTGCCACCGCGGCTTCGCCATGGCGCTCGATGAACGCGTCCACGTCATGCTCGCGCAGGCCCAGTGCCAGCGCGCGCGCGACCTGCGTGACGTCGGCCGGCTGCTCGGCACTGACAGCCACCTTGGCCGCGGACTTCTTGCGCACGGCGAACTGCACGTCCGAGATGGCCCGGCCCTCCTTGAATTCGTGCAGCTCGACCTCCAGATCGCTGGCCTCGTTGATGTCCCGGATCGCCGGCGCTACGAACTCGTTCTTGAACTTGCGCCACTCGCGTTGCTTGGCCAGCTCCGAACCCTTGAGCACCGCGACCCACCAGCTCCAGTGCTGGCGGGCCGTGACGCCACCCGGGTTGTCGCGGTAGCGCGCGCAGATCTCGTAGAGCGCCACGGCGGTGTACGTGCCCAGCCGGGCGATGGTTTCCAGCTCCAGCCGCGCCCAGCGGTTGGGGCCGAGCATCTGTTCCTTGATCGTGGGCGGATAGAACCAGGTCACCCAGTTCTCGCCGTTCTTCTTGTACAGCCGCACCTCGGCCAGCATGTTGAAGCTGCGCAGCTCTTCACGCACCTCGGCCTCGGCCTGGAGATCCTGCGCCGCGATGCCTTCCAGCACGGCCTGCGAGCCTGCGGCGCTGGGCAGGCTCCACTGCTCTCCGCGGCTCAACGGGCGCCATTCGATCTTCGTGGACATCATCTGGTCGATGTAGCGCTTGGCGTCGGCAGCCACGTTGCTGCCTACCCCGAAGCCGTTGAGGATCGCCTTCAGCGGCGCGCTGAAGCCTGCGTCACCCGTGTCGCCCTGCCGCTGCGCCAGGTGCAGCATCACGTTGTAGGCCTTGCGGGCCGTCACGGTGAGCGTCCTGTTCAGCGGGACGATGGCCAATGCGGCAACCGGCTTGTTCAGGGTGGTCGCAGGGGCGTCCTGTCTGTTCTGGTGCGACGGCTTGGCCATGGCCCAGTATATGTCCGCAATCGTTTGGACACTAAGCCGCGTGACATCGGAAAACCACGGACTCGAATTCCCGGACAGTTCCACCCTCCCGTGGTGACGGGCAGGGGTCGAAAAGCCGGACAGTTGCTGCCCGCTGCGTCAGGTCAAGGAACAGGAATTCCCGGACATTTCCCGGTGCTTCGTCTCTGCAGAACTGATGCAAGTCAGCCCGGACAGGGCCAGGGCCCCGGACGTATGGCTTTGCCGCTGCAGGGCAGGAAAAGCCGGACGTTTGGCGGATCGGCGGACAGCAGAACAGGAAAAGCCGGACGTGTTTCGGCCCAAAGCCGGACGGATGTAGCGGAAAAGCCGGACACATGGAATCTGCAAGTTGTTGATTTTTATAAAAAAAACAGCCTTATCCACAGTCCCAAAATCTTGAAGTTTTGAAGTCTTTAAAGATCGACGACATGGAGCAGACAAGACTTCAAAACCAAATGTCCGGTTTTCCATGGCTGCAGCGTTGGAAAGACGCGAGTTTTGCGTTTGCCGTGGACTTTCGCGTCTGCTCATAAAATCTGCTGTGATAACAAACCTTGTATGCAAAGGAGCTTCCTGGTGGAATCGTTGCTGAGGAACAGTAGCCGCTCGATCTCGCTGGACGCGATCAGTGATCAAGCGGAGCGGGTCAAGTCCATCGTGGCGCAGGTGCGCGGCGCCATGCTGGCGCCGGACGCGCGTAAGAAGGCCCCCGTCTTCTCCACCACGCAGCTCATGGGCCTGACCGGGCTGGACAAGGGCCAAGTGGACTACCGCGTGCGCAAAGGCGATCTGCCCAGCGGACGGCTCAACAGCACCGGCTCGCGGCGCGAGTTCATGCTGGAAGAAGCGCGGCAGTGGGTGCGTGACGTGCGCCGCGACGAACTGCGCCCTGAAGGTGCTGAAGCGGTCACGATCAGCGTGGGCAACTTCAAGGGCGGGGTGACGAAGACCACCACGGCCTTGACGCTGGCACAAGGCCTGAACCTGCGTGGTCACCGGGTGCTGGTGATCGACTGTGATCCCCAGGGCAGCCTCACGACGCTCTTCGGGCTGCTGCCAGACTCGGAGGTCAACGTGGACGACACGGTGTTGCCGCTGTTCACGGGCGACCAAGCCGACATCACGTATGCCATCCGCCCGACCTATTGGGAGGGCATCGATCTGGTTGCCGCGGCCTCGTTCCTGTTCTCGGCGGAGTTCGTGCTGCCGGCCAAGCAGAGCAAGGATCCGAATTTCGAGTTCTGGAACGTCCTGAACTACGGGCTCGATCCGGTGCGGCTGGACTACGACGTCATCATCATCGACACGCCCCCTGCCCTGTCCTACACCACCATCAATGCGCTCATGGCCAGCGACGGGATCATCATGCCGCTGCCGCCCAGCGCGCTGGATTTCGCATCGAGTGCCCAGTTCTGGGATCTGTTTTCCGACCTGACGACGCAGTTGGTGAAGAACCGTGGCGGCAGCAAGGAGTTCGCCTTCATCGACATCCTGCCGGCCAAGGTGGAGTCCACCGACCAAGCGAGCCTGGTGGTGCGCGAGTGGATCGCCGCGGCCTATGCCGAGAAAGTGCTGCCGGTGGAAATTCCCAAGAGCATGGCGGCCAGTACTTCCAGCGCGGAGTTCGGGACCGTGTACGACAGCGGCCCGGCCAATGCCAGCACCCGCACCTTCAAGCGCGCTTATGAGGCCTATGACCGGCTCGTGGAGCTGATCGAAGACCAAGCGCAGACCTTCTGGCGCAAGCAACTGGGAGCCTGAGATGAGCACGGGATCGCCTGTGAAGAGGAAGGGGTCAGGCATCGCGTTCGTGCTGCCGCAGTCCCGTGAGGAAGCCGTGCCGGCTGCGGACGGAAGCCCCGCAGCCGTGGTCCCCGCTGCAGCACCTGCACCGAGGCCCGTACCGCGCACCGGTGTGGGGTTGCTGTCCACGACCGTGTTCGAGACCAACAAGCTGGAGCAGCGCATTGAGTCGCTGGAAGGCGAACTGCGCAAGCTCGAAGGCGAGCGCGGTGGCCAGTTGATGGACGCCCGCAGCATCGTCCCGAGCCACTGGGCCAACCGGCATCCGGACTCCTTCGCTGACGCGGACTTCGAAGCGCTCAAGCGCGAGATCCAAGATGCCGGCGGCAACGTGCAGCCCATCAAGGTACGCCCGCTCCCGGCCGGGCGGGTCGAGGGGAGCGAAGGGGCGGCCCGCTACGAGATCGTCTTCGGACACAGGCGGCATCGCGCCTGCCTGGAACTCGGACTGCCGGTCCTGGCCATCGTGCAGGATCTGCAGGATCGGGATCTGTTCGTGCACATGGAGCGCGAGAACCGTGGCCGACAGAGCCTGTCGGCCTGGGAGCAGGGGCGCATGTACCTGCGCGCGCTCAACGAGGGGTTGTTCCCTTCGAACCGGCAACTGGCCGCAGCCATCGGGCGGGACATCAGCGATATCGGCAAGGCCTTGCGCATCGCACAACTGCCGCCCGAGGTCGTGGGCGCGTTTTCCTCGCCCAATGCTATCCAGTTTCGGTGGGCAGCTGACCTGCACAAGGCGCTGGAAAAGAACCCCGACGCGGTGCTGGCCGCGGCTCGCAGTGCCGATATGGTCGATGGACGCTCGCCTGCGGCCCAGGTGTTCAAGGCCTTGACGGCTTGCCTGAAGGACGAAGCCCCCAGGCGCAGCCTTCGTGCCCGGCCCCTACGCGAGATGGATCTTGGCGAGGGACGGCGTGGCACGATCAAGGCTGATGCCGCAGGGCGTACGGTCATCGAACTGGATCCGCTGGTTCTTCCCGAAGGCCAGTGGAAGGCTTTTGAGGCGGCGCTTCGCAAGCTTCTGGACTGAGCGGCGGGGGGTAGGACGGTCCTCCCCCCCGCCAGCGCATCAGCTTCGGTGCGTCAATGGCCTGCTCGCGCTTCACGTGCGCGGCATTCTGCTGTTTCGTGATGTTGGACTGGGGGTGGGACCGTCCTACCCCCTCCTGCCGCCACGCCCGCCATCTGTGCCGTGCACCATCGAGTGATGCGAAGGGACTGGTGGTCTCATTGGGGGTGGGACGGTCCTACCCGTAGCACGAGCATCTTCCGCGAGGACCGGGGCGCAGGAATCCAAGTTCCGTCACCTCACGCAGCGCCGCAAAAGCCGCCGTCCTGTCGGTCTGCTAAGCATGGATGCCCGTGCATCCCATCACGCTGTGGATGGGCCTGATGACATGCGCGGCCCATGCAGCCATGACTGGCACGGTGGCGGTCTGGGGTTGTCCCGGGCCAGGCGGACAAACCCTGTGGGCTGAACACTGTCCATGTCATCGCCGCAAGGGCGGTTAGGTGAATGCTCTGCCGTTTTGAAGCTACAGACCTGCGAGCACCATGGGAAGAAAATACTCTTGCGTTTAGTTGGCAAAGATTATTGAGGATTATCTGGGTTGTTTATGACGATGTGGGACAGGAAAGCTTCGTGGTCGCCGTCGATGCCGCCCAGCGAGCACGTCAAGACCTTTGAGCCACTGGATTTCCTGACCTTTGCGCTCTTTGCACCGGGCATGGCGCTGCTGTGAGGCGTGTTCGCGGTGGGCCGCGTAGGAGCATCTGGGTGCCTGTGCGGCCCTCGGCGTGGCGTCTATCGACATTCATAACGTGGGCCTGAACCAGCATGCGTTCCTGCAGGCATTTGGCGCCGACGTGTTGCTGGCGCTGTGTGCCGCGGGCTGATCAGCGCACCGGCGCAGCCATGCGCAGAAGGCGGAACATCCCGCAGGCAGCATCGTGCCGCTTACGAACAGGGCACCTGCGCGGTAGAGATCGAGCCGCCTGAGCGTCGGGCCGGCTTGAGCCCCAGCCCTTTCAAGGTGGTCAGTCGGTTCGCCCCCAGCGGTAGGGATCAACGCCATGGGCACGCGCCTCGGGGCGGAGCCATGCCGTTAGCCCAGATAATGCAGACATCGTTACTCCAGCGCACTGCGCGAGCAGGTCGTGCCGCTGTCACGTGCCTTCTCGTCGCCTGTAGTCTGGGTGGGGCGGGCTGCAGCAGCGGCGAGCGGGTCTGGCGTGCGTGCATCGTGCCAACCGAGCAGGCGTCCTGTCTTCCACGCAGCGGACATCGAACCAGCTGCGTCGAAAGGGGCGTTTCTGTGCTGTGGCGCAGGCCCTGTTCCAGCCCCAGTGCCTGACCGCGAACGGGCACGGCTTGCTGCTGGACCACTGTTTCCGGGCTCAGCAAGTCCTCCAAGTCCTCCATGACCTCCATCGAAGCGCCTGGTGATATCGACTCCGTGAAGCTGCTGGTCGTGGACGACATGCCGCAGAACCTGCTGGCGATGCAGGCACTGCTGCTGCAACCCGGGGTGCAGGTGCTTTGCGCCTCCTCTGGCATGCAAGCGTTGGAGCTGCTGCTGGAGCATGAGGACGTGGCGCTGGCGCTGCTGGATGTGCGTATGCCGGAAATGGACGGCTTCACGCTGGCCGAGCTCATGCGCGGCTCCAGCCGCACGCGCGACATTCCCATCATCTTCGTCACCGCCGCGCCCGACGATCCGATGAAGCTGTTCCGAGGGTACGAGGCCGGGGCTGTGGACTTCCTGCACAAGCCGCTGGAGCCGTACGTGCTGCTGGGCAAGGTGCGCGTGTTCGTGGAGTTGCACCGCCAGCGCCGGCTGCTGCACCAGCGCAACGAGGAGGCGCGGATCGCCGCGGAGCGCATGCAGCTCGCGCTGGCGGCCGGCGCCATCATCGGCACCTGGATGTGGGACCTGTCCACCGGCAATTTGACGGTGGACGAGCGCCTGGCCGAGAGCTTCGGCATCGATTCGGCCTTGGGCCACACCGGGCTGTCGCTGGAGCAGGTGCTCGCCAATGTGCACCCCGAGGACCTGCCCGGGCTGCACTTGACCATCGGGCAGGCCCTCTCGCGCGGCGGCGCTTGCAGCCATGAGTACCGCGTGCGCGGCCGCGATGGCAGCTACCGCTGGGTCCGGGGCAACGGCCGGGTGGACCGGGCCGATGACGGAGCGCCACTGCGCTTGCCCGGTGTGGTGCTTGACATCGAACATCGCCGCTCGCTCGAAGCCGAGCGCGATCGGGCGCTGGAGCTGCTGCGCGCCTTCGCGGATGCCGTGCCGGGCATCGTGTACGCCAAGGATCACCAGGGGCGACTGCTGATCGGCAACCGGGGTGTGAGCGAATTCATCGGCCAGCCGCCGCAGTACTACCTCGGCAAGACGGATCTGGAGCTCCTCGGCGACCCGTCACAGGCTCAGGCCGTGATGAGCAACGACCGCCGGGTCATGGACAGCGGCGCGACCGAGCAGATGGAGGAAACGGTTAGCCGCGTGGATGGCACACCCACCGTCTGGTTTTCCACGAAGGCGCCGTTCCGAGACGCCGAGGGACGTGTCATCGGCATCATCGGCGCGTCGCTCGACATCACGGCGCGCAAGGCCACCGAGGCACGGCTGGCCGAGCTCAACGCCACGCTGGAGCGCCGAGTGCGGGAGCGCACCGCGGAGCTGGCCGCCGCGCGCGATGCCGCCGAGGCCGCCAACCGCGCCAAGAGCGCGTTCCTGGCCAACATGAGCCACGAGATCCGCACGCCCATGAACGCGATCCTGGGTCTCGCGCACCTGCTCGCGCGCGAGGACGCCACGCCGCGGCAGGCCCAGCAGCTGGCCCGGATCGAGGCCGCGGCGCGACACCTGCTGTCCGTCATCAACGACATCCTGGACCTGGCCCGGATCGACGCGGGCAAGCTGACACTGGAAGAGCGCGACTTCGAGTTGCCCGCGTTGCTGGAGCAGGTGCGCTCCATGGTGGAAGAAGGCGCCATGGCGAAGGGGCTGCGCCTGGAGGTCGAGGCCGGCGAGGTGCCGCGGTGGCTGCGCGGCGACGAGACGCGCGTGCGCCAAGCGCTGCTCAACTACGCGGGCAACGCCGTGAAGTTCACCGAGGCCGGCCGCATCGTGCTGCGGGCGCGGCAGCTGCAGCAACGCGAGGACGGCGCCCTGCTGGTGCGCCTGGAGGTCGAGGACACCGGCCCGGGCATCGAGCCGCAGCAGGTGGCACGACTCTTTGATGCCTTCGAACAGGCCGATGCTTCCACCACGCGCGAGCACGGCGGCACGGGGCTGGGGCTGTCGATCACGCGGCGCCTGGCTGAACTCATGGGCGGCAGCGCCGGCGCGCAGTCTCGCCCCGGTGGTGGCAGCGTCTTCTGGTTCACGGCATGGCTGGGCCGCGGTGCTGGCGGGAACACTTCCGACGGCACACCCGCGCAGCCCGACGCCGAGCTGCGTCAGCGCCACGCCGGTGCCCGGGTGCTGGTGGCCGAGGACAACCTCGTCAACCGCGAGGTGGCGCTGGCGCTGTTGCGTGCTGTAGGGCTGGAGGTGGACTTTGCCGAGAACGGCCGCATTGCGATCGACAAGGCGGGCCAGCAGACCTATGCCCTGGTGCTGATGGACGTGCACATGCCCGTGCTCGACGGACTGCAGGCGACACGGGGACTGCGTGCGCTGCCTGGACTACAGAGGCTGCCCATCCTGGCCATGACGGCCAATGCCTTTGACGAGGACCGTGCAGCGTGCCTGGCCGCGGGCATGAACGACTTCGTGGGCAAGCCGGTCGAACCCATGGCGCTGTACGCGACGCTCCTGAAGTGGCTGGACCGCCAGGCCGGTGCACCGGCCGCCACAGCGACGGCGCTGCCTGGATCAGACCCGAGTACCGGCTCGGCCTGAATACAGGAAAGGCGTCTTCGCGTCCTCGGCGCTGGACGCGGCGTCGAAGACCGGGCAGGTGGACCTTTCATTCACGAGAAGTGCGACCCCAACTCGGGCACTGCCGTGAACACATCGGCTTCCAGGCCGTAGTCCTGTCAAAAACCAGCATGCACAACATACTCGGTTCAACTCAATCAAGTCATCCCTGCCGGCTCCGGCCTTGAGAGAGAGGAAGGGCAAAACAGGTGGAGGGTAGTGAGGGAATTGGACGTTGCTACTGGTATGTTGTGGTTGCTTGTGCTGGCCGCAGTCTCCCTACGAAGCCATGGTTCGGAGGGCAAGGCCGCGGTGAAGGCCGCCGCACACCGAAGGAACGCGGGCGTGATATCCCTCACACCGTGATATACCTGGGCGCAGACAGTTCGCCGTGACGAATGCCTCCATGACAAAGAAGACAAGGCCGATGACCAAGGGCGACTACGAGCTGCTGTCCGAGTTTCGATACCAGCTGCGCCGCTTCATGCGCTTCAGCGAGGAGGCCGTGCAGGCCGAAGGGCTGACACCGCTGCAGTACCAACTTCTGCTGCAGTTGAAGGGCTTTCCGGGGCGGGAATGGGCCACCATTGGCGAGCTGGCCGAACGGCTGCAGGCGCGGCACCACGGCGTTGTCGCGCTGGTCACCCGGTGCGAAAGCGCCGGACTGGTGCGACGGGTGACCGGGTCGGTTGATCGCCGTCAGGTCGAAGTCCACCTCACCAGGAAGGGCGATCAGTGCATTGCGCGGCTTGCCGGGCTGCACCGCACGGAGCTGCGTTCGTTGTCAAACGTGTTCTCGGTCGAGAACATTGGCGCATTCAACGACGAAAGCATGGCCTGAGCTGGTTCGAGGTAGCGCCGACGTGGCCGAGCCAGTCACCGCTGCCGCGCGTGTCCGTCGGCCAGCGCACCGTCGCGGCTTGGTGCTGTCGTTTTCCCGGCATCACTGCCGATCTCGATCATCAGATTGGGGTCGAAAAGCGGGTTCTCGTTGACACCGCCTTTTGCATAGCCTCGCGGATTGCAGACCACGCGTGTCCCGTTGAGCGTGTAATCGAAGCTGTCATGGGTATGGCCATGGATCCAGAGCTGCACGCGGTCGGCGCCCAGAAGATGCTCGGCCTTGGAGACGAAGCACGCGTTCAACAGCGAGCCGGTAAACCGCGGATGGATGCTCCGGGTTGAAGGAGCATGGTGTGTGACGACGACGGTGGAACCGTCGTGAGGTGCTCTGAGCCGGCTGTCCAGCCAGGCGGCGTGCCGTTCGAACAATGCCGCGGCATCTTCTGGCGTGAACGCCGAGTTGGCCGACGTGGTACCCCGGATCCGGCTGAAATCGCGTATCGACTCTCGCGCCTCGGCCATGGCGGCAGCCTTTTGCTCGCCATCGCCAAACAGCCCAAAGTCGCTCCACAGCGTCGTGCCAAGAAAACGCACGTTCCCGAGCACGACTTCGCCCTCATCGAGAACGTGGACCCGCGTGCCGGTGCACAGGTGCTTGAGATCTTGCGTGACCGCCTCGATGCAGCTGCCGTAGAACTCGTGGTTTCCGGGGACGTAAACCACCGGTCGCTCGAAGCGCAAGGCCCAAGCCACCGCCTCGCGGTGGCGCGAGATGTCGCCGGCCAGGACGACCACGTCAGCATCGTTCTCCGGACGGTCCATCGCGCCGAAGCCCAGGTGCAGGTCCGAGAGGATGTTGAGTTTCATGCCAGCCTCGCAGCCCACCTCAACCGGTCCACCGCCTCGGCGGCCAGCCGCCGCACGATTTCACCGGCCGGTTCAACACCGTTGATCAGGTCGACTCCTTCGCCTGCCCAGACGACGGCCACGTCGTGGTCCGCGGCCTGTACCGCCGATGCGTACACGGGCTGCTGTACGTCCAGCTGTGCGGCCAGTTCTTCCTCCCGGCCTCTCCAGCGCTCGACGAAGCCATTGCGCAGCGCGCGCCCGTTGTACGGCTCGGGCCAAGCCAGCTTGCGCACCACGTCGAATGCCGTTGTCCTGCAGGTGTCTTCGCCGTGGGCCGCAACGATCCTGCGCTTGGCTTGCGGGTGGCCCAGGGCCTCTTCGCTGGCGTAGAACCGTGTGCCCATCAATGCACCCTGCGCGCCGAGCATCAACGCTGCCGCCAGGCCGCGTCCATCGGCAATGCCGCCGGCCGCCAGCACCGGCGTCGATGCCACCGCATCAACAACGGCAGGCACCAACGGCAGCGTCGAGCGTCCAGCGCCGTGGCCACCCGCTTCGGTGCCTTGCGCCACGATGACATCAGCGCCAGCGTCGAGGGCCAAGCGTGCGCCGGCCACGTCCTGGACCTGGCAAATCAGGCGGCACCCGGCCGCCTTGACGATCGCTCCATACGCCCTCGGGTCACCAAAAGAGAGCATGACAGCGTGCGGTTTGTACCCGAGCACCATGTCGACGATCGCTGCATCGACCGACCAGGTGATGAGGCCAACTCCCCATGGCTTGCTGGTCTCGCCCTTCACCAGCGACAGCTCCCTGCTGAGCCAGGCGCTGTCTCCATAGCCACCGCCGACAAGACCCAGCCCCCCAGCGTTGGAAACGGCCGCGGCCAGTCGACCGCCCGACACCCCGCCCATGGGCGCAAGCGCGATCGGGTACTCGATGCCGAACATTTCGGTGAGGGCGGTACGGAGCATCGGTGGGCCTCGCAAGGAACGGTCGGGGTTCCCCGGAAAATATCACGACATGATGCATGTCCAGCCAAAGAGAGTGACACCGTGCCCCTGTTTGCTGCTGCTGCCACGTGGCCTTGACGGGTGACGTGTCCCGGAAATCAGCCCGTGTTGCTCTCGTGCGCGAGCCGCATCGCCATGCCTGCGCCCGCTCCAGGGGTATTCCGGAACGCGAACGGCCGTGGCGTCGTCTATCCCCATGCAAGGGTTGCGATCGCGCGTTCATGGGGAGCCGCTGGACGCAGCCCGCAAGCAGGAGCCATTCATGTTGAAGAAGACGCTCATGGCCTTGTGCCTGTGTGCAGCAGGCATGGCCTCAGGGCAGCAGATCAACGACGCGCAAATCGCCGCGATCGTGGTCACTGCCAACCAGGTGGACATCGATGCCGGGCAGCTGGCGCAGTCGATGTCCCAGTCGAAGGATGTCCAGCAGTTCGCGCAGCTCATGGTCACCGATCACACCGGCGTCAACAAGGCGGCGACCGATCTGGCCCATAAGCTCAACCTCAAGCCCGAGGACAACCCGACAGCACAGAGCCTCAAGCAAGGCGGTGATGCGAACCTCGCGAAGCTCAAGAGCCTCAAGGGCCACGCGTTCGACCGCGCCTACGTCCAGCACGAGGTCACCTACCACCAGGCCGTGATCGACGCTCTGGACAAGACACTGATCCCGAATGCGCGCAACGAAGAGCTCAAGGCGCTGATGGTGAAGGTGCGCCCGGCGTTCGTGGCCCACCTGCAGCACGCGCAGTCCCTCCAGGCCTCGCTGCCAGCCGCGCCATGAGCGTGCTCCATCGCTCGGCCGGCGCCTGGCTCGGCCTGATGCTGGCAGCCGGTGGCGCGGCGGGCGATCCTGCCACGCACCGGGTGAGCATCGAGGCGATGCGCTTCAGCCCCGAGACGCTGACCATTGCGCCCGGCGACCGGGTCGTGTGGGAGAACAAGGACTTGGTTCCCCACACGGCCACGGCCGCCAGCGGCCAGAATTTCGACTCGCGCACTATGGCTCCAGGGGCATCCTGGAGCCATGTCTTTTCCATCAGCGGCAGCTTTGCCTACGTGTGCACGCTGCATCCCACGATGAAGGCCTCACTGATCGTCAGCCCACGATGAAGACTTCCAATGCCCAGGTAGCTGCGCTTGAAGACCGCGACGATGAGCACACGCTCGTGCAGCGCATCGCCTTGGGCGATCGCGCGGCGTTCGAATTGCTGATGCGGCGCCACAACCGGCGCCTGTTTCGGCTGGCGCGCGCCACGCTGCGCGACGACGCCGAGGCCGAGGACGCGCTGCAGGAGGCCTACCTCTCGGCCTACCGGGCCATCGGCGACTTTCGGGGCGAGGCGGCACTAGGAACCTGGCTATCGCGCCTGGTACTCAACGAGTGCCTGGACCGGCTGCGGCGTCAGGCACGGCGCGAGAAGGTGATCCCGATGGTCAGGCCCTCGAACGATGACGAGATGGAGCTCGATGCCCCGGCATCCCCGGATGCTGGCACTCCGGAGCGCTCCATGATGCGCGCCGAGATGCGGGCCTTGATCGAACAGCAGATCGACCAGCTGCCGCGCGCCTTGCGCCTCGTGTTCGTGATGCGCGAGGTCGAGGACATGGGCGTGGAGGAGACGGCGCGCTGTCTTGACATCCCCGAGGCCACGGTGCGTACCCGGCACTTCCGCGCGCGCTGCCTGCTGCGCGAGGCGCTGGAGCGTGAGATCGACCTGGCCCAGCGGGACCTGTATGAATTCGGGGGTGCACACTGCGACCGCGTGGTGCAGCGCGTGATGGCACGCCTGGACGGTGGCGGCTGAGGGAACCTCAGGAGCTCCCTGGTGCGACAAATGCCGCGTGGTGCAAGCGCGTTTGCATCCATGGCAGGCATTTCGAAGTTGCCGTTTCAACAACAAGCGCTGAACGGCGAAGTCCCGCGCGCCGAGCCTTGCGCTGAAGATGGCCCGCGCAGGCCCTGGCGGCGCAGGCGGTGCTGAACCTATGGCCGCTTGGGAATGTCGAGCCCCCGCGCTACCGCCGGCCGCGCCACGAAGCTCTGCAGGACGCGCGCGACCTCGGGGAAGCGCTCGATCTCGACGAGCTCGCCCGCGCCATAGAAGCCGACCAGGTTGCGCACCCATGGAAAGGTTGCGATGTCCACCACCGAGTACTCGTCGCCCATGATCCACTGCCGGCCGCTCAGGCGCTGGTCGAGCACGCCGAGCAGCCGCTTGGATTCGGCGACGTAGCGATCGCGCGGACGCTTGTCCTCGATGTCCTTCCCGGCGAACTTGTGGAAGAAGCCCAGCTGGCCAAACATCGGCCCGACGGCGCTCATCTGGAACATCAGCCACTGGATCGCCTCGTAGCGGGCGGCGGGGTCCTTGGGCATCAGGGTGCCGGCCTTGTCCGCGAGGTAAAGCAGGATGGCGCCGGATTCGAACAGGGCCAGCGGCTCGCCGTTGGGCCCGTGAGGATCGATGATGGCCGGGATCTTGTTGTTCGGGTTCAGCGCAAGAAACTCGGGCGAGAGCTGCTCCTGCTTGTCGAAGCTGACCAGGTGCGGCTCGTAGGGCAGGCCCGTCTCTTCGAGCATGATCGAGACCTTCACCCCGTTGGGCGTGGGCAGCGAATAGAGCTGGATGCGGTCAGGAAACTGCGGGGGGCGTTGCCGGACGATCGGGAAGCGGGACAGGTCGGTCATGGTTTGCTGGCATTGAGCGTGGACGACGACGCCGGACTTTCGCATGAAAGCGAATGGGCGTCCGGCCGGTGCGGCATCGTCAGTCCCCAACGTTGAGCACGCCACGACAGCGCTGGTCACGATCCATTGGCCGGAACAGCGCCTTGAGGTTGCCCGCGCCGAAGCCGTCGTCGCCCTTGCGCTGGATGATGGGGCGGGATACGGACCTTGCCGCCCTCCCAGGCCCGCTTCAGGCCGCTCTCGATCTTCCACAGCGCCTCGGGCTTCATCTGCGCGCGCAGGCTGGGGTCCGCGTACAGGCTGCCCGCGATGCCGGCAATGCTGAAGCTGCGCAGCACCAGCCAGGCCTGCCACAGCCGCTGCATGTCGAAGGGCGGCGCCACCGCCTCCACGCTGCAGCCCAGGGTCCGGAAATGGCGCAGCGCCTGCGTGCAGGTGTCCATCACGCCGGGCTCGGTGGGCAGGTAGCCGTTGAAGTCGCCCAGCCAGGCGACGCGCGTGCCCTTGAAGCCGCGGTCCAGCGCCCGGGTGAACTGCGCCGGGTCTTCGCCCAGCGACAGCGGCGTGCGCGCGTCGTAGCCCGCCTGCACCGACAGCAAGCATGGCCAGGTCCGCCACGCTGCGGCCCATGGGGCCTTCGTAGCCGAGCTGCTGCACGAAGACCTCGCCCGTGGGTCCGTAGGGCACGCGGCCGAAGGAGGGGCGCAGGCCGAAGACGTTGTTCCAGCCTGCCGGGTTGCGCAGCGATCCCATCATGTCGCTGCCGTCGGCCACCGGCAGCAGGTGCAGCGCCAGCGCCACCGCCGCCCCGCCGCTGCTGCCGCCGGCGGACTTCGTGGGGTCGAAGGCGTTGCCCGTGGTGCCGAACACGTTGTTGTAGGTGTGCGAGCCCAGGCCGAACTCCGGCGTGTTGGTCTTGCCCACGAAGATGCTGCCCGCGCGGCGCATGCGCTCCACCACGATGGCGTCGGTCTTGGGCACGTTGTCGCGCAGGATGGGCGAGCCCAGCGTGGTGACGATGCCCGCGGTGTTGGCCAGGTCCTTGGGCGCCTGCGGGAAACCGTGCATCCAGCCCACGCGTTCGCCGCGGCGCAGCTGCAGGGCGCGCTCGTCGGCCTGGCGCAGCAGCCCTTCAGGCTCCTGCAGCGACACGATGGCGTTGGCCTTGGGGTTCAGGCGCTCGATCTGCGCCAGGTAGGCCAGCATGACCTCGCGGCACGACACCTGGCGCCTGCGTATCGCCTCCGACAGGCGCACGGCGCTCCAGCCGGTGATGTCGCTTCCCCGGTCCGCCGCGGCGGCGCCCAGGGCCAGGAACTCGCGGCGGCCGAGGCTGCCTCCGGTTGCGCGGGCGTCGTGTTGCTGCATGGAAGTCTCCTTCGTTGATGGACCAGGGATGGATGCGTCCGGCACGGACGCGCCAGGCAGGCGCCGCCCGCCCCCTGCGGGGGCCAGGAGCCAGGCGCCAGGCCCGGGAACCGGTGGGTTTCAGGCGAGCCGTTGCGCCTGCATCCAGCGCAGGGCATTGCGCACGGCGCCGGGCGGTTGGCCCAGCTGTGCCGCCAGACCTTCGACACACGCTTTGCCCGGTGCGCGCCGGACGGCGTCGCGCAGCGCCGGCACGTCGATGCCGTCGATGAAGCGCACGCCGCGCGGGTGCCCGGGCGCGATCACCACGCGGCGCCGGACGATGAAGCCGTTTTCCACCACCGGCCGCTGCGCGATCGCGGCGGCCTGCGGCGCGGGCGTGGCGTCAGGCTCCGGCGGCGCGGCGTGCAGCTCGCGCCAGAACGGCGCGTCGATCCAGCGCGTCTCCGTGGCGTAGTGCTCGCGCGCCGCGCGTCGCCGCTGCGCAAAGATGCTGCGCACGCGCGAGGTGTAGAAGTCGCACGCCGCCTCCGCGTCGCCGGGGCGCTCCAGCAGCGTGCGCAGCGTGGGCGCGGCGGCCAGGGCGCCCGACACCGCCTCGAACATGCCGTGGCCCGACAGCGGATCGCTGGTGTAGGCCGCATCGCCGACGCGCAGGCCGTCAGGCCCGCAGCAGCCCCCGCGCAGCACGGCCTGGATGCCGCGCACGCCGGCGCCGCCCCGCGGCTGCAGGCGCGGGCCGAGCAGCTCCACCACCGCCTCCAGCCGGCGCAGGCCCGCTGCATGGACGGCGTCGAGGTCGCCGCCGTGGCGCTGGAGCGTGTCCGGGTGCAGCACCAGTTGCACCGTGGCCGACCCGTCGGCGTCCAGGGTTCCCCAGCTCCAGCCGTCCTCGAAGGATTCGGCGAAGGTGGTGCGCCGGCCCTGCGCGGCGCCGGTGAAGGCGCGCGACAGCGCCACCAGCGGCGCGCCGGCGGCTTCGTCCGGCGCCCACTTGGGCGCGGCGCGGCCCCGGCTCTCGACCACGAAGCCGGCGTGCGTGCGCCGCGGCGCGCCCTGCCCGTCCTCCCACTCGATGCGCCAGTCGGCCACGCCGACATGCTCCACGCGGCGCACCAGCCCCGCGCGCAGGTCCACGCCGGCCAGGAGCGCGTCCTGCCACAGCGCCGCGTCCAGCGCCTGGCGCTGCACCACGAACTCGCCGTTCATCTCCACCCGCGCCCCGGCCCAGCACGACAGCCGCCGCCACGGCGCGCCCAGCAGCCCCAGGGCCGTGTGGCAGCCCAGCTGCTGCAGCCCCTGCGCGACGCGGTAGGACAGCCCTTCGACGGCGGGTTGCGGACGCGGGCGGCCGATGACCAGCGGCGACAAGCCCGTGCGCCGCAGCGCGATAGCCAGCGCCAGCGCAGCGGGGCCGGCGCCGAGGATGACGATGTCGGCGTGTTCCATGTGGTTCTTACCCATACCGCCTCTCCGGTCCCACCCACGCCGCCTTCAGGAACAACTGCGCGCGCACCTCCGGCGCCGGCACGCCCCGCGCCAGCAGCGCGCCCACCAGCCCGCTGAAGCGCGCCGCCGCGTAGCTCGCGCCGCCGCCGCGCGCGGCGCTGTCGCGCTCCAGGAAGGGGTGCGTGCCGAAGTCCACCCCCTGCAGCCCCAGCCACGACACCTCGCCCGCGCGGCAGCGCGCGTCGCCCGACACGGCGAAGCAGCTTCCGAGCGCGGCCGGGTACACCGCCCCGCCGCGCGCCGGCGCCGACGCCACCAGCAGCACGCCGGCCTCGCGCGCCTGCCGGCAAGCGGCCTCCAGCACCGGGCTGCGCGAGCGCAAACCGAAACTCATGTTGATCACGTCCACCCGCTGCGCCGCCAGCCAGGCGATGGCCTGTGCCACGTCCGACACCGAGGCGTCCAGGCCGTCGTGGAACACCTGCGCGCTCAACAGCCGCGCCGTCGGCAAACCCTCCAGCACCAGCCGCGCCACGTGCGTGCCGTGGGCCAAACCGGCGCGGCCGGGCTGCCCCGCGCTGTCGCCGAAGCGGGCCACGGCCTCCACGGCGCTCGACAGCGCCGCGGCCAGGGGGCCGTCCACGATCCCGATGCGCACCGGCTTCATGCATGTACCCCCGCCGCGCCGGCCAGCTCGATCACCTGGTCGAACTCGCCTTCGTGCGCCGATCGGTGCGACACCACGATGCGCGTGCAACCGGGCAGCAGCGCCGCGATGCGCCGCAGCGTGCGCAGCTCCAGCGCCTCGTCCAGCGCGCAGGTGCCCTCGTCGATCACCAGCACCGCCGGCGCCATGAGCAGCGCCCGCGCCAGGGCCACGCGCTGGCGCTGGCCGCCCGAGAGCGTCGCGCCGCGCGGGCCCACCGGCGTCCGCAGCCCCTGCGGCAAGTGCGGCAGGAACTCGTCCACACCCGCGGCCTCGGCCGCGCGCCGCACCTCGTCGTCCGACGCGTCCGGCCGCCCGTAGCGGATGTTCCCGGCCAGCGTGTCGGCGAACAGCACCGCCTCCTGCGACACCACCGCCACGCGGCGGCGCAGCGCGGCGCGGTCCAGCCGGCGCAGGTCCGTGCCGGCCAGCAGGATGCCTCCCGCGTCCGGGTCGAAATGCCGGTGCAGCAGGTCCACCAGCGTGGACTTGCCGCAGCCCGAGGGCCCGCGCAGCAGCACGCTGCTGCCGGCAGCGAAACGGGCGTTCAGCCCGCGCAGCACCGGCCGCCCGGTGCCGGGGTAGCTGAAGCACAGGTCGCGGATCTCGACCTCGCCGCGCAGCCCCTGCGCGTCCGCCGCGGTGCCGGCCGGCAACGGCGTTACCTCGGCGCGCTGCGCCGTCAGGTCCGTCACCCGCTCCAGCGCCACCTTGGCGCGCTGCCAAGCCAACCACAGCCCCATGAGGGACTGCACCGGCGCGCTGGCGCGCTGCACGCAGCTGGCGAAGGCCACCAGCATGCCCAGCGTCAGCGCCTCGCCGCGCAGCATGGCGAGGCTGCCGAACACGAAGATGGCGACCACGCCCAGCGTCAGCAGCAGGTTCGGAACGCCCCCGCCCAACTGCCCCAGCAGCTGCAGCGCCACGGACTCGCGCCGCAGCGCCTCGTGCAGCGCATTCAGCCGCCGTGTCTCGCGCCCCTCGGCGCCATGCGTCTGAATGCAGCGCACCGCCGCGAGCTTCTCCACCAGGAAGGCCGACACTTCCACCCCCGCCTGCCGCGTGCGCCGCGACAGCGCCTCCAGGCGCGGGCGCACCAGCGCGCTGGCGACGGCGTTCACGGCCACCAGCACCGCCAGCAGCATCAGCAGCGTGGGGCTCCACAGGCCCAGCAGCAGCAGCGTGCCCGCCAGCATCAGCACGGCGTTGAGGGCCGACAGCACGGCATCCACCGCGAAGCGCTGCACCTCGCCCAGGTCGCCCTCCAGCCGTGCCAGCAGCTCGCCCTGGCGCACCCGGGCGTGGAAGGCCGGCGAGAGCGTGAGCAGGTGCGCGAACAGCGCTTCCCGCAGGCCGTGCAGCAGCCGCATGGACGCCTGCGCGTACAGCCGCCGGCAGGCGATGCCCACGCCCAGCGCCGCCAGCGCCAGCACCGCCATGGCGGCGCCGGCGCGCAGGATGGCGCCGGGGTCGCGCGCCAGCACGCCGTCGTCGATCAGCGCCTTGGTCAGCAGCGGCTGCGCCAGCCCCGCCGCCACGGCGGCGACGGACAGCAGCAGCACGGCGCCCAGGCGCGCGGCCTGTTGCCGCAGCAGCGGCCGCATCCAGGCCCGCAGCTGGCGCAGGCCCGCGGGGT
>NZ_CALAOH010000219.1 GCF_937926365.1 uncultured Azohydromonas sp. | reverse complement strand
GCGCGTCCACAGGATGGGGTGCATCTCCGCCATGTTCGAGCCCCACAGCACGAAGGCGTCGGCCTGCTCGATGTCGTCGTAGCAGCCCATGGGCTCGTCCATGCCGAAGGTGCGCATGAAGCCCGCCACGGCCGAGGCCATGCAGTGGCGCGCGTTGGGGTCGATGTTGTTGGAGCGCAAGCCCGCCTTCATCATCTTGGCCGCGGCATAGCCCTCCCAGACCGTCCACTGCCCCGAGCCGAACATGCCGATGGCGGTGGGGCCCTTCTCCTTGAGCACGCGCTTGAACTGCGCGGCCATGGTGTCGAAGGCCACGTCCCAGCTCACGGGCTGGAACTCGCCGTCCTTGGCGTAGCGGCCGTCCTTCATGCGCAGCAGCGGCTGGGTGAGCCGGTCCTCGCCGTACATGATCTTGGACAGGAAGTAGCCCTTGACGCAGTTGATGCCGCGGTTGACCTCGGCGTTGGGGTCGCCATGGGTGGCGACCACGCGCCCCTCCTTGACGGCCACGTTGACGCCGCAACCGACGCCGCAGAAGCGGCACGGCGCCTTGGACCACTTGAGCTGCGTGCGCGCGGCGTCGGTGACGACGTTCTGCGCCGCCGCGTCCAGCGGCAGCCCCGCGGCCAGCGCGGCGCTGGCCGCGGCGCTGGCGCGCACGAACTCGCGCCGCGTGCAGCCGCAGCCCTGGGCCTCGGGCGCGCCTTCGCCCCGGGCCTCGACGATGGGAATGGGAACGGGAATGGACATGCGTGGCTCCCTGTAGATCACGTCATGGGTTGCTGCATCACGGCCCAGGGCTCGGCGTGCTGGTACACCAGCGCCACGTTGAGCACCCCGGGCAGGTCCCGCAGCGCCGACAGCGACTGCATGACGCCGTCCGCGCTGTCGTGTTCGAGCACCGCCACCAGCCGCCCGTCCTCGGCCCACTGCGCCAGCGTGGCGCCAGGCAGTGCGGGGATGTCCTGGCGCAGCCGCGACACGGCCGCGGGACGGGCCTGCACCAACACGCCGGCGATGTGCAGCTCGCGTTCGCCCGGGGCCGTCACGGCGTGTACCCCGGCAGCCGTCCGGACAGGAGCTGGTACATCCACACGATGAAACCCCAGCCCGCCACCGTGACCACGGCCAGCACGGGCGCCGTCACGATGGTCAGAAACAGGAAGCTGCGCGTTTCCTCCTGCTTGGTGGAAGGGGCGTCCGGATCGGCGGGGTGGACGGCGGAGCCGGCGGGCTCAGGGGGGATGGGCGAGGACTTCATCGGCGGTGGTATCCCTTGGGCGATGGCCCGGTGAAATCCCGGGCAATGCCTGTGCCCATCGCATGCACTTTCCGATGCAAAGGCGATGCAACCCCCCAGTTGCCTTGGAGACCAACCCTGGTACACCCAGGACACAGGACCGCCCGGCGCCCTGGGCAACCACGCGGACGGCTCGAACCTGACGCCGGAGGGAAAGGGTCCGATCCGGCACGCCACGCAGGCCTCGAACGGCGGCCGGCAACATCGGCGGCAAAGGACGGCGCGGCGGGCGGTAAGGACTTACCGTCAATCCTGATGGCGTTGCAAACGGCGGGCCGCCGTATGGCGGCGGGAGTGCCGCGGCCGCTCTGCGACACTGGCGGCTTCCCGTCGCAACGCCCGGCCCGCCGCGGCCGCTGTACGCCGCATGGCTTGGCACGCAGAACTCTCGATCCGCTATTTCCGCGACAACGAGCGCACCGTCGCGCTGGACCGCCACGAGGGCCCGCTGCGGGTGCTGCAGCGGCTCTATCCCGAAGGCCCGCGCGTGTGCCACCACGTGCTGGTGCATCCGCCCGGTGGGGTGGCCGGCGGCGACGAGTTGCACCTGTCGCTGCAGCTGGAGCCCGGCAGCCATGCGCTGCTGACCACGCCCGGCGCCACGCGCTTCTACCGCAGCCTGGGCGAAACGGCGCTGCAGCGCGTGCAGGCCACGCTGCAGGGCGACGCGCGGCTGGAGTGGATGCCGCTGGAAGCCATCGCCCACGACGCTTGCCGCGCCGAGAACCGCCAGCGCTTCGAGCTGCGCGACGCGGCGCAGATGATCGGCTGGGACCTGATCGCGCTGGGCCTGCCCGCCGCGAACGACCCGTGGCGGCGCGGCAGCTTCCTGCAGCACCTGGAGCTGCCGGGGCTGTGGCTGGAGCGCGGCCACATCGAGGCCGCCGACACGCGGCTGCTGGACAGCCCGCTGGGCTGGGCCGGGCGCCGGGTGTTGGGCACGCTGTGGTTCGCCAGCGCGCAGCCGCTGCCCGCGGCGCTGCGCGAGGCGCTGCTGGAAGCCGGCCGCGCGCTGTGCGAGGGCGAGCCCCGCGCCGGCGTCACCAGCCCCTCGCCGCGCGTGGTGGTGCTGCGCATGCTGGCCGAGCGCGTAGAGCCGGCGCAGCGGCTGATGCAGCAGCTGTGGGCGCGCTGGCGCGAAGCCGCCTGGCAGCTGCCGGCCTGCGCGCCGCGGGTGTGGAGGACCTGAGAACCGCGTGGAGCTTGCCGCTGGCGTGCCCGCGGCACAGCCGTGGCCGGAGGTCTTGCAGAGGCGGAATCGAGGCGCTGCTGGCGGCCTGAGCCCCCCAGCCCCAGCGCCCGCGGGCGCGGCGGTTGCCGGCGAGACGTCGATGCACCGCCTGAACCACCGCCGTCCCGGCGCCGCCCCATGAGCACCGAGCTCGACAAGATGCTCGCCGGCGAGCTCTACGACCCGCTGGACGCGCAGCTCACCGCCATGCGCGAGCGCGCCCGCGACCTGTGCCAGACGCTCAACGTCACGCGCGAGACGCAGGGCCACGTGCGCCGGCGCATCCTGGAGCAGCTGCTGGGCGCCGGCGGCGACACGGTGCGCATGCAGCCGCCCTTCCATTGCGACTACGGCGTCAACATCGAGCTCGGCGAGAGCGTGTTCTTCAACTTCAACTGCGTGGTGCTGGACGTGTGCCGCGTGCGCATCGGCCACTTCACGCTCTTCGGCCCCGCCGTGCAGATCTACACCGCCATGCACCCGCTGGACGCCGCGCTGCGCCGCCAGCAGGAGTACGGCACCCCGGTGGAGATCGGCGACGACGTGTGGGTGGGCGGCGGCGCCATCATCCTGCCGGGCGTGCGCATCGGCTCGCGCGCCGTCATCGGCGCCGGCAGCATCGTCACGCGCGACGTGCCCGAAGGCGTGTTCGCCGCGGGCAACCCCTGCCGCGTGATTCGCAAGCTCGACACCTGAGCTCCGTCAGCGCCGCTGCGCGGCACACGGCGGCCGGGCGAGAGCAGCGATGGACGCTTTTTCAAGCGCGCCTGCCGCAAGCCGGGGGAAAGCGCCGGGCTTCAGGGCAAACCCGGAGCCGTGACGAAGGGGCGGTTGCGTATCCCGCAGACGCGGGTTCCCGCCCGCGTCGCGGCACGCTGCCGCGGGCCTCCGGACCCCTTTTCAACAGGAACAGGAGAGCACGCATGAACCACCGCTTCACACGCCTTGCTTTCGCCGCCGCCGTGCTGGGCGGCGCCCTGCCGCTGCCAGCGCTCGCGCATGACCCGGGCCACGGCGCGCACATGCACGACCTGCGCGTGCGCCTGGAGGGCTACCAGGAGGTGCCTTCGGTCTCCACCGCCGCACGCGCCAACTTCCGTGCCACGGTGGACCACCACGCCAAGCTCATCAGCTGGCGGCTGAGCTATGCCGACCTGGAGGGCGACGTGCAGCAGGCGCACATCCACTTCGCACAGCCCGGCGTCAACGGCGGCATCACGGTGTTCCTGTGCACCAACCTTGGCAACGGCCCGGCCGGCACGCCGCTGTGCCCGGGGCCGCGCAGCGGCATGCTCACCGGCAGCATCACGCCCAATGACGTCAGCCCCGACATCGCGGCCACGCAGGCGGCCATCACGCAGGGCATCGGCCCGGGCGAGTTCGACGAGTTGATCGAAGCCCTGCACAACAAGGCGCTGTACGTGAACGTGCACAGCACGCGCTGGCCCGGCGGCGAGATGCGCTCGCAACTGGGGATCGCGCATCACGGGCACTGAGCCCGAGGCTCAGATCGCCACCAGTCCCCGCACCCCGTTGGCCTCCATGTCGCGCCCGGCGCCGCGGGCCACGACCTCGCCGCGCTCCATCACCAGGTACTGGTCGGCCAGCTCCGCGGCGAAGTCGTAGTACTGCTCCACCAGCAGGATCGCCATGTCGCCGCGCTCCGCCAGGCGCCGGATCACGCGGCCGATGTCCTTGATGATGCTGGGCTGGATGCCCTCGGTCGGCTCGTCCAGGATCAGCAGCTTCGGTCTGCCCGCCAGCGCCCGCGCGATGGCCAGCTGCTGCTGCTGTCCGCCCGAGAGGTCGCCGCCGCGCCGGCCCAGCATCTGCTTGAGCACCGGGAACAGCTCGTACAGCTCCTCGGGGATGGGCGTGCGCCCCGGCAGCTTCGCCAGGCCCATGCGCAGGTTCTCCTCCACCGTGAGCCGGCCGAAGATCTCGCGGCCCTGCGGCACGTAACCCATGCCGGCGCGCACGCGCTCGTAGGGCGCGGCACGCGAGACGTCCTGCCCTTCGAGCTTCACGCCGCCGCTCTTGATGGGCACCACGCCCATGAGGCTCTTGAGCAGCGTGGTCTTGCCCACGCCGTTGCGCCCCAGCACCACCGTCACCTCGCCGCGCCGGGCCTCGAAGGCCACGTTGCGCAGGATGTGCGAGCCGCCGTAGTACTGGTTCAGGCCCTCGACCTGCAGCATCACCTCAGCGCCCAAGGTACACCTCCACCACCCGATCGTCGTTCTGCACCTGCGACAGCAGCCCCTCGGCCAGCACGCGGCCCTCGTGCAGCACCGTCACCTTGCGATGGCCCTGCGTGAGCTGGTCCACGAACTTCATGTCGTGCTCCACCACCATCAGCGAGTGCTCGCCGGCCAGCGACAGGAACAGCTCCGCCGTGCGCTCGGTCTCCTCGTCCGTCATGCCGGCCACGGGCTCGTCGAGCAGCAGCAGCTTCGGGTCCTGCATCAGCAGCATGCCGATCTCCAGCCACTGCTTCTGCCCGTGCGAGAGCAGCCCGGCCTGGCGCTGCGCGGAATACTTCAAATGGATGCGCTCCAGCATGGCGCCGATGCGGTCGAGCTGTTCGCCCGTCAGGCGCGAGAACAGGCTGGCGCGCACGCGGCGGTCGGCCTTGAGCGCCAGCTCCAGGTTCTCGAACACGCTGAGCTCTTCGTAAACGGTCGGCTTCTGGAACTTGCGCCCGATGCCGATCTGCGCGATCTCGTTCTCGCGCAGGCGCAGCAGGTCGATGTTGGAGCCGAAGTGCACCTTGCCCTGGTCGGGCGCGGTCTTGCCGGTGATGACGTCCATCATCGTGGTCTTGCCCGCGCCGTTGGGGCCGATGATGCAGCGCAGCTCGCCCACGCCGATGGCCAGGCTCAGCGCGTTGAGCGCCTTGAAGCCGTCGAAGCTGACCGTCACGTCCTCAACGTACAGCGCCACGCCCTGCGCGAAATCGGGCACGCCGTGGGCCATGGGCCGGCCGAAGCCGCCTTCCCAGCGGCCGCCGGCCGAGGCGGCGAGCTTCCTCTCGTGCGCGGCCAGCGCCTGCGCACGGTCTTCCATCAGGTCGGGCGTCATGCGCGCTCCTCCTTCTTGTTGCGGCGCCACAGCCCCACGATGCCCTGCGGCATGAACAGCGTCACGGCGATGAAGAGCGCGCCCAGGAAGTACAGCCAGTACTCGGGGAAGGCCTGCGTGAACCAGCTCTTGGCGCCGTTGACGAAGAAAGCGCCCAGGATCGGCCCCACCAGCGTGGCGCGCCCGCCGACGGCCGCCCACACCGCGATCTCGATGGATGCGGCCGGCGACATCTCGCCCGGGTTGATGATGCCCACCTGCGGCACGTATAGCGCCCCGGCCACGGCGCACATCACGGCCGACAGCGTCCAGATCGCGAGCTTGTAGGACAGCGGGTCGTAGCCCGTGAAGCGCACGCGGCTCTCGGCGTCGCGGATGGCCTGCAGCACGCGGCCGAAGCGGCTGTGCACCAGCGCGCGCGCCATCAGGTAGAAGCCGATGAGCACGAGCCCCGTCGTCACGAACAGCACCATGCGCGTGGAAGGCTGCGCCAGCGGTACCTCCAGGATGCGCTTGAAATCGGTGAAACCGTTGTTGCCCCCGAAACCGGTCTCGTTGCGGAAGAACAGCAGCATCGCGGCGTAGGTCAGCGCCTGCGTGATGATGGAGAAGTACACGCCCTTGATGCGCGAGCGGAAGGCGAAGTAGCCGAACACCCAGGCCAGCAGCCCCGGCACCGCCAGCACCAGGATGAGCTGCAGGAAGAGCGAGTCGCTCCAGGCCCAGTGCCAGGGCAGTTCCTTCCAGTCCAGGAACACCATGAAGTCCGGCAGGTCGCTCTTGTAGTTGCCGTCGCGGCCGATCTGGCGCATGAGGTACATGCCCATGCCGTAGCCGCCCAGCGCGAAGAACAGGCCATGGCCCAGCGACAGGATGCCGGTGTAGCCCCAGATCAGGTCCATCGCCAGCGCGCAGATGGCGTAGCACATGATCTTGCCCACCAGCGCCACCACGTGGTCCGGCAGGTGCAGCGGATGCGCCGCCGGCAGCATCAGGTTGAGCGAGGGCACGATGACCAGCACCGCCATCAGCGCCGCGCCCACGCCAACCCAGCCGCGCGTGCCCAGCAGCAGGCCGCGCCGCGGCGTGAGCCCCAGGGGCGATTGCAGAACCGCACTCATGCTTCCCTCCCCTTCAGGGCGAACAGGCCCTGCGGACGCTTCTGGATGAACACCACGATGAAGACCAGCACCATGATCTTGGCCAGCACCGCGCCGGCCCAGCCCTCAAGGAGCTTGTTGAGCAGGCCCAGCCCCAGCGCGGCCCACACGGTGCCGGCGAGCTGGCCCACGCCGCCCAGCACCACGACCATGAAGCTGTCCACGATGTAGCCCTGGCCCAGGTCCGGGCCGACGTTGCCGACCTGGCTGAGCGCGCAACCGGCCAGCCCGGCCAGGCCCGCACCCAGCGCGAAGGCCCAGGTGTCGATGCGGGCGGTGTGGATGCCCACGCAGGCGGCCATGCGGCGGTTCTGCGTCACGCCGCGCACGAACAGGCCCAGGCGCGTCTTCGAGATCAGCAGCGCCACGCCGGCGAGCACCAGCGCCGCGAACACGATGATGGCCAGCCGGTTGTAGGGCAGCGTCAGGTTGCTCGCCAGCGCCACGCCGCCGGAGAGCCACGCGGGGTTCTCGACGGGCACGTTCTGCGCGCCGAAGAGCGAGCGCACGCCCTGCATCAGCACCAGGCTGATGCCCCAGGTGGCCAGCAGCGTCTCCAGCGGGCGGCCGTAGAGCCAGCGGATGACCAAGCGCTCCAGGACCGCGCCCACCAGCGCGGCGGCGAGGAAGGAGGCGGGAATCGCCAGCAGGATGTAGTAGTCGAACAGCCCTGGCAGCCAGGCGCGGAAGGCGTTCTGCACCAGGTACGTCGCGTAGGCGCCGATCATGATCAGCTCGCCATGGGCCATGTTGATCACGCCCATCAGGCCGTAGGTGATCGCCAGGCCCAGCGCGGCCAGCAGCAGGATCGAGCCCAGGCTGAAGCCGGTGACCAGCACGCCCGCGCGCTCGCCCCAGGCCAGGCGCGACTCGATCTGCTGGATGGCCCCGGCGATGACGGTGCGCAGCTCGGGGTCGGTTTCGGCGTCCAGGCGCTGCAGCAGCAGCGCGCGCGTGGCGGGCTCGCCGCTGCCGGCCAGCAGCTGCGCCGCTTCCAGGCGCTCATGGCGCTCCGGCGAGGCCACCAGCACGGCGGCGCGCAGCAGGCCGAGCTGCTGCTTCAGGTCCCGGTCGCTCTCGGCGCCGTAGGCCTTGTCCAGCAGCGGCAGCCGGGATTCGTCGGCCTCGTCGCCCAGCGCCTTGATGGCGGCGGCGCGCGCGGCGCGGTCGGGAGAAAACAGGTTCAGGGCCGCCAGCGCCGCCTGCAGCTCGCGGCGCATGCGGTTGTTGTTGGTGACTTCCTGCGCGTCGTCGGACAGCTGGGCGGCGGTGCCGGTGGCGGCGTCCACGGCGGAGCCGTCCTTGTTGAGGATGAGCACGCGATCGGGCGTGACGCGCACCGCGTCGTCGAGCATCGCCTGCACGTAGGCGGCGAGCGCGGCGTCGCCGCTCTGCGCCACCGCCTCGGAGAGCGCCTGCACGCGCGCGTCGTTGTCGCCGTCGGCGATGGCGCGCGCCTGGGGCTGCGTCAGCGCGTGGGCGCTCAAGCCCAGCAGCGCCGTCAGCAGCGCGAGCAAGCCGCGCAGGAACAAGGTTTTCAAAGCCACCCTCTGCTGTCTGGTTGATGGACGCACTTGCGGCGTCGCTTCGTCGCGTGGTCAGCCCGCAGGCTGATGCGCAGAAACCGTCATGCCCGCGAAGGCGGGCATCCACGCGCTCTGAGCGGCCGCCACCGTGTCGGCCGTCGGGCAATGGGCAGCACCCCGGTCATCGTGGATGCCAGCCTGCGCGGGCATGACGAAGCGGGGTGCGCGGCGCACGGGCTTGCGGGAGGCACCGCAACGGCAAGGGCCCGCGGCGGTGCATCCCCGTCAAGCCGCGCTTACTTCGCCGCGGCCACCTTCTCCGGCTCGTCCTTCTTCTTGTCGTTGCCGGGGATGTACGGACTCCAGGGGTTGGCCTTGACGGGGCCCGGGGTCTTCCACACCACGGAGAACTGGCCGTCGGCCTTCACCTCGCCGATGAACACCGGCTTGTGCAGGTGGTGGTTCTTCTCGTCCATCTTGGCGACGAAGCCGCTCGGGGCCTTGAAGGTCTGGCCAGCCATGGCGGCGATGACCTTGTCGGTGTCGGTGCTCTTGGCCTTCTCCACCGCCTGCTTCCACATGTAGATGCCGATGTAGGTGGCCTCCATCGGGTCGTTGGTCAGCGGCTTGTCCTTGTGGCCGGCGATGTTCTTGGCCTTGGCGTAGGCGGCCCACTTCTTGGTGAACTCGTCGTTGGCCGGGTTCTTCAGGCTCATGAAGTAGTTCCACGCGGCGAGGTGGCCCACCAGCGGCTTGGTGTCCACGCCACGCAGTTCCTCCTCACCCACGGAGAAGGCCACCACCGGCACGTCCGTGGCCTTCAGGCCCTGGTTGCCCAGTTCCTTGTAGAAGGGCACGTTGGAGTCGCCGTTGATGGTGGAAACCACCGCGGTCTTCTTGCCCTCGGCCGAGAACTTCTTGATCTTGGCGATGATGCTCTGGTAGTCCGAGTGGCCGAAGGGGGTGTACTCCTCCATGATGTCCGCATCGGCCACGCCCTTGGACTTGAGGAAGGCGCGCAGGATCTTGTTGGTGGTGCGCGGGTACACGTAGTCGGTGCCCAGCAGCACGAAGCGCTTGGCCGAGCCGCCGTCCTTGCTCATCAGGTACTCGACGGCGGGAATGGCCTGCTGGTTGGGGGCGGCGCCCGTGTAGAACACGTTCTTGCTCAGCTCCTCGCCCTCGTACTGCACGGGGTAGAACAGCAGGCCGTTGAGCTCCTCGTACACCGGCAGCACCGACTTGCGGCTCACGGAGGTCCAGCAGCCGAAGGTCACGGCGACCTTGTCCTGGCTGATGAGCTGGCGGGCCTTCTCGGCGAACAGCGGCCAGTTGGAGGCGGGGTCAACGACCACGGGCTCCAGCTTCTTGCCCAGCACGCCGCCCTTGGCGTTGATCTCGTCGATGGCCATCAGCACCGTGTCCTTGAGCACGGTCTCCGAGATGGCCATGGTGCCGGACAGCGAGTGCAGCACGCCGACCTTGATGGTGTCGGCCGCGTGGGCCGGCAGCGCGGTGGAGACCAGCGTGCCCAGCGCGACGGCGCCCAGCGCCAGGTTGAAACCGCGACGATTTGCCTTCATGTGCTTCCCCTCTAGGCGCCCCTGCGTGGGGCGGTGATCGAACGGGGAACAGTTTCGAAGGCAAGCATCGGCGCCGGAATACGACATCCGTCGTAGTTCCGGCGCGTGTACGACAAATGGCGTAGTCCTTATATCGCCCCCACGCTCCCCGTCACCGGCAGCACGATCCCGGTGATGTACCCCGCGCACGACGGCGCGGCCAGGAACACGTAGGCCGGCGACAGCTCCTCCGGCTGCGCCGCGCGCCCGAATTCGGTCTGCTTGCCGAACTCGGCCACCTTCTCCGCCGGGGAGTCGGCCGGGTTCAGCGGCGTCCACACCGGCCCGGGCGCGACGGCGTTGACGCGGATGCCCTTCTTGAGCAGGTTGGACGCCAGCGACTTGGTGAAGGCGTGGATGGCGCCCTTGGTGGTGCTGTAGTCCAGCAGTTGCTGGCTGCCCTGCAGCCCCACGACGGAGCCGGTGTTGATGATGGAGGAGCCTTCCTTGAGGTACGGCAGCGCCGCCTTGGCCATGTGGAAGTAGCCGTAGATGTTGGTGCGCATCGTCTCGTCGAAGCGCTCCTCGGTGATGTCCTCCAGGCTCTCGGCGTGCTCCTGGAACGCGGCGTTGTTGACCAGGATCTCCAGGTGGCCGAAGGCATCGACCGTGCGTTGCACGGCGTCGCGGCAGAAGGCGGGGTCCTTCACGTCGCCGGGAATGAGGATGCAGCGCCGTCCCTCGGCCTCGACGTGGCGCCGCGTCTCCGCGGCGTCCTCGTGCTCGCTGAGGTAGACGATGGCGACGTCCGCGCCCTCGCGCGCGTAGAGCACGGCCACGGCGCGGCCGATGCCCGAATCCCCGCCGGTGATGAGCGCCGCCATGCCCAGCAGCTTCTCGCTGCCCTTGTAGTGCGGCGCCCGGAACTGCGGCTGCAACTGCAGCTCGGCCTCGATACCGGGTTTGGCGATGTGCTGCGCCGGCAGATCCGAGGGCATCTCGCGCGCGCCGGTCTGCGGCGGCTTCTGCTCGCCCCCGCCGCCCTGCTGGGCCTTGCGGTTGTCCTTCTGGTCCTGCTGCTTCTGGAGATTGCGGTGCTTGTCGGCGGTGGCTTCGGCGGATTGCTTGTGGGAGGTGTCGCCTTGCTGCTTCATGGGGTGGCTCCGTAAGGGTGGTTACGGGGCTTGGGGCGGCAGGTGGTGTGCCCAGCAAACGTCCACGGCAAACCCGGCATGGGTTTGAAAAGGCCGGAACGCTGTAGCGTGTACAGCAGGCACATCAAGCAGCAAGGCTCAGTGCCTTGAGAACTTGTTCACATCCGGGCCACCGTGTTGAAACCCGGATTCGCGTTCAATGTCCCAACGTGCGGCCCCACCGGATCACCATGCGCAAATTCCTTTTCCTCGTTCTCCTGATATTGGGCGTCTTCGTGAAATCCACCGCCGCCGGCCTTCCTCCCGTGGTGGCCTCGCATTTCGGCCCGGGCGGCGTGCCGAACGGGTTCATGGGCAAAGGCACTTATGAGGTCCTCATGCTCGTCCTGGTGGTCGGGGTGCCGGTGCTGGTGGCTTTTTCCACGCGGCTGTTGCAGGGCATACCACTCCAGTTCGTCAACCTTCCCCACCGGGAGTATTGGCTGGCGCCCGAGCGTCGAGCTGCCACTTTCGAATCACTGTCGTCCCTGACGCTGTGGTTCGCCATGGTTCTGGCCTCCTTCCTGAGCTATTGCCATTGGCTTGTCGTCCGAGCCCACGCAACACAGCCGCCGCAATTGCCTGAAAACTGGTTTTTTGCTGGATTGGGCTTCTTCGGTGCCGTCACGCTGGCCTGGGTCTTCATGCTGTTTCGCCGCTTCGGCAGACCGCCTAGGTAAATGAGCAGGACGTCCCGCACCGCCTGGGATTCGAGCCTCCCACAAGGCACGTGTCATGAATCCCTACCGGAGCTGGCCGGTTTCATCGTTGCGCTGCAGCTCACCGATGCCTGAAAATCCATCGCTTGGCGCAAGCCGGCACCCGTTACAAAATCGAGAATCCAATGGAATTGCAGGACGTCGTCCCCTGGGGCCGCTCCCTGGCCGAATACCGGTCCATGTTCTCGCTGACCGATGCCGACCTGGGGAAAAGAATACTGGGCTGCGGCGACGGCCCCGCCAGTTTCAATGCCGAAGTGACAGCCGCCGGGGGCCACGTCATTTCCGTCGATCCGGTCTACGCCTTTTCCGGGTTTCAGATCCGCAGCCGGATTGCCGAGGTCTATCCCACCATCCTGGAGCAACTGGCACGCCACCGCGGCGATTACATCTGGGACCATTTTCCAGGCGTGGAGCAGGTTGCCAATGCGCGCATGCAGGCCATGGAGCGGTTCCTGCAGGATTACGAGCTTGGCCGACAGCAAGGTCGGTACGTCGAGGCGGCGCTGCCGGCATTGCCCTTTGAAAACCACGCCTTCGAATTGGCGCTGTGCTCACATTTCCTGTTCCTGTACAGCACACAATTGAATCTTGAGGCTCATGTGGCTGGCACGAGGGAACTGTGCCGGGTGGCCCGAGAGGTGCGTATCTATCCCCTGGTGTCGCTGGAAGGCATGGAATCTCCACACCTCGGCGCGGTGGTTGAACGGCTGCACGCCGAAGGCATTGCGGCCCGACGTGAAGCGGTCAATTACCGGTTCCAGAAAGGGGCCACCGACATGCTCGTGCTGTACAAGGCCTGATTCCACGCCTTTACCCCACGCCCGACGAGTTGCTGATGGGCGACCAAGATAAACACCTGGGCGTGGTGCTGTCGCTGCACCGGCGCCAGGAGGGGCCGAATGTGCTGCTCACCGTCACGACCGTGGTGCACGTGCACAACCGGATGGGGCGGATTTACATGCTGCCCGTCACGCCCATGCACAAGCTGATTGCGCCGGCGACGATGAAACCGCTGGCTTCGGCTTGAGGCGGCGCGCCAGTCAGCCCCCCGTTGCCCCCGCCATCGGCCCCAGCCTTTTCACCACCAGCGCCGCCGCGGCGGTGCGGGTTTCCACGCCAAGTTTCTCGAACACATGCTCCAGGTGCTTGGTGACCGTGCGCGGGCTGGTGCCGAGGATGTCGCCGATGTCGCGGTTCGTCTTTCCCTGCAGCACCCAGTAGAGCACCTGCGATTCGCGCGCCGTGAGGCCGAAGGCCGGGCCTAAAGCCGCGATGGTCGCGGCGTCGGACTGCTCGCGCAGCACCAGCAGCCACTCGTCCTCGCTCATGGCCTGGTGCAGCATGAAGCTCAGGCGCCGGGCGCCCTGCGTCACCGCCAGCGTCGCGCCCAGGGCGGGCTTTTCACCCAGCCAGGCCCGCAGCGGCGCCGGCGCCAGGCCGTCCGCGCCCGGCGCGTCGGCGCCTGCAAAAAACTCGGCCAGCAGCCGCCGCGCCAGCGCCGTCTGCCACACCAGGCGCCCGTCGCGCGGGCGCAGCACCACGCTAGCGTGCCCGAAGGCGTCCAGCGCGTTGCGCGCCTGCCGCTGCGTGCGCGCGCTGTGCAAGTGCGCCGCCATGCGCGCCAGCACTTCGCTCGTGCGCACCGGCTTGGTCACGTAGTCGTTGACGCCAGCGGCGAAGGCGGCCACGAGGTGCTCGCTTTCGGTCAGGCCGGTCATGAACACGATCGGCGTGGCGGCGGTGCGCGGATCGGCGCGCAGGCGACGTGCAACTTCAAAACCGTCCATGCCGGGCATCACGGCGTCCAGCAGCACGATGTCGGCCTGCGCGGCGCGGCCCAGCGCCTGCTCGCCCGAGGTCGCCACCAGCACCGTGTAGCCGCCCTCGTCCAGGGCGTCGTGCAGCAGCGCCAGGTTGTCGGGCACGTCGTCCACCACCAGCACCACGCCGGCGCCTCGGTCCAGCTCAGGCGGCTCGTTGTTCATCTTGAGTTTCCAGGGTCTTGCGCACGGCACCGGCCAGTGCGTCGAGTTCAAAGCGCTGCAGCAGCGCGCGCAGCGGCGCGGCGAAGGCGGGGCCGTGCGTGGCGTCGGATTCCGCGATGCGGTCCAGCGCCTTGCCCACGCCGCGCACGTGGCCCAGGCGCAAGGCCTCGTCCAGGGCGCGCAGCAGAGAGGGGGCGGGGCGCCAGGCGGGAGCGCTTGCGCATGCGTTCGCTGTGTCCGTATTCCGTTCGTCCTGATGCTTCGATACCTCAGCACAGGGCGCCCCCTGCGGGTGCGTCGAAGGATGAACGGCCCCAGCCGGGGTGCTGCCATCACTGCCTTGCGGATTCGCCCTTCGATACCTCAGGGCGGACGGATCACTGGGCTCCGACAACGCCGTGGAGGCCGGCTCGGCTTGTGCCTGCGCGCCCGGCGCCTCCTCGATCCACGCCAGCTTCAGCCGCCGTTCCAGCCAGTCCAACAAATCGTCCACGCGCACGGGCTTGACGAAGAAGTCGCTCGCGGCCACGCCGGGGTCGTTGTCCAGGCCGCGGTCGAAGGCGTTGGCCGAGACGATGGCCACGGGCGCCGCATCGGGCAGGCCCAGCGCGCGCAAGCGCTGCAGCGTCTGCCAGCCGTCCAGGCCCGGCATCGCCAGGTCCATGAAGATGGCGTCCGGCTGCAGCGCGGGCCACAGCGCCAGCGCCTCCTGGCCGCTGGCGGCCTGGTGGATCTCGAAGCCCAGCGGCTGCAGCAGGTGCGTCAGCAACTCGCGGTCGGCCTGCTCGTTGTCCACCACCAGCAGCCGCCGGCGCGGCCCCAGCACGCCGCGGCGCAGGCCGCGCAGCGCCCGCGGCGGCGGGGCGTCCACCTGGGGCAGGAACAGCTTCAGGCTGAAGGCGCTGCCCTGCCCCGGCGCGCTGCGGGCCGTCAGCTCGCCGCCCATCAGGATCACCAGCATGCGCGCGATGGTCAGTCCGAGCCCCGAGCCGCCTCCCCCGGCGCTGCCGCGCTCGAAGGGCTCGAACACGCGTTCCAGCTCCTGCGCGCTCATGCCGGGGCCGCTGTCCTGCACCTCGAACAGCGCCATCTGCCGCGCGTAGCGCAGGCGCAGCCGCACGCGGCCGGCGGCGGTGAACTTCACGGCGTTGCCCAGCAGGTTGATCAGCACTTGGCGCAGCCGCCGCTCGTCGGCGCGCACCCAGGCCGGCAGCGCGCCCTCGATCTCCAGCCTGAAATCCAGCCCCTTGGCGGTGGCCTGCAGCTCGAACAGGTGCGCGATCTCGGCCACCGTCTCGCGCAGCGCCAGCGGTTTCACCTGCAGCTGCACCCGGCCGCTCTCGATGCGCGAGAGTTCCAGCGTGCCCTCGATCAGCGACAGCAGGTGCTCGCCGCCGCGGCGGATCACCTGCACCGCGTGTTGGCGCCGCGGCGGCATGGCGGCGTCCTCCTCCAGCAGCTGCGCGTAGCCCAGGATGGAGTTCAGCGGCGTGCGCAGCTCGTGGCTGATGGCGCTGATGTAGCGGCTCTTGGCCTGGTTCGCGGCCTCGGCCGCCTGCTTGGCCTGCTGCAGCGCGGCGTCGGTGCGGTGGTGCGCCTCGATCTCGCGCTGCAGCGCGGCGGTCTGGCGCCGGCTTTCCTCCTGCGCCAGCGTGCGGCTGCGCTGCGCCAGCACCAGCCACCACAGCACCATGCCCGCCAGCGGCACGCCCAGCAGCGCCTCGCTGAGGAAGTTGCCGCCCGCCGCGGCGTGGCGGTGCAGCAGCCACAGCGCCAGCGTCAGCAGCGGCGCGCCGGGCAGCGCGACCAGCAGGTACGGCGCCAGCCCCTTGTCCAGGTAGGCGCCGGCGCCGCGCGGCAGCAGCGCGCGCAGCAGCCGCTCCCACTGCTGCTCCAGCCGCGCGTGCGGCTTGCAGAGGTCACCGCAGCGCGCGTCCAGCGTGCAGCACAGCGAGCAGATGAAACCCTGGTAGGCGGGGCAGCGCGCCATGTCCTCGGCCTCGTAGCGGCGCTCGCACACCACGCAGCGCACGGTCTTGAGCGGGCGCGCCGCACCACCGGCGTCCGTGCAGACCGCCGAGCCCGGGACGGCGGCGGCGGTGGCACTGCCCGGCCGGACCGGCGCCTGCGCCGCGCGCGCGATGTAGAAACGCCCGCGCGTGGCCCAGGCCACCAGCGGCGCGGTCAGCAGCGCCGTGACCATGGCGATCAGCGCGGAAAAAGCCTGGGCCAGCGCGCCGAAGGCGCCCAGGTGCGCGGCGATGGAGAGGACGGACGCCAGCCCCATGGCGCTCAGCCCCACCGGGTTGACGTCGTGCAGGTGCGCACGTCGGAACTCGATGCCCGGCGGCGACCAGCCCAGCGGCTTGTTGATCACCAGGTCCGCCACCACGGCCATGATCCAGGCCACCGCCACGTTGGCGAACAGCCCCAGCACGTGGCCCAGCGCCTGGAACACGTCCATCTCCATCAGCGCCAGCGCGATGAGGATGTTGAACACCATCCACACCACGCGCCCCGGGTGGCTGTGCGTGGCGCGCGAGAAGAAGTTGCTCCAGGCCAGCGAGCCCGCGTAGGCGTTGGTGACATTGATCTTGAGCTGCGACACCACCACGAACAGCCCCGTGGCGGCCACCGCCCAGCCGTAGTGCGCGAACACGAACTCGTAGGCCACGAGGTACATGCGGCTGGGGTCCAGCGCCAGCTCCGTGGGCACCATGTGCGTGAGCGCCAGGTGCGCCAGCAGCGCGCCGCCCAGCATCTTGAGTACGCCCGGGAGCACCCAGCCCGGCCCGCCCATCAGCACCGCCGCCCACCAGCGCGCACGCGCGCGCCGTCCCGGCCCGGCCTCGGGCATGAAGCGCAGGTAGTCGGCCTGCTCGCCCATCTGCAGGATCAGGGCGATGCCGACGGTCGTGGCCGCGCCGAAGCCCAGCAGGTCGAAGCCCGCGCTGCCGTCCGCGCCCGCGTGCGCCATGAAGCTCCGCAGCAGCTCGGGCTGCTCGCGCAGCACCACCACGTAGGGCGTGACGAGCATCAGCAGCCACAGCGGCTGGGTCCAGAGCTGCAGCCGGCTGATGGTGGTGACGCCGTGCGTCACCAGCGGGATCACCACCAGCGCGCAGAGCAGGTAGCCCCAGGCCGGCGGGATGCCGAAGACCAGGTCCAGCGCGTAGGCCATCACCGCCGCTTCCAGCGCGAAAAAGATGAAAGTGAAGCAGGCGTAGACCAGCGAGGTCACCGTGGAGCCCAGGTAGCCGAAGCCCGCGCCGCGGGTGAGCAGGTCCATGTCCACGCCGTGGCGTGCGGCGTACAAGCTGATGGGCAGGCCCGCCAGAAAGATGACCAAGCCGGTGACGAGAATGGCCAGCGCGGCATTCGTGAAACCGTGCTGCACCAGCAGCGTCGCGCCCACGGCCTCCAGCACCAGGAAGGACGAGGCGCCGAAGGCGGTGTGCGCCACGCGCCAGGGGCTCCAGCGGCGGAAGGCGCGCGGCGTGAAGCGCAGCGCGTAGTCCTCCATCGACTCGCGCGCGACCCAGGCGTTGTAGTCGCGCCGGATCTTCACCACGCGCTGCAGCGGCTCACCGGTGGAAGGGGTTAACGGAGAAGTCGGAGACGGCGGAGGAGACATGGGCATCGGGCTCAACCACCAGGTCGTTCAAGAAACGCACCAGCCGTCCCCCATTGGGGGGATATCCGGCATCCATCGTGCTAAACCTCCGGCATGGAACTGACGCCCCGCGAGAAAGACAAGCTGCTGATCTTCACCGCCGCGCTGCTGGCCGAACGGCGCCGCGCCCGCGGCCTGAAGCTCAACTACCCCGAGGCCGTGGCGCTGCTGAGCGCGGCCATCATGGAAGGCGCGCGCGACGGCAAGTCCGTGGCGCAGCTCATGGGCGAGGGCAAGACCATCCTCACCCGCGACGACGTGATGGAGGGCGTCGCGGAAATGATTCCCGAGATCCAGGTCGAGGCCACCTTCCCCGACGGCACCAAGCTGGTGACCGTGCACCAACCCATCGCCTGAACTCGCACCTCATGGGTGCATTCACAACCTGCAAGCACAACAATGAAGCACATCCTGACTGCCACTTTGGCCGGCCTGGCGACGATCGCCACGTCGGTGCAGGCCCACGAGGGGCATGGCCTGCCCGGCGCCTCGCACTGGCACGCCAGCGACACCGTGGGCTACACGGTGCTGGTGGTTGTGATCGCCGCGGCGTGGTGGGGCACGCGCCGCAAATGATTCCCGGCGAACTGCTCACCGACGACGGCGCCGATCTGGAACTCAACCCCGGGCGGCGCACGCTGACGCTGGTGGTGGAGAACGCGGGCGACCGCCCGATCCAGGTCGGCTCGCACTACCACTTCGCCGAGACCAACGGCGCCTTGCGCTTCGACCGCGAGGCCGCGCGCGGCATGCGGCTGAACATCCCTTCCGGCACGGCGGTGCGCTTCGAGCCGGGCCAGCAGCGCACGGTGGAGCTGGTGGACTACGCCGGCACGCGCGAGGTCTGGGGATTCCGGGGACTGGTGCAGGGGAAGCTCTGAATGGCAACGATTTCACGGCGTGCCTACGCCGAAATGCTCGGCCCCACCGTGGGCGACCGGCTGCGACTGGCCGACACCGAACTGCTGATCGAGGTCGAGAAGGATTTCACCTTGGCCGCCGGCGGCTACGGCGAGGAGGTGAAGTTCGGCGGGGGCAAGACCGTGCGCGACGGCATGGGCCAGGGGCAGCGCCCCAACGGGCCCGGCGCGGCTGACGCGGTCGATTGCGTGATCACCAACGCGCTGATCGTGGACCACTGGGGCATCGTCAAGGCCGACATCGGCCTGCGCGGCAGCCGCATCGCCGCCATCGGCAAGGCCGGCAACCCGGACGTGCAGCCGGGCGTGGACATCGTCATCGGCCCGGGCACCGAGGTCATCGCGGCCGAGGGGATGATCGTCACGGCCGGCGGCATCGACACGCACATCCACTGGATCTGCCCGCAGCAGATCGAGGAGGCGCTGAACTCCGGCGTCACCACCATGATCGGTGGCGGCACGGGGCCGGCCACCGGCACCTTCGCCACCACCTGCACGCCCGGGCCCGAGAACATCGCGCGCATGCTCATGGCCGCCGAGGCCTTCCCCATGAACATCGGCTTCATGGGCAAGGGCAACGCCAGCCGGCCCGACGCGCTGCGCCAGCAGATCGAAGCCGGCGCGCTGGGCCTGAAGCTGCACGAGGACTGGGGCACCACGCCGGCGGCCATCGACTGCTGCCTGAGCGTTGCGGAGGAAACCGACACTCAGGTGGCGATCCATACCGACACGCTCAACGAATCGGGCTTCGTGGAGGACACCATCGCCGCCTTCAAGGGCCGCACCATTCACAGCTTCCATACGGAGGGCGCTGGGGGCGGGCATGCGCCGGACATCATGCGCGTGGTGGGCGAAGCCAACGTGCTGCCCTCGTCCACCAACCCGACGCGGCCCTACACGGTCAACACGCTGGACGAGCACCTGGACATGCTCATGGTGTGCCACCACCTGGACGCGTCCATCGCCGAGGACCTGGCCTTTGCCGAGAGCCGCATCCGGCGCGAGACCATCGCGGCGGAGGACGTGCTGCACGACCTGGGGGCGATCAGCATCTTCAGCTCCGACTCGCAGGCCATGGGCCGCGTGGGCGAGGTCGTGATCCGCTGCTGGCAGACGGCGCACAAGATGAAGGTGCAGCGCGGCGCCTTGCCGGGAGACAGTGAGCGCAACGACAACAGCCGGGTGAAGCGCTACATCGCCAAGTACACGATCAACGCGGCGCTGGCGCACGGCATCGCGCACGAGGTGGGCTCGGTCGAGGTGGGCAAGTGGGCCGACCTGGTGCTGTGGAAGCCGGCCTTCTTCGGCGTCAAGCCCAGCCTGGTGCTCAAGGGCGGCTTCATCGCCTCGGCGGCGATGGGCGACGCCAACGCCTCCATCCCCACGCCGCAGCCGGTGCACTACCGGCCGATGTTCGGCGCCTTCGGCGGGGCGCTGTCGGCGGGCTCGCTGAGCTTCGTGTCGCAGGCGGCGCTCGGCAGCGGCGTGCTGGACCGGCTGAACCTGCGCAAGACGCTGTCGGCCGTGCGCGGCTGCCGCACGGTGAAGAAGGCGGACATGCGGCTCAACGCCTACACGCCGCGCATGGAGATCGACCCGCAGACCTACGAGGTCCGCGCCGACGGCCAGCTGCTGAGCTGCGAGCCGGCCAAGGTGCTGCCGATGGCGCAGCGGTACTTCCTGTTCTGACGCGGACATTCGCCCGGCGGCGCGCCGCCGGGTTCAGCATCTGGCATGGACACCCTGCTTCCCCCCCTTCCCCTGCTCCTCGCCTTCCTCGGCGCCAGCCTGGTGCTGGCCGTCACGCCGGGACCGGCCGTGGTCTACATCCTCACGCGCACGCTGGCGCAGGGGCGCGCCAGCGGCCTGGCCTCGGTGGCGGGCGTGGCGCTGGGCAACCTGGGCAACGCCGCGGGCGCGGCGCTGGGGCTGGCGGCGCTGTTCGCGGTGTCGGCCGCGGCCTTCACCGTCGTGAAATGGCTCGGCGCGCTGTACCTGATCTACCTCGGCGTGCGCCTGTGGCGCCAGGGCGATGCGCCGGCGGATGCGCCGCAGGTCCGCGCGCAAAGCCACCGGCGCGTGTTCACCGACGGCTTCGTGGTCGCACTGCTGAACGCCAAGACGGCGCTGTTCTTCGCCGCCTTCCTGCCGCAGTTCATGAACCCGCAGGGCGCGGTGCTGCCGCAGAGCCTGCTGCTGGGCGCGCTGTTCGTGGCGGTGGCGGCGGCTACCGATTCGCTCTACGTGCTGGGCGCCAGCGTGCTGGCGCCGCGGCTGCAGCGCGGGCTCGCGCAGGCGCGCCTGGGACGCCGCGTGGCCGGCACCTCCTTCATCGCACTGGGGCTGCTGACGGCGCTGTCGGAGCGGCCACAGGCCTGAGCCCCACGGCCTGAGCCGGCCCATCTCCAGTGAAACCCCGACCGGCCGGCCGGCCGGCGGGGCCCCTGCATACTGTTCCGCATGCTGACCATCAACAAACTCCTGCCCCGTGGGCAATCCCTGGCGCCCGCGCTGCGCCGCCGTGCCGCCACCGTGGAGCTCGACTGGGACACGCGCCAGAAGAGCCGTTTCGAAGCCACCGACAGCCAGGGCCGCCGCCTGGGCGTGTTCCTGCCGCGCGGCAGCGTGGTGCGCGGCGGCGACGTGCTCGTGGCCGAGGACGGCTCGCTGGTGGTGGTGCAGGCCGCGCCCCAGCCGGTGCTGGAAGTGCGCGCCGCCAACGCCTTCGACCTGCTGCGCGCCGCCTACCACCTGGGCAACCGCCACGTGCAACTGGAGCTGCAACCCGAGCTGCTGAAGCTGGAGCCCGACCACGTGCTGGCGCAGATGCTGCGCCAGATGGGCCTGCAGGTCGCCGAGGCCCAGGCGGCCTTCGAGCCCGAGGCCGGCGCCTATGCGGCGGGCGGCCACGCGCATGCCCATGGGCACGAGCACGACCATGGGCATGTGCATGGCCCCGGCTGCGGGCACGACCACGCCCATGACCATTCGCACGGCGACGGCCACCGGCCTGCGCACGCGCATGACCACGGCCATGTGCACGGGCCGGGCTGCGGCCATGACCACGGGCACGAGCATGCGCACGCCCCGGCCGCGCAGCCCGCTGCCGCCGCGCCTTCGCGCGGCAAGCCGCTGGGCATCCCGGTCGCGTCCGCGCCCGTGCCGCACGTGCACGGCCCCGGCTGCGGGCACGACCACTGATGGCGCCCGGCGCGCTGCTGGACCTGCTGTGGCTCGCCTCGCCGGCGCTGCCGGTGGGCGGATTCAGCTACTCCGAGGCGCTGGAGGCGGCGGTCGAGGCCGGGCTGGTCACGAACGAGGAACAGGCCAGCGCCTGGTTGCTGGACCAGCTCAACCTGTCACTGGCGCGCGCGGACCTGGCCGTGGTCGCCGCCGCGCATGCCGCGTGGCTGGCCGGCGACGAGGGCCGCGTCCGCGCCCTCAACGACTGGGTGCTGCTCACGCGCGAGAGCAGCGAGCTGCGCCAGCAGGCCGAGCAGATGGGCCGTTCCATGCTGGAGTGGCTGCGCAACCAACCCGAGGGCGCCGACGACCCACGGCTGGCGCAACTGGCCAGCCTGAAACCGCCCACCTGGCCCGTGGCCTGGGCGCTGGGCGCGGCGCGTGGCGGCGCGGCGCTGGAGCCCTCGCTGGTGGCGCACGCCTTCGGCTGGGCCGAGAACCTGGTGCAGGCCGCGCTCAAGGCGGTGCCGCTGGGCCAGAGCGCCGGGCAACGCATCCTGGCGGCGCTGGCGCGCGACATCCCGGCCGCGGTGGCGCACGCGCTGCGCCTGGACGACGACCATCGCCAAGCCTTCACGCCCATGCTCGCCATCCTGTCCGCCCGGCACGAGACCCAGTACTCCCGCCTTTTCCGTTCCTGACCCCCGAGACGCGATGAATAAGCTGCATTCGATTCCCAACCGCACCAAGAAACTACCGCCGCTGCGCGTGGGCGTGGGCGGCCCGGTGGGCTCGGGCAAGACCACCCTGGTCGAGATGCTGTGCAAGACCATGCGCGAGCGCTGGGACCTGGTGGTGGTCACCAACGACATCTACACCAAGGAAGACCAGCGGCTGCTGACCGTGGCCGGCGCGCTGGACCCCGAGCGCATCATGGGCGTGGAGACCGGCGGCTGCCCGCACACCGCCATTCGCGAGGACGCCTCCATCAACCTCGAAGCCGTGGACCGCATGCTGGAGAAATTTCCGGACGCGGACGTGGTGTTCATCGAGTCCGGCGGCGACAACCTGGCCGCCACCTTCAGCCCCGAGCTGTCGGACCTGACCCTCTACGTCATCGACGTGGCCGCGGGCGAGAAGATCCCGCGCAAGGGCGGCCCCGGCATCACCAAGAGCGACCTCTTCGTCATCAACAAGACCGACCTGGCGCCCCACGTCGGCGCGGACCTGTCGGTGATGGAAGCGGACACCCGGCGCATGCGCCCCAACCGCCCCTACGTGATGACGAACCTGCGCACCAGGCAGGGCCTGCAGGAGGTGGTGGACTTCATCGAGACGCGCGGGATGCTGCGTCCGGCCTGAGCGGCCACTCTCGACGTGGCGCGCGGTGAAAGGCGCCGCACCCCACGTCACCCCGGTATCCTCCGGAGCGCCCCAGGCTGAAGGGCACACTGCCTGCTGAAGCCTGTGGTTCCGAAACTCCGAAACATGCAAGGAGCACCCATGGGTCTGTTCAATTTCGTGAAGGAAGCGGGCGAGAAGCTGTTCCACCGTGGCGAGGACAAGCCCGCCGCGGCCCCAGCCCCGGCCGCGGCGCCGACGCAGGCGGACGTGGCGCGGCTGAACCAGGAAGCGGGAGACGCGATCGAGCGCTACGTGCAGCAACTGGGCTTGCAGGTGCAGGGGCTGCAGATCAGCTTCGACGGCGCCAGTTCCACCGCCACCGTCGCCGGCCAGGCGCCGGACCAGGCAACCAAGGAGAAGGTGCTGCTGGCCTGCGGCAACGTGCAGGGCGTGGCGGCGGTGACGGACCAGATGACGGTGGCCGGCGCGCAGGCGGCCTCCACGGACCAGGTGCAGAACGCCTCGCAGGCGCCGGCGCAGTTCCACACCGTGGCCTCGGGCGACACGCTCTCCAAGATCTCGGCCAAGTACTACGGCAACGCCAACGAGTACAACCGCATCTTCGAGGCCAACAAGCCCATGCTGTCGGACCCGAACAAGATCTATCCGGGCCAGGTGCTGCGGATTCCGCCGAAGCAGTAAGGCGCAGGCCGGGAAACCGGCGCCCCAAAACAACGATGCCCGCTTGAAGCGGGCATCGGCACATCAGGGAGTAAAGAACTACCGCGGGCTCAGACCGCCACCAGGGAGATCACCCGGCGCGGCGCGGCCGGCACCGGGGCGGCGGGCAGGTTCGTCGCCGCGGCGATGCTGGTGGACGCGGCATGCTTGGCCAGCGCTTCCTCGAAGGTCTCCACCGCGCAATCCTCGCAGCAGCCGCAGTTGCGGGCGATGCAGGTTTCGTCCTGCAGCGTCTCGAAATCGCGGGTTCCGGTGCGCACCGCCTCGCGGATGTCGCGGTCGCTGATACGGTGGCAGAGGCAGACGATCATGGCGGCACTCACTGATGAAGTGCAGCCAGTATCTCAAATGAGAATGCTTCTCAGCAATTATTCCTTGCGTCTCCAGGGGCCTTGGCTGGTGGGTTTCCCCGGTGGCAAAGGAGCCGGGTAGCGGGCGCGGCAAGGAATGCGCCACCGCGCCCGTCGCCCCTGAGACGGCGGCCCGCTCAGGAGCCGCTGTGGTCCATCTGCGACTGCAGGTAGTTCTGCTCGCCGACCTGGCCCACGAGGTCGATCTGGGTTTCGAGGTACTCGATGTGTTCCTCGGTGTCGTCGAGGATGTCGGTGAGCAGGTCGCGCGTCACGTAGTCGCGCACCGTCTCGCAGTGGGCGATGGCGTCGCGCAGCACCACGGCGGAGCCCACTTCCAGCTTCAGGTCGCAGCTCAGCACCTCGATGGCGTTCTCGCCGATGAGCAGCTTGCCCAGGTCCTGCAGGTTGGGCAGGCCTTCGAGCATGAGGATGCGGTCAATGAGCTTGTCCGCATGCTTCATCTCCTCGATCGACTCCTCGTACTCGTGCTTGGCCATGCGGCCGAAGCCCCAGTGCTTGAGCATCCGGTAGTGCAGGAAGTACTGGTTGATGGCCGTGAGCTCGTTCTTGAGCTGGGCGTTGAGGAAGTCGATGACTTGCGGATCACCCTTCATGAAGCACTCCTTGTTCTGTTGTTGACTAGGGAAGTAAGGATTGTGGTCCGGTGCCCCGAGGCGGTACGGCTTGCCCCTAGCAACCCGCTCTGGACGCGACGCATTCGCAAGGCCTGGCCCCGGGGATTGCCCCGCGCTCAGGCCTGGATCAGCCCCCAGCGCAGCGCCACCAGCGTGAGCTCGGACTGGTTGCTGGCGTTCAGCTTCTGCTTCACGTGGTAGAGGTGCGTGCCCACGGTGCTGGGCGAGAGCTTCAGATCGCTGGCGATCTGCGCCACGCTGCGCCCGCGCGCGAGCTGGATGAAGACGGCGAACTCGCGCTCGCTCAGCAGCTCCACCGGGCTGGCGTCGCCTTCGAGCTGCGCCAGCGCCAGCGCCTGCGCGGTGCGCGCGTCCACGTGGCGCCGCCCCTGCGCCACCGCCCGCACCGCGGCCACGAGCTCGTCGGGCGCCACGCGCTTGGCCAGATAGCCCAGCGCGCCGGCGCGCAGCACGCGCTGCGGATGCGCCGTGTCCTCGTGCGCCGACAGCACCAGGATGCGCGCGCGCGCGTCCTGCGCCAGCAGCCGGCGCACCGCTTCCAGGCCACCCATGCCCGGCATGGACAGGTCCATCAGCACCACGTCGGGGCGCACCGAGGCGTAGAGCTGGCAGGCCTGCTCGCCGTCGCCGGCCTCGCCCACCACTTCCATGCCGGCATCGGCCAGCAGCATGCGAAAGCCCATGCGCACCAGCGCGTGGTCGTCCACCAGCAGCACCCGCGTCACGGCGCGCACCTCCCGGCCCGGGATGGCGTTGTCCTCACGGCTTCTCCTCGTCGTCCTGATCCGGCCGCGCCGCCGATGGCGTGGCCTGTGGGTCGTCCGGTGGCTGCAGCGGCAGCCACACCTCCAGCTCCACGCCCTGTGGCGCGGCGGGCTGCACGCTCAGCCGCCCGCCCTGGGCGCTGACGCGCTCGTCCAACCAGCGCAGGCCGTGATGGCCCGGGCGCTCCTGCCACTGCGCGGGCAGGCCGCGGCCGTCGTCGCGCAGCCGCAGCCGCAGCGCACCGGCCTCGACCCAGAGCTTGATCTCGATGCGCTGCGCCGCACCGTGGCGCAGCGCGTTGGTCAGCCCTTCCTGCGCGGCGCGGTACAGCGCCAGCGCCGCCTCGGTGACCAGCGCCGGCATCCCGCAGGGCAGCACCAGCGACAGCTGTAGCCCGGGATGCGTCCGGCGCATGCGCTCGACCAGGTCTTGCAGCGCGGCGCTCAGGCCCATGCTGTCCAGCACCAGCGGCGCCAGGCGCGGAATCAGCCCGTGCATGGCGTCGTACAGCCGCAGGGACTCGTCGGCGATGAGCTGCGCCGCCTGGCGCGACTCCTCGTCCGGCACGCGCCGCGCCACAGCCAGCGCCAAGCTGCGGATGGCGGTGACGGACTGCCCGAACTCGTCGTGCAGTTCGCGCGCGATGGTGCGGCGCTCCTGCTCGATGTGGTCGTCCAGCCAGCGCGCGAGCTCGCGGCTGTCGCCCAGCCGGCGCTCGGCCAGCACGGCGCGCTTCTCGGTGTCGATGTGGGTGCGCAGCTGCGCCACCATGCGGTTGAAGGCGCTGCCGATGGCCGCCGCCTCGGTGCCCGGCAGCGGCGGCAGCCGCACGTCGAAACGGCCCGATTCCAGCTGTTCCAGCGCCCGCACGATGCGCCCGAAGGGCCGCACCGCGCGCCCCACCAGCCAGAACACCAGCGCGTTGAGCGCCACCAGCAGCGCCAGCGCCACGGCCGTGAAGCGCAGCAGTTCGTCCCAGGCGTCCAGCGCGGCGCGCGAGGCGTTGGCCGTGACCTCCAGCCGCCCGTCGGGGAATTCGTAGGCCTGCATCAGCGGCTCGGGCGCGATGTAGTGCGCGAACCACTCCGGCGCGTCGCGCCCCGCCTTGTAGGGCGAAGGCGGTGAGGTATAGAGCACCCGCCCCTGCGCATCGGTGAGCGTGACGTCGTTGGAGCGGATGCGCCCCACGCCGTTGAGGAAGGCCAGCATTCCCGGCGTGCCCTGCGCGGCGTAGAGCCAGGCGGTGCGGTTGAGCAGCTGCGTCGCGACGCGGTTGGCGGCGACGACCTCCTCCTTCACGGAGTCGCGCAGGTTGTTGAGCTTGAGCACCAGCAGCCAGGCGACGAACAGCAGCGTCAGGACGCCCACCAGCCCGTTGACCTGCGCGCGCAGGCCCCAGGAGCCGCGGCGCGGCGCGGCGGCTGCGGGCTGCGCCGGCGCGTCGGTGTCCGGGGCGGCTGGCGGCTGGCTCGTGCCGGGACGATCCAGCACGCTCATGGCAGCCCCCCGAAGTCACCCTGCGCCGCGAAGGCGTCCAGCGCGCGCCGCAGCGCCGCCTGCAGCAGCGGGTGCGCCGGGTCGTGGCCCACGCCGGGCAGCATCTCCAGCGTCGCCCAGGGCACGGCGGCCTGCAGCGCAAGCGCGCCTTCGGGCGGGCACACGGCGTCCTGCGCGCCGTGCAGCAGGTGCACCGGCACGCGCGGCAGCGCCGCGCAGCGCTCCAGCAGCGGTGGCGACTGCAGCCAGCAGCCCTGGCGCAGGTAGTGCGCCTGCACGCGGTAGCGGTCCACCAGCGCGGCCAGCGCCTCGCCCTCGGGCGCCGCGGTGCCCTCGTCGTGCCCGCAGCGCTGCCGTTCCCACCACCACCAGCGCAGCGACAGCGCCCGCGCCGCCTCGGCTTCCATTTCGGGCAGCGTGCGCCACCCTTGGGCCAGTTCCTCCGGCGCGCCGTCGAAGAAAGCGGCGATGTCCTCCTCGCGCGCCAGGAAGGTGTTGCGCAGCAGCAGCCCGCTGACCGCCTCGGGCTGGTCCAGCGCATGCGCCAGGGCCAGCGTCGCGCCCCAGGAGCCGCCCACCACCAGCCAGCGCTCGATGCCCAGGCGCCGGCGCAGCAGCCACAGGTCGTCCAGCAGCTTTTCGGTGGTGTTCTTCAGCAGGCTGCCGCGCGGCACGCTGTGCCCGGCGCCACGCTGGTCCGGACAGATCAGGCGATAGCGCTCCAGGTCGAAACCCTGGCGCAGCAGCGGGCTGCAGCCGGAGCCCGGGCCGCCGTGCAGCAGCAGCGCGGGCAGGCCGTCGTCACGGCCCCATTCCTCCACGTGCAGCACGTGGTCGTGGCCCACGGGCCAGGCGTGGGTGCGCAGCGGTGATGCGTACAGCTCGGAAGACACGCGGCGATGGTATCGGCCACGGCAAGCACCCCGGCGCGGCGCGGGGTGTCCGCCGCAGATTCATGATTTTCATGAGGCGCGATTCCAGACCTCCCGCCTGTGGCGCACCGGCCGTCGGCGAGACGATGGCGCCTGGAACGACGTTCCCGCGGACGCTCCAAGACTCACAAGGCGCCGCGCCACCACAAGGAGACCTGAGCATGCAATGGACGACCCCTACCGCCACCGATCTGCGTTTCGGCTTCGAAATCACGATGTACGTGGCGGCTCGCTGATCGACTGACAGCGACCAAGCCGGGGCGGCACGGTGCGAGCCGTGCCGCCCCGCGCACATCCAGATCACGGGATCACGGGACGCCATGCGCATCACCATCCTGGGCTCCGCCGCCGGCGGAGGCTTTCCGCAGTGGAACTGCAACTGCCGCAACTGCGCCGGACAGCGCGCCGGCACCGTGCGCGCCAAGGCCCGCACGCAGTCTTCCCTCTTCATCCAGCCCGACGCGGGCGCCGACGGGCTGCTGCTCAACGCCTCGCCGGACATCCTCCAGCAGATCAAGGCCACGCCGGCACTGCAGCCCGGGCGCAGCCTGCGCGACAGCGCCATCGCCGCGGTGCTGCTCATCGACGGCCAGATCGACCACGCCACGGGCCTGTTCATGCTGCGCGAGCGCACCAGCCCGCTGCCGCTGTGGTGCACCGACCCGGTGGCGCAGGACCTGAGCGAGGGCAACCCGGTGCTGCGCGTGCTCACGCACTACTGCGGCGTGGACCGCCACCGCATCCAGCCCGACGGCTCGGCCTTCGAGATCCCGGGGCTGGCGCCGCTGGTGTTCCGCGCCATTGCGCTCTCCAGCAAGGCCGCGCCCTACTCGCCGCACCGTGACGCGCCGGAGCCAGGCGACAACATCGGGCTGCTGGTCACGGACCCGCGCAGCGGGCGCACGCTGTTCTACGCGCCGGGCCTGGGCGAGATCGACGCGCAGGTGTTCGACGCCATGCACCAGGCCGACGCCGTGCTGGTGGACGGCACCTTCTGGACCGACGACGAGATGCAGCGCCTGGGCCTGAGCCGCAAGACCGCGCGCGACATCGGCCACCTGGCGCAGAGCGGCCCGGGCGGCATGGTCGAGTGGCTGGACAAGCTGCCCCCCTCCACCCGCCGCCTGCTCATCCACATCAACAACACCAATCCCATCCTCGACGAGGACTCGGCCGAGCGCGCCGAGCTCGACCGCGCGGGCATCACCGTGTGCGAGGACGGCATGACCCTCGACCTCTGAGCCTCAACAACACAACGACAACGGAGACCCATCATGCGCGCCGACATCCTGTACCAAGCCGCCCCCGCCCATGACGACCGCCCGGCCTGGAGCCGCGAGGAGTTCGAAGCCAAGCTGCGCGAGCGCGGACGCAGCTATCACATCCACCACCCGTTCAACGTGATGCTCAACACCGGCAAGGCCACGCCGGAGCAGGTGCGGGGCTGGGTGGCCAACCGGTTCTATTACCAGATCGCGATTCCCGTGAAGGACGCGAACGTGATGGCCAACTGCCCCGACCGCGAAGTGCGCCGCGGCTGGGTGCAGCGCATCCTGGACCACGACGGTTTTGAAATCGGCGGCATCAAGGACCCGGGCGGCATCGAGGCCTGGTTGCGGCTGGCGCAGGCCGTGGGCTTGAGCCGCAAGGAGGTCGAGGACCTGCGCCATCTCGTCCCGGCCGTGCGCTTCGCGGTGGACGCGTATGTGAACTTCGCGCGCAAGGCGCCGTGGCAGGAGGCGGTGTGCTCCTCGCTGACGGAGCTGTTCGCGCCCGAGATCCACAAGCAGCGCCTGGCGACCTGGCCGCAGCACTACGGATGGATCGAGGCCGAGGGGCTGACCTACTTCCGCAACCGCGTCAGCCAGGCGCGGCGCGACGTGGAGCAGGGCCTGGCGATCACGCTGGACCACTTCAACACCCGCGCGCTGCAGGAGCGGGCGCTGGAGATCCTGCAGTTCAAGCTCGACATCCTGTGGGCCATGAACGACGCCATGGCGCAGCGTTACGGAGTCAACACGTGAACGCCGCGCCGCCGCTGGAAAGCAGCCCGCGCATCGGCCGCGGGTTCAGGCTGCAGTGGGAGGAAGTCCAGAACTGCTTCGTGCTGCTCTACCCGGAAGGCATGGTGAAACTCAACCAGAGCGGCGGCGAGATCCTCAGGCGCTGCGACGGCACGCGCAGCGTGGCGCGGATCGTCGAGGAGCTGGAGCAGGCTTTCGGCATGCAGGGCCTGGAGAAGGACGTGGTGGCCTTCATGGAGATTGCCGGCAAGCAGCGCTGGCTGGAGTGGGAGGCCGCCTGATGTCATCGCCCCTGCCCGCCACCAGCGCCGCGCTGGCCGCGGCGCGCCCCGGCCCGCCGCTGTGGCTGCTGGCGGAGGTCACGTACCGCTGCCCGCTGCACTGCGTGTTTTGCTACAACCCGGTCGATTTCGCCCGGCACGATCAGGAGCTGTCCACCGCCGAGTGGCTGCGCGTGCTGCGCGAGGGCCGCGAGCTGGGTGCCGTGCAGTGCGGCTTCTCCGGCGGCGAGCCGCTGCTGCGCGAGGACCTGGAAGATCTCGTCGCCGAGGCGCACCGCCTGGGCTACTACACCAACCTGCTGACCTCGGGCGTGGGTCTCACGCCCCAGCGCGCCCGGGCGCTCAAGGCGGCGGGGCTGGACCACGTGCAGCTCTCGTTCCAGGACTCGACCAGGGAAGTCAACGACTTCCTCTCGCACACCAAGACCTTCGAGCTGAAGCGCCGCGTCGCCGCGCTGATCAAGGAACAGGGCTGGCCGATGGTGATGAACGTGGTGCTGCACCGCCTCAACATCGACCACATCGACCCGATCATCGCCCTGGCCGACGAGTTGGGCGCGGAGTACGTGGAGCTGGCCAACACGCAGTACTACTCCTGGGCCTTCCTCAACCGCGAGCAGCTGCTGCCCACGCGCGAGCAGCTGCGGCGCGCCGAGGCCGTGACCGACGCCTGGCGCCTGAAGCTGGGCGACCGGATGAAGCTGTTCTTCGTCGCGCCGGACTACCACGAGGGCCGGGCCAAGAAGTGCGTCAACGGCTGGGGGAACATGTTCATCACCGTCACGCCCGACGGCGACCTGCTGCCCTGCCACACCGCCAAGATGCTGCCGGGCCTCAGCTTTCCCAATGTGCGCGAGAGTTCGCTGCGCGCGGCCTGGTTCGATTCCGAGGGCTTCAACCGCTACCGCGGCACGGGCTGGATGAAGGAGCCCTGCGCCAGCTGCGAGCACAAGGAACAGGACCTGGGCGGCTGCCGCTGCCAGGCTTATTTGATCGCCCACGACGCCGAGGCCGCCGACCCGGTGTGTGCCAAGAGTCCGCACCACCACCTGGTGCAGGAAGCGGTGCAGCGCGCCGAAAGCGGCGCACCGGCGCCGGTGCGTGAACAGCCACTGGTGTTCCGGGATCCGGTCAATTCGCGCCGGCTGACGCCGGCGGGGGTGCGCTGACAGTCTCATTCCACGCCCCTGGCCTTCGCTCACTGCTGTCCGGGGAAAGTGGCTGGACGTTGGCCGGGAGCTGAGCTGCCTCGCCAACGACTCCGTCATTCCCGCGAAGGCGGGAATCCAGGCGGTCCCACGTCAGCACGAAGCCTGGACGCTGCGAACCAGGACCTGAGCCCCGACGTTCCACCCGATCTGCTTGCGGCGGCTTGGGGGCCGCATGGACTCCCGCCTTCGCGGGAGTGACGAAGCAGGAGGCGAAACGGCTTGGCTCACGAGATGCCACGGCGCGGAAATTTTCCTGGACACCCACGCCCCTTCGCACTTACGACGACGCCCGCTCCAACCCATTAAGTAAGAAGGCGCCAACTCACCGCGCCCGCCTCCCTTAATTCCTCCTTCATCCCCCTTCCCCAGCATCACGCCCACGAAGAAGTCTCCGCCGCGCCGCGCGGCGTCTTTCGAGGAGCATGTGTGCTGTCCCTGTCCCTACCGCCGCGGGAGCCGGCGGATCCTTCGATGTGCGCCCCGGCCAGGCGGCCGGGCCTGCGGGTCCATGGTCCCGACTCGGCCGGCCGTGACGCCGTCGAGGCCTTCATCCACGAGGTCTACCGCCGCCGCTACGGGGCCCGGGTGCGGCACTTCGCGCCGGTGCTGGTGAGCCTGCGGGACCCCGCCAGCGGGGAGGTAGTGTCTGCTGCGGGCTACCGCTCGGCTGCGCAGGGGCCGCTGTTCCTGGAGCACTACCTGGAAGCGCCGGTCGAGACGCTGCTGGAGCGCCACGCCGGCGCCGCGCCGCAGCGCGCGAGCATCGTGGAGCTGGGCCACCTGGCGGCCAGCCGTGCCGGCGAAGGCCGCCGCCTCATCCGCGAGATCGGCCCGCACCTGGCCGCCTGCGGCTTCCAGTGGGGCGTCTGCACGCTGACGCGGGAGCTGCGGCACCTGTTCGTGCGGCTGGGCATCGCGCAAATGGCGCTGGGCCGGGCCGATCCGGCCGCCCTGGGCACCCAGGCCGCCGATTGGGGCCGTTACTACGAGCACAGCCCGGTGGTGGTGGCGGGCCAGCTGCAGCTGGCCCTGCAGGGGCTGGCCCGCCGCGGAGACCCTGCATGAGGCCGGCACTGGACGACGGGCACCACGCCTGGCCGGCGGTCGAGCTGGAGCGCGCCATCGACGCGGCCACGGCAGCCCTGCGCCAGGCCGGCACGCGCGTGCTGGCCTCGGTGCTGGACAACACGCCGGCCTTCGTCGCGCTCGACATGGCCACGCTGCGCGCGGACGTGGTGCACGTACCGCTGCCCCTGTTCTTCACGCCGCAGCAGATGCGGCATGCCCTGGCCGCCGCCGGCGTGGACACGCTGCTGGCCCTGCCGATGCTGGCCGCGGGCTGGCCGGCGCTGCCCTGGAACCCGGTCCAGGTCGCCGGCGAGACACTGCTGCAGGCGCCGCTGCCCGCGGCGCCGGTCACGCTGCCGCCGGGCACGGCCAAGATCACCTTCACTTCCGGCACCACCGGTGCGCCCAAGGGCGTGTGCCTGGGCGCCGACGCGATGCAGCGGGTCGCGCGCGGACTGGCCGAGGCCACGGCGCCACTGGGCATCGAGCGCCACCTCAACGCCCTGCCTTTCGCGGTGCTGCTGGAGAACATCGCCGGCCTGATGGCGCCGCTCGCCCAGGGCGCCACCTGCGTGACGCTGCCGCTGCAGGCGCTGGGACTGTCGGGCTCGTCGAGCTTCGACGCCGCGTGCTTCCAGGGCGTGGTCGAGCGCCACCGGCCGCACAGCCTGATCCTGCTGCCGCAAATGCTGCGCGCCTGGTGCGGCGAGCTACAGCGCAGCGGCCGGCGCGCGCCGGACTCGCTGCGGCTCGTGGCCGTGGGCGGCGCCGCGGTGGGCGAGCCGCTGCTGCACGCCGCGCAGGCGCTGGGCATCCCGGCCTGCGAGGGCTACGGGCTGTCCGAAGGCGCCTCGGTGCAGACGCTGAACCTGCCCGGCGCCCAGCGCCCGGGCAGCGCCGGCCGCGCGCTGCCGCATGCGCGCCTCCGTGTCGCGGCCGACGGCGAGCTGGAAGTCGGCGGCAGCCTGTTCAGCGGCTACCTGGGCGATCCCTCCCCGGTGCCACCCTGGTGGCCTACCGGCGACCTCGGCCACATCGATGCCGACGGCTACGTCCACGTGCGCGGGCGCCGCAAGCACGTGCTGATCACGTCCTTCGGCCGCAACGTGTCGCCGGAGTGGGTGGAGACCGCGCTGCGCAGCCACCCAGCCGTGGCGCAGGCGGTGGTCTTCGGCGACGGCCAGCCCGCGCTCAGCGCCGTGCTGTGGCCGCTGGATCCACGGGCCTCCGAGGCGGCGCTGCAGGCGGCCGTGGACACCGCCAACGCCACCCTGCCCGACTACGCCCGCGTCGCGCGCTGGACCCGAGCCCGCGCCGCCTTCGACGCCGCCTCGGGCCTGTCCACCCCCAACGGCCGGCCGCTGCGCGCAGCGATCCTGCGCCGCCATGCCGACACGCTGGACCTCCCGGCACCGGCTGATACCGCCGACAACCCCACACCCGCCACTGCCTGAACCGACAGCCGACCGCCATGAGCTTTTTCGCCCAACTCCTGGAACAGACCGACGCCGCGCGCCGCTCGCTGCTGGAGGTGCCCATCATCCAGGGCTGCCTGCGCGGCGAGGTCTCCCTCCCGAGCTACCAGGCCTTCCTGCGCGAGGCCTACCACCACGTGCGCCACACCGTGCCGCTGCTGCAGGCCACGCGCGCGGCGCTGCCGCCGCGGCACGACTGGCTGCGCGGCCCGCTGGACGAGTACATCGCCGAGGAGGCCGGGCACGACGAATGGATCCTGAACGACATCACGGCCTGCGGCGGCGACGCCGAGGCCGTGCGCCACGGCGCGCCGGGCCACGCTACCGAGGTGATGGTGGCCTACGCCTACGACACCATCGCGCGAGGCAACCCGCTGGGCTTCTTCGGCATGGTGCACGTGCTCGAAGGCACCAGCGTGGCGCTGGCGCTGCGCGCGGCCGACGCCATCCAACTGCGGCTGCGGCTGCCCGATGCCGCCTTCAGCTACCTGCGCTCCCACGGCACGCTGGACCAGGAGCACACCGCTCACTTCGCGCGGCTGATGGACCGCATCGGCGACCCGCGCGACCAGGCCGCCATCGTGCACGCCGCGCGCGCCTTCTTCCGCCTGTACGGCGACGTCTTCCGCGGCCTGCCGCTGCCCGCCGTCGCGGAGGCGGCATGAAAGCCGCCGAAGCGCGGGTGCTGCTGACCGGCGCCAGCGGCGGCATTGGCCAGGCCATGGCGCGCACGCTGCTGCGCTCCGGCGCCGCGGTGATGGGGGTCGGACGCTCCGCCATGCCGGCGCTGCCCATGGGCACCGCCTGGGTGCAGGCTGACCTGGCGCGGGAGGATGGCATCGCCACCGTGGCCCGGGCCGCTGCGCAGTGGCAGCCCAACATCGTGGTGCACGCCGCGGGCGTGCCGGGCTTCGGCGCCCTGGCCGGGATGCCGCCGTCGCGCATGGACGAAGTCCTGGACCTGAACCTGCTCGCGCCGATGCGGCTGACGCAGGCGCTGCTGCCACAGTTGCTGGCCCAGCGGTACGCGCAGCTCGTCTTCGTCGGCTCCGCGCTCGGACGCATCGGGCTGCCGGGCTTCTCGGTCTACGGCGCCAGCAAGGCCGGCCTGCACGGCTTCGCCGAGGCCCTGCGGCGCGAGCTGGCCGACACCCCGGTGCGGGTGCAGATCCTGGGCCCGCGCAGCACGCGCACCGCCTTCAACGACGCCGAGGTCGAGGCCTACAACCGTGCCACCGGCACCGCCATGGACAGCCCCGAGACGGTCGCCGCGGCGCTGCTGGCGCTCATCGAGAGCGAGGCCGCGGAGCGCTTCATCGGTTTCCCCGAGCGCCTGGCCGTGCGCCTGAACGGCCTGCTCGGCGCCCTGTTCGACGGCTCCTTCCGCCAGCACCGCCGCAGCCTGCAGGCATTCCCTTCCCAACCGCTGTCCCAAAGAAAACCCTCATGAACAAGACCCTTGCGGGCCTGCTGGCCCTGTGCGGCGCACTGCCCGTCCTGGCCACCGCCGCCCCCGTGGACGACGCCGTCACCGAGCTTCAGCACGACTGGGAGGTGATCCGCTACCAGACCCCGGCCGCCGAGCGCGAGAAGCGCTTCGAGGCCCTGGCGGCCAAGGCGCACCAGGTCAGCGCGAGCTTCCCCGGCCGCAGCGAGCCGCTGGTGTGGGAAGGGATCATCGTCAGCTCCTGGGCCGGCGAGAAAGGCGGCCTGGGCGCGCTGTCCCTGGCCAAGCAGGCCAAGGCGCTGTACGAGCAGGCGATCCAGATCGACGGCAACGTGCTCGACGGCTCGGCCTACAACAGCCTGGGCGTGCTCTATTACAAGGTGCCGGGCTGGCCGCTGGGCTTTGGCGACAAGGCCAAGGCTGGCGAGCTGCTGCGCAAGGCGCTGACGATCAATCCCAAGGGCATCGACCCGAACTTCTTCTACGCCGAGTACCTGGTGGAAACCAAGCACGCCGACGAGGCGACGCCGTACCTGGAGCGGGCGCTGCAGGCGCCGCCGCGGCCGGGCCGCCAGATCGCCGACACCGGCCGGCGCGAGGAGGCGCGCGCGCTGCTGGCCAAGGTCAAGGCGCCCTGAACAGCCGCGCCACCACGCCACGGCCGTCCGCGCGCGTGCCGTGTGCCAGCGCCAGCCCGTGCAGCGCGGCGATGCGCCGCGCGATCGACACGCCCAGGCCGCTGCCGCTCTCGGCCTGCCCGTCCAGGCGATGGAAGCGCTCGCCCAAGTGCTGCAGCACCTGGGCCGGCAGCGGCGGACCGTCGTTCTCCACGCGCAGCTCCCCGGCGTCGAAGTACAGCGCCACCGTGGAGCCCCGCGGCGCGTAGCGCACGGCGTTGTCCAGCAGGTTGCGCAGCAGCACGGCCAGCAGGTCGACGTCGCCCTGCAGCGGGAAGGCCGGCGCATCCGCCGGCGGCCAGTGGCAGGCCAGTTCGATGTCGCGCCGCTCGGCCAGTGCCAGCACGTCGCCCATGACCTGCTCCACGACCGGCACCCACGCCACCGGCGCGCTGCGCGGCAGCCGCTCGGTGGCCTCCAGGCGCGACAGCGCCAGCATCTGCGTCACCAGCCGGTCCATGCGGTCCAGCCCGGCGCCCAGGCGGGCCTGGGCCTGCTCGCGCTCGGCCGGATCGGCGGCGCGGCGCAGCACATCCCACTGCGCGCGCAGCACCGCCAGCGGTGTGCGCAGCTCGTGCGCCGCATCGGCGGTGAAGCGCCGCTCCCGCGCCAGTGTGGCCTCCACGCGCGCGAACAGCCCGTTCATGGCCGCCAGCAACGGCTGCAGCTCGCGCGGCGCGTGGTCCACGGGCACGGGCTGGAGGTCGTCGGCGTTGCGGGAGCGCAGCTCGGCCGTGAGGCCGCGCACCGGTGCCAGCGCCCGCCGCACGCCCCAGGCCATGGCGCCCAGCAGCACCGGCAGCACCAGCAGCCAGGGCAGCAGGTGGCTGAAGACCAGGTTCCACACCACCTCGTCGCGCTCGTAGCCGCGCTGCCCGGCGGCGACCAGCCAGTCGCCGCGCGGCGACTGCAGGTAGTACACATGCCACGCGTCGCCGTCGAGCGTCAGCTCGACGAAGCCGGCGGCGTCGGGCCGGTAGGGCAGCCGCGCGCCTTCGCGGTCCACCATCTGCAGCTCGCCCCGGGCATTCCAGACCGCGATGGCGGCGTCGCGCAGATCGGCTTCGCCCGAAGGGCCCTCCTGCGCCGAGGACGGTGCCCCCGCGGCATCGGCCTTGCGCAGCGTGGCCTGCACCTGGCGCGCGAGCCGGATGATGTTGGTGTCGAAGAACTCGTTGACCTCGTGGCGCGTGCGGTTGGCCGACACCAGCAGCGCGACGGCCCATGCCAGCGGGGCGCACAGCAGCAGCACCACCAGCAGCCGCCGCTGCAGGCTCACGTCAAGCTTTCGGCCGCGCCGAGCGCGTAGCCCACGCCGTGCAGCGTGCGCACCACGCCGGGATGGATCTTGCGGCGCAGGTTGTGCACGTGGACCTCCAGCGCGTTGCTCTCGGGCCCGGCGTCGTCCCAGTCGTAGAGCTTCTCGCGCAACTGCGCCTTGGACAGCACGCGCTGCGGATGCATCAGCAGCACTTCCAGCAGCGTGAGCTCGCGGCCGGTGAGCCTGACCGGCGCACCGCGCCAGAGCACCTGCCGCGTGGCCGGCTCGTAGCTCAGCGCGCCGTGGGTCCACACCTCCTGGGTGCGGCCCGTGGCCCGGCGCAGCAGGGCACGCAGCCGGGCCGCGAGCTCGTCGATCGAGATCGGCTTGATGAGGTAGTCGTCGGCACCGGCGTCCAGGCCGGCGATGCGCTGCTCGACGCCGTCGCGCGCGGTGAGGATCAGCACCGGCAGCGCCAGATTCCTTTTCCCGCGCCAGCGGCGCAGCCACTCCATGCCGTCGGCGCCAGGGAGGCCCAGGTCGAGCACCAGCGCGTCATAGTCAGTGGCGTCCAGCGCGGCGTCGGCCTGCGCTCCGTCGCGGAACCAGTCCACCGTGTGGCCGACCTGGCGCAGGCCCGCGGCCAGCGCCTCGCCGAGCTGGGCGTCGTCCTCGACGATCAGCAAACGCATGGCTGGCGGCGTTGGCCCAGCCCGAGGCCTTCGGGCCTCCCGGCCGCGTCGATGGCGTGTCCCCGCATTGGCCGGACCTCGTGGCGGCGACCGCGGCTCAGCGCAGCTGCACCGAGGTCTGCAGCGCGCGCACCGCGCCGGCGCCGACGGCTGCGCCGAAGCGCTTGGCCAGGCGTTCGGCCACGTTCTCCTTGGGCGTGTAGTCGATGACCTCCTCGGCCTTGACCACCTCGCGCGCGACGTGGTCGAGGTTGCCGAAGTGGTCGGCCAGGCCTTGCGCCACGGCGTCCTCGCCGTTCCAGAACAGGCCCGAGAAGGTCTGCGGCGTTTCCTTGAGCCGCTCGCCGCGGCCGTCCTTGACGACCTTGATGAACTGCTGGTGGATCTGGTCGATCATGGCCTGCGCGAAGGCGCGCTGCTGCGGGTTCTGCGGCGAGAAGGGGTCGAGCATGCCCTTGTTGTCGCCCGCGGTGAGCAGCCGCCGCTCGATGCCGAGCTTGTCCATCAGCCCGGTGAAGCCGAAGCCGTCCATGAGCACGCCGATGGAGCCCACCAGGCTGGCCTTGTCCACGAAGATCTCGTCGGCAGCCACGGCGATGTAGTAGGCGCCGGAAGCGCACATCTCCTCCACCACGGCATAGACCGGCTTCTTGTGCAGTGCCTTGAGGCGGCGGATCTCGTCGTTGATGATCCCGGCCTGCACCGGCGAGCCGCCGGGGCTGTTGATGCGCAGCACCACGGCCTGCGCGGCACGGTCCTCGAAGGCGGTGCGCAGCGCGGCGACGATGTCCTCGGCGTTGGCTTCGGTGTCCACGGCGATCTCGCCGCGCACCTCGATCAGCGCCGTGTGCGGGACGCCGCTGGGCCCGGCCACGTGCGAGCGCTGCACCAGCAGCGCCCAAGCAATGGCCAGGAACAGGCCCAGCCAGGCCAGGCGAAAGAAGATGCGCCAGCGCCGCTCGCTGCGACGCTCACGCACGAACTCGCGCGCCACCTGTTCCATCACGGCCTCGTAGCTCGCGCGCGGCGGCGGGGCGGCCTCGCGCGGCGGCGTGGGCGGTGTATCCGGCACATCGCCGGGCCGGGCTTCGTCGTTCATGGTGGGGAGCTCTCTGCAGAAGGTTCAGCCGGCAAGGGCGGCCGGACGGCCGCACAAGGATACCAATACACCTGCGAGCCCCGTTCCTCGACGCGCAGCGCCCGCAGCCGCCCTCGCCCGCACGGTCCGCCCACGCAGCGCCCCGTGGCCGGCTCGTAGGCCGCGCCGTGGATGGAGCACAGGATCCACTCCCGGCTGCTGTCCAGGAACTCGCCGGGCTGCCAGTCCATCTCCACCGGCACGTGGGCGCAGCGGTTGATGTAGGCCACCACGCGCCCGTCGAAGCGCAACGCGAAGGCGCGCGCGGGCTGGCCCCACAGCAGCACGTCGAACACCAGCGCCTTGCCTTTCTCGGCCAGGTCGGCGCCGGCGCACAGGCGCAGCGGCGTGGTCTCGGCAGCCGGCCCTGGCTCAGGCATGGTCGATCAGCCAGCGGTGCAGCTCGGCCGTGGAGTGCAGCACCGCCAGCGGCCCGTAGGCGTCGAAGGCCTCGTGCGAGTGCGCGCCGTAGCTCACGGCCAGGCTGGGCGTGCCGGCATTGAGCGCCAGCTGCAGGTCGTGCGTGGTATCCCCGATCATCAGCGTGCGCTCGGGCTCGGCGCCGAACTCGCGCATGAGCTCCAGCAGCATGCGCGGGTCGGGCTTGGAGGCGGTCTCGTCGGCGGTGCGGGTGCCGTCGAAGATGCCCGCGAGCTGCGAATGCGCCAGCGCCTCGTCCAACCCGCGCCGGGCCTTGCCGGTGGCCACGGCCATCCAGTGGTGGCGTGCCTTGAGCGCCTGCAGCATCTCCAGCGCACCCTCGAAGAGGCTGAGCTCGTGCTGGCGCGCGAAATAGTGGTGGCGGTAGCGCTGCGCCAGCGCCGGATAGCTCGCGGGCTCCAGCCCCGGCACGGCTTGGCGCAGTGCGTCCTGCAGCCCCAGGCCGATGACATAGGCCGCGGCCTCGTTGGAAGGCACCGGCACGCCCAGGTCGGCACAGGCGTCCTGGATGCAGCGCACGATCAGCGCCGTGGAGTCGAAGAGCGTGCCGTCCCAGTCGAAGACGATCAGATCAAAGCGGCGAGGCAGGTTCATGGGGGCGTGAAGCAGGGTTGATGGCGGCGGCTTGGCCGTCAGAGATGTTCCAGCAGGCGCACGCACTCCGGCGGCAGCGGCGCTTCGAGCTCGATGCGTTGGGCGGTGGCAGGATGGTCGAAGGCCAGGCGCCGCGCGTGCAGGAACATGCGCTCGAAACGCAGCCCCGGCACCTGTTCGCCGCGCGCCAGGGCGTGGTTGAGGGCGAAGTCGCCGTACTTGTCGTCGCCCGCGATCGGGCAGCCCTCGTTGGCCAGGTGCACGCGGATCTGGTGCGTGCGTCCGGTCTTGATGGTCACGTCCAGCAGCGTGAACTTCTGGAAGCGCTGGACGATGCGCACCAGCGAGATGGAGCGGCGCCCCTCGGCGTGGTCGGCGTCCACGGCACGCACGCGGCGCTCGCCGGCGGCGTCGAGGTATTTATGAAGAGCGACGTCGATGACCTTCTTCTTCTCCGGCCAGGCGCCCGCCACCAGTGCGGCGTAGGTCTTGCCCGTGTCGCGGGCGCGGAACTGGTCCTGCAGCGAAGTCAGCGCGCTGCGCTTCTTGGCGATGAGCAGCAGCCCGGAGGTCTCCTTGTCCAGCCGATGCACCAGTTCCAGGAATTTCGCCCCGGGCCGCGCGCGGCGCAGCTGCTCGATCACGCCGAAGCTCACGCCGGAGCCGCCGTGCACGGCCACGCCGGCGGGCTTGTCGATGACCAGCAGGTGCTCGTCCTCGAACAACACCGGGAATTCGCGCGCGGGCACCGGTGGCGCGGCCGTGGGCGCGGGCAGCCGCACCGGCGGCACGCGCACCTCGTCGCCGATCTCTAGCCGCGTGTCGGCGCTGGCGCGGCCCTTGTTGATGCGCACCTCGCCCGAGCGGATGACGCGGTAGACGTGCGTCTTGGGCACGCCCTTGAGCACGCGCAGCAGGAAGTTGTCCAGGCGCTGGCCCTGCGAGCCCTCGTCCACCGTGAGACGCTGCACGCTCGGGGCGGGCGCAACGTTCGGGGTCTTGACAGCCGGCTGCGTGGCTGCGGAATTGGCGCCTATAATGCGTCGGCCCATGTGTGTTGTAAGTGCTTGATTTTTCAGAGTTTACTGGCACTGCAACATGCACCGGCTGCGCGCAAGCGCAAAAACCCGGTGATGCAACGCGATTGCCCGGCGGCGGGCCCGGTCCCCAAGTGACCCGGCAGCCGGCCCGGTACAGCGGAAGAGACACCGTAGAAGAAGCAACCCCCCTGCCGTGTGGCAGGGACCGAACAAGGTTTTCAAGGGTGCGAGGCCTGCAGGGCCTTGTCCCCGCGTCCAGTGACCGTGCGCATGTTGTCGCCGTCTCCCCTCGAACTGACCGTTGAGCGACCCCGGGATACCGGCGCGGTCGCCACCGGCCTGCCTGTCGCCGGTAGCGACGGGCCGCGGAGATGCGTCTTCGGTGCTTGTTTTGCTGTTGTGCCGCACGCAGCCCCGCTGCCGTGCCAGGCACCTGCTTGATGGCGGCCCCGGGCGATTCCTGACCGACGCTTCTTCCACGTTCTCTCGTGCATCGGACAGCCGCCCATGGAGGACATGGGCGGCGCTGCTAAAGAGAGGCGGCTGCGTGGAGCGGCCGCGGGAGTGCCCATGAAGCGCATGCTGATCAACGCCACGCAGCCCGAAGAGCGGCGGCTGGCCATCGTCGACGGCCAGAAGCTGCTCGACTTCGAAACCGAGATCGAAGGCCGCGAGCAGCGGAAAGGCAACATCTACAAGGCCGTCGTCACGCGCGTCGAGCCTTCGCTGGAAGCCTGTTTCGTCGACTACGGCGAGGACCGCCACGGCTTCCTGCCGTTCAAGGAGATCTCGCGCCAGTACTTCAAGGAAGGCGCCGAGGTCAAGAACGCGCGCATCAGCGACGTGATCCGCGAAGGCCAGGAACTCCTGGTGCAGGTGGAAAAGGAAGAACGCGGCAACAAGGGCGCGGCGCTGACCACCTTCATCAGCCTGGCCGGGCGCTACCTGGTGCTCATGCCCAACAACCCGCGCGGCGGCGGCGTGAGCCGGCGCATCGAGGGCGAGGACCGCGAGGAGCTCAAGGAGGCGATGGACCAGCTGGACCATCCCAAGGGCATGAGCCTCATCGCCCGCACCGCCGGCATCGGCCGCACCGTGGCCGAGTTGCAGTGGGACCTCAACTACATGCTCAAGCTCTGGAGCGCCATCGACGGCGCCGCCCAGGCGGGCAAGGGCGCGTTCCTGATCTACCAGGAGAGCTCGCTCGTCATCCGCGCCATCCGCGACTACTTCACCTCGGACGTCGGCGAGATCCTGATCGACACCGACGACATCTACGAGCAGGCGCAGCAGTTCATGAACCACGTGATGCCCGAGATGGCACCGCGTGTGAAGCGCTACCGCGATGACGCGCCGCTGTTCAGCCGCTTTCAGATCGAGCACCAGATCGAGACGGCCTTCGCCCGCACGGTGAACCTGCCCTCCGGCGGCGCCATCGTCATCGACCACACCGAGGCGCTGGTGGCCATCGACGTCAACTCCGCGCGCGCCACGCGCGGCGGCGACATCGAGGAGACCGCCACCCGCACCAACCTCGAAGCCGCCGACGAGATCGCACGCCAGATGCGGCTGCGCGACCTGGGCGGGCTGATCGTGGTGGACTTCATCGACATGGAGGAGTCCAAGAACCGCCGCGAGGTCGAGCAGCGGCTGCGCGACGCGCTGCGCCAGGACCGCGCCCGCGTGCAGTTCAGCTCCATCTCCAAGTTCGGGCTGCTGGAACTCTCGCGCCAGCGCCTGCGCCCGGCGCTCTCGGAGGGCAGCCACATCACCTGCCCGCGCTGCAACGGCACGGGCCACATCCGCGACACCGAGTCCTCGGCGCTACAGATCCTGCGCATGGTTCAGGAGGAGTCCATGAAGGACAACACCGCCGCCGTGCACGTGCAGGTGCCGGTGGAGGTGACGAGCTTCCTGCTCAACGAGAAGCGCACCGAGATCACCAAGATCGAGCTCAAGCAGCGCGTGACGGTGCTGCTGGTGCCCAACAAGCACCTGGAGACGCCCAACTACAAGCTGGAGCGGCTGCGCCACGACGATCCGCGCCTGGAGAACCTGCAGGCCAGCTACACGATGATCGAGGAGCCCGACGACGAGGTCGGGATCACGCGGCGCGAGAAGACCAAGCCGAAGCAGGAGCCGGTGATCAAGGGCATCCTGCCCGAGACGCCCGCCCCGATGGCGCCGCCCAAGCCGGCCCCCGCGCCGGCTCCGGTGGCCGCCCCCGCCCCGGCCCCCGCGCCCGCTCCCGC
>NZ_CALAOH010000218.1 GCF_937926365.1 uncultured Azohydromonas sp. | reverse complement strand
GCCACCCTTGCCGTAGAAGGCGATCTGACGAAGCTTTGCCATGGAAGTGCTCCAGTGTTTGAACGAGAAGTGACGAATCTCTGCGGGTCGTCGCGATCTCAATGCAGCCTTGGGTGCCTGTGGTCTTCTTCTGCAGCGCCTTGGGGGACTGGCATGGGGTCCGCGCAACCAGCCTTACGCAATGGCCGTGCCATGTCCGGTTCCCACGGTGTCCGCAGAGGGAAATGCCTTGTATGGCAGGCTTTTTCCGTCGATGCGGCGCGTGTGTGGCGGCGCCGGAATGTCGGAAAGGCGACAAAGCCGGGAGGCACCCTTGTCGCGATGGTGTGTTTGCTCCATCGCCGGGCGCGTCTTGCGGGCGGGTTGGGGCATTCGCTTGGTGGTACGGGGGTTGCATGGGTGCTTGCGAGGGCTTTGTGGTGCGCTTGACGTTGCGCAAGGCCTGTAAACAAGTTTCGACCTCAACCCACTGGAGTCCTCGATGACCGCTACCGTTGCCGAATCCCCCGTCGCCGCCGCCCTGGCCGACACCGCCCTGGCACCCCTGGAGGCCCAGGGCCGTCTGCTGAACCCCGTGCTCAAGGGCGCCACCAAGAAGGCCGGCCGCGTGGGCTTCCGCGGCGAGCTGGCGCTGCGCTTCGCGCCGAAGCTGGCCGACGAGGCCCGCCCGCCGGAGCTGTCCTGCGACCAGGTCATCGCCATTGCCGAGAAGGGCAATGCGAAGCTGCCGTTCTTCGCCGGCTACCTGCTGAGCTTCGAGCACCTCAAGGACGTGGCGGAAGTGCTGGGCGAGCAGCTCAGTGCCGAGGGCAAGTACTTCCTGTTCTGCAACAACATCGACCTGCTCAAGAAGTACCAGGTGGCTTACAACGGCGCCACGTTCCACGTGCTGCCCATCGACGAGGCCACGGTCTACAACGAGCTGCTGGAGTTGCTGTACCTGGAGAAAGGCGACCTCAAGAAGCTCGACACGGCCGGCAAGACCGACGCCGTGGCCGATGCGGCGCTGAAGTTCAAGGGCAGCTTCGAGCCCATGACTTACGAGGAAGGCCTTCAGCGCATGGGCCCGGTGCGCAACCCGAACGAGAACCGTCCGGTCTGAGGCCGGCGTGGCTTTCCCGCCGGCTCAAGCGCAGGATGCCGTGCTGGCGGGAGAGTCCGACCCGGCCCGCTGGTACGGCACCAATCTGGTCGGCGTACCGGCGCCGCTGCTGGGCAGCGTCGAGTTCAATGCGCATCCGCGCCGGTTGCGCATTGCCGGGGCCCGTGCATCGAGCGCGGGCCTTTTTGCCTTGCTGGACCAGTGCGGCCATGCCGACGAGGCCCGCGAGGTGTTCGAGCATTACATGGAACTCGTCTTCGGCCTGGCCAAGCCCGCCGGCCGGGCGCCCGCATCCGAGAGCCGGCGCTGGAAGGCGAGCTACCTGAAGCTGCTGCAGGGCTGGGGCATGGATGCCAACGGTCCCGCTGGCGCCGTGCTCAAGGGCTGGGTGGAGAGCCGCTTCGGCCTGGTGCCCACCTTCCACAAGGCGCCGCTGCGGCGCTTCCCCTCGCCGGCCTGGGTGGCGTACCTGGAGGAGAAGAGCACCAGCCGTTACCACAACAACAACATCTACCAGCAGCTCGACCTGTTGTTCGAGTTCTGCCAGTGGATGCTGTGGCGCTTCCAGCTGCTGGGCCCGGGCACGCACGTGCCGCTGTGGCGTGGCAGCACCCGCTGCGAGGAGCAGACGATCGGCGGCTCGCTGCGGAAGCGGCGCTGCACCGTGCGGCTCAACAACATCGTGTCCTTCAGCCTGTCGCGGGAGACGGCGGACTGCTTCGGCGACTGGCTGCTGCACGCGCGCGTGCCGCGCGTCAAGCTGCTGCTCGTGCCCGGGTTGCTGGGCACGCGCTCGCTGCAGGGCGAGTCCGAAGTCCTGGCGCTGGGCGGCGATTACGAAGTGGAGGCCAGCTATGGCGTGTGATGGCGGACCGACGGGTGGACTGCTCGACCGTGCCCTGGGCGCCTACCTGGGCCTGGCCCTGGGCGACGCGCTGGGCGCCACGGTGGAGTTCATGACGCCGCGCGAGATCGCGCTGCGCTTTGCCGACCAGGGCGGCGTGCACCGGCACATCACCGGCGGCGGGTGGCTGAACCTGCCCCCGGGGCAGGTCACGGACGACACCACCATGAGCCTGGCGCTGGGCAACGCGCTGCTCGAAGGCCGGCGCCAGCGCAAGATGGGCGACACGCGGCTCATCGCCGAGGCCTTCGTGGCGTGGTGGCGCGGCCGCCCGGTGGACTGCGGCAACACCTGCCGCCGCGGCATTCAGCGCTACATCCGCATCGGGGCGCTGTCCACGCCGGTCAACGAAGGCGACGCTGGCAACGGGGCGCTCATGCGCAACCTGCCGGTGGCGCTGGCCACGCTGGACGACGACGCGGCGTTCAGGAACATCTCGCTGGCCCAGGCGCACATCACGCACAACCACCCGCACTCCGACGCGGCCACGCTGGGCCTGGGCCACATGCTGCGCCTGCAGCTCGCGGGCGCGGACGCCGCCACCCTGGAGCAGCGCGCGGCGCGGCTGGTGGCGGAGTACCCGGTGTTCCGTTTCGAGCCCTACCCGGGCCGCGCCAGCGCCTACGTGGTGGACACGGTGCAGACGGTGTTGTGGGCCTTCACCCGCCACGCCGATTTCGAGGCGGCCGTGGTGGCCGCGGCCAACCGCGGCGAGGATGCGGACACCACCGCCGCGCTGGTGGGCATGCTTGCCGGCGCGCGCTGCGGCGCCGCCGCCCTGCCCCGCCACTGGCTCCGGCGCCTGGCGCCCGAAGTGGCGCGCGCGGTGACGGAGCAGACCAAGGCCCTGGTGGCGCCCTTCCTCTGAAGCTTGCCCGCGCGGCCGCGCTACGCTGCGCGCATGGACGCATCGATGTACTGGCCGCTGCGCCTGCAACCGGGCACGGACTTGCGCCGGGCCCTGGAGGCGGCGGTGGCGCAACGCGGCTGCGAGGCCGCCTTCGTGCTGGGCGGCATTGGCAGCCTGGGCGAGGCGCAGTTGCGCCTGGCGGGCGCGGATGTAACCTTGGTCCTGCCCGGGCCGCTGGAGGTGCTGACGCTGTCGGGCAGCGTCGGCGCGAAGGGCTCGCATCTGCATGCGAGCCTGTCGGATGCCCAGGGCCGCGTGCTGGGCGGCCACCTGGGATATGGATGCGGCGTGCGCACCACGGCGGAGGTGCTGCTGGCGCTGCTGCCGGGCTGGCGCTTCACGCGCGAGCCCGATGCGGCCACGGGTTACGACGAGCTCGTGGCCCGTTGGCAAGGCGCACCACCGCCTGCCGTGCAGGGCTGAACGATCGGGCGCCCCGGCCGATGCGGCTGCCCGGCGCGGGCGGCTTGGCGCTTCAGGGCCAGAACTCGCGTTGCGGGTCGTCGCACAGCTCGCGCAGCGCCTGGGCCAGCGTCACGCCGGCGCTCTTGAGCACCCAGCAGCCCTGCGCGTGGTCGCGCTTGTGCAGCAGCCAGCAGTTCTGGCTGGCCGGAACCAGCCAGGCCACGGGAATCTCGCCGCCGTGCGGGTCGATGTTGCGCGAGCAATTGGGGCTGGCCACCAGCCAGCCCAGGCCTTCGCGCTGCACGCGCGGCTGCACGTAGCGATAGCGCCGGCGCGAGCGGATGGCGCGGCGGATGCGCGCGCCGTCGAGCTCGACCACACGGTCGTTGCGCGGCGGTGCGTCGATGGGGCCCAGCGTCGCGGCGGCATTCATGCCGGCGCTCCTTCAGCGCAGGTTGTCGAGCAGCCCGGCACGGTCGCCCAGTTGTGCCAGCACCTCTTCGGGCAGGTTGTCCAGCGTGCACAGCTCCTTGGCGCGCATGCCCACCTGGTGTCCGGTCTCGGGAAACTCCACGGCGTAGATGTAGAACTGCTGCAGGAAGGTGCCGATGGAGCGGACGAAGCCGACGTCGCCGCGGTTCACCAGCAGCGCGCCGATGTCCTTGCCGCCGTAGGTGCCGTCGTTGCGGACCACGCTGCGGCTGATCACGCGCTCGCCCATCTGGAAGCGGGGCGGCAGCGCGATCTCGATGGTGTCGTCGTCACGGGCGATGTCAGCCATGGGTGCACTCCAGTTCAGCACGGCGCGCGGCGGCACGCTCGCGCACCTCGGATTCCTCGTCGGCCAGCAGCCGCTCCAGCACGTGGCCCAGGGCGCGGCCGGCGGCCTCCCAGCGCACGGTCCAGTCGGGGTCGCCGGCCAGGACGTCCAGCAGCGGCGCGGGCAGCCGCTCGGCCACGATGCGCCGCACCTCCGGCGCCGCATCCTCGACCAGGCGCCACAGCGCGGGCATCTGCACCCGGCGCGCTACCTCCAGGCGCACCTGCAGGTCCGCGTCGTGCATCAGCAGCGGCAGCAGCCCTTCGGGCAGGCGGCGCGCCACGGTCTGGCGCACCTGGTAGTCGGGGTCGCGCAGCAGCGAGGGCAGCGCCGTGGCGTCGATGCGCTGCGCCACGCGGATGCGCACCTCGCGGTGCGGGTCGCTCGCCATGCGCAGCAGCAGCCGCTGCGGCAGGCGCAGCGCCAGTTGCATGCGCACCGTCTCGTCCGGATCGTCCAGCAGCGCGGGCAGGCGGAACAGTTCCGCGTGGCGCGCGGCGATGGCGCGCACCTCGAAGTACGGGTGCGCCAGGTGCTCGTTGGCAAGCGACGGGTGGGTGCGGAAGAAGCGGTCGATGCGCCGCGCGTAGGCGTCCTGCATGCAGCAGCGCCCGGGCTCGCAGCCGCCGCTGTCGCGCAGCGCGGCATGCGCGCAGGCGCCGCAGGTGGCTTCGTCGAGAGGGGCGCCCTGCCAGTCGATGGCCGGGATGTCGCCCTGCGTCGTGGTCACTGGGCCGTGCATCGGGAGCCTCCTTCAGGCGGGCGCCAGGCGGGCCCAGGCGCCCGCGCCGGTGGCTATCGGCACGGGGGGCGGGTCGTCATCGTCGTCGGCCTCGCCCCGCAGCGCGCGCCGGCGCACGCCTTCGAGCAGGGCCGCGCCCACGCAGTCCTCGGGATCGAGCGCGCGCAGCAGCGCCAGCGCGTCGCGCGCCTCCACGTCGTCGCCCAGGCGCAGGCTCAGGTAGGCGTAGCCCTTGAGGACGAACAGGTAGAAGCGCGCGGCGGGTTCGTGGCGCGCGCCGGGCACCGCTTCGGGCCGCACGTGGCGCCAGACGGCGGGCAGGCGCAGCGCGCGCGCGCCGACCACCAGCGCCTGGCGCGCGATGTCGCGCGCCGCATGCAGCCGGTGGCCGAAGAAGTGGTGGCGGTACAGCGCGATCAGTACCGCCGGGTGGTCGGGCGCGAGGGCCTGCGCGCGCATGAGCGCGGCCATCGCCGCCACGGCGTCGGCGCGGCGGCGGCCGGCCTCGGCCAGCGCCTCCTCCACGCCGGGCGGCATGGCCAGCCCCAGCACCGCGGTGTCGAAGTCGGCCGCCGCGTCCATCGTCACAGCCGCTTGATGGAGGACAGCGTCACGCTGGCCTCGGCCGGCGGCGTGACCGCGTCGCCGCTGGAGCTGCAGCCGCAGGCGCCGCCCTTGGTGTTGGCGAAGGTGAAGCCGCTTTGCAGCGGCGTGTCCACGTGGTCGATGGTCACGCCATCGAGCAGCAGGCGGCTCTCGGCGGGCAGGAACATGCGCAGGCCTTCCACCGACTGCTCGGCGTCGCCGTCGCGCGGCGTGGCTTCCACGCTGAACTCGGCGCTGTAGCCCGAGCAGCCGCCCGGCGCCACCTTCAGGCGAAAGCCGCCGGTGGGCGTGTCGGAGAAGCGCACCATGCGGCGCATGAATTTCAACGCCGCGGGCGACACGGTGAAGTTGGGTTGGATCATCTTGGTTGCTCCTCAGACCTTCTTGATGCAGCCGTCCACCGGGCACACGGCCACGCATTGCGGCGAGTCGTATTGGCCTTCGCACTCGGTGCACTTGGACGGGTCGATGACGAAGGTGCCGCCCTTCTCGCGGATGGCCGTGTTGGGGCACTCGGGCTCGCAGGCCGAGCAGCCGGAGCACTGGGAAGCAATGATCTTGTAGGCCATGGTGTAGCTCCTGCTTGGGTGACGGGGCTGGTGGAGGTCAGGCCGCGGCTTCGGCGCCGCCCGTGTAGGCGCCTTGGCGGATGCGCGCGTCGCCGCGCGGCTGGTGGGTGATCTCGCCACGGGCGATGCGCTGGCGGTACTCGGCGAACCAGGAAAGGGCCGCCTTCTCGATGAACTCGTGCGCGTACCGGTCCACGGGCTCGATGCCGGCGGCGGTGAGTTCGTCGCGCGGGCAAGCACCGATCTTGGACACCAGCACGGCGTGGCAGTCGTTGATGGCGCTGACGATCGAGGGCAGCTGCTCGTCCTCGCCGAAGCCGCCCTGGCAGTACAGGTCCACGCGGCGGTGGCCGACGAAGGTGGCCTGCGCCTTGGAAACCTCGTAGATCTGGAACTCGGTGGCGTGGCCGAAGTGCTGGTTGACCTTGCCATGGCCCTCGGTGGCCACGGCGATGAGCACCTTCATGTCGGCATCGACGCCGTCGTCTCGGGCACTGGCGGCCAGCGCGGCCTCCTTGGCCTCGTGCTGGGCTTGGCGCTCGGCCTCCACCGACTGCTGGTAGGCGCGGCGCTTGTCGAGGTCGTAGACGATCTCCATCTGCTCGATCTTGTCGAGCGTGAACTCGTCGGAGCGGTCCTCGCCGAGCAGCCCCACGGCGTCGGCGCGGCACTGGCGGCAGTGGCGCATGAGATTGGCGCCGCCCATGCAGGCGTCCTGCACGGCCTTGAGTTCCTGCGCGCTGGGGCCGCGCTGGCCGTTGAGGCCGAAGTACGTGCCGTGCTCGGGCTCGGAGATCAGCGGCATGATGTTGTGCAGGAAGGCGCCGCGCTTCTTGACCTCGCGGTTGACCTCCAACAGGTGCTCGTCGTTGATGCCGGGGATGAGCACGGAGTTGATCTTGGTGAGCACGCCGCGCGCGGTGAGCATCTCCAGGCCCTTCATCTGCTGCTCGTGCAGGATGCGGGCGGCCTCATAGCCGGTGACGCGCTTGTGGTCCCAGAAGATCCAGGGGTAGATCTTCTCGCCCACGGCCGGATCGACCATGTTGATGGTGATCGTGACGTGGTCGATGTTGTACTTGCAGATCTCATCGACCATCTCCGGCAGCGCCAGGCCGTTGGTGGACAGGCACAGCTTGATGTCGGGGGCCTGCTCCGCGAGCATGCGGAAGGTGTCGAAGGTTTTCTTGGGGTTGGCCAGCGCGTCGCCGGGGCCGGCGATGCCCAGCACCGTCATCTGCGGAATCTCGCTGGCCACGGCCAGCACCTTCTTGACGGCCTGATCAGGCGTGAGCTTCTGGCTGACGACACCGGGGCGCGACTCGTTGGAGCAGTCGTACTTGCGATTGCAGTAGTTGCACTGGATGTTGCAGGCCGGGGCCACGGCCACGTGCATGCGGGCGTAGTGGTGATGGGCCTCTTCGGAGTAGCAGGGATGGTTCTTGATCTTGTCCCAGATCTCCGGGGGCATGTCCTCGGGGCCGGCGGAAGAGCCGCAGCTGGACTTGCCGGAACCACCGGTGCTGCCGCAACCGCTGGCGGCAGTCTCCTGGACCTCGCTGAGCGCCTTGCGGCCTTTCTTCAGTCCCTCGATCGAAATGAATGCGGTGCTGTCGGACATGACGGGCCTCTGGGATGCCGGAAAGTGAGCCTCCCATTGCCAGAGCCATGCCAACCCGCAAACACAATCAAATCAAAGGCTTAGCGCGTAGCGCGGATGTGAGCATTCGAACAATCGCGACAAGGTGCCGCGACGATGCCTGTTGATCTGGATCGAATGGCGTGCGCCCGGGATGCGCTAGGTGCGCGGGGCGGCGGCTGCGCCCGGCCGTCGTGGGCGGGGCAGAAAAAATCCGCCCGATGATCGTCGGATCACCGGGCGGGGAAAGCGCCGTTGGGCGCCAGGGAGGAAAGCGGGCGGGCCCGGCGGCTGGAACCGTCCGGCCGCGTGGCGGGCTGCAGGCCGTTGGGAGCTGGGTCGCTTCAGGACAGCCCGGGGCCTGCGATGCGCGCCATTAGAGGCCAAGTGCGCCCCGGAGTTGTGACAGCTTTGTCAAACATGGCCTTTATGTACGCGCGCCGCGGTGCTGCGCTGCCGGGCCCGCCTAGGATGCCGCCCCATCCTGGCCTCCCGGCCGGGCCTGTTTTGCCTGACCGTCCCTGCTTCTTCCCCATGCAACTGCAGATCCTCGTCGTCGACGACATCGCCGAGTCGCGCCGTTCGCTGTGCGACCTGGTGGTGACGCTGGGCCACGTGGCGGTGGGCGCCGACAGCGGCGAGGCGGCGCTGGCGCTGTTGCAGCACTGCCGCCCGGACCTGGTGCTGCTCGACCTGCTGATGCCCGACATGGACGGCTTCGAGGTCACGCGCCGCATGCGCGAGCTCGATGGCGGGCGCTGGATGCCGGTGATCGTGACCTCCTCGCTGCAGGGCGAGGAGCATTTCATCCACGCCCTGGAAAACGGCGCGGACGACTTCCTGGCGCGCCCGGTGAGCCCGGGCCTGCTGGAGGCCAAGCTGCGCCACTACGGCGACGTGCTGGCGCTGCAGGGCCAGCTCTCCTCGCTGGCGCAGCGCCAGAGCGACATCCTCGACAACATCCTCGACCCCGTGCTGACGCTGGACGCGGCCGGCCGCGTGGAGGAATTCAACCGCGCCGCGCGCACCCTGGCGGACCTGCGCGGCGAGCCGCTGGGCAACGGGGCACCGTGCAGCGCCCTCTTCGGCATGGAGCTCAACGCGCTGCTGGCGCAGCGCGAGTGCCGGCTGCGCCGCGTCGGCGGCGAGGAGTTCGAGGCCGAAGTGGGCCTGAGCGAATGGCGCGAGCACGGGCGCGTGCATTTCACGCTGGTGCTGCGCGACCTCACCGAGCAGCGCCAGGTCGAGCGCATGAAGGACGAGTTCCTGGCCACCGTCAGCCACGAGTTGCGCACGCCGCTGACCTCGGTGCTGGGCGCGCTGGGGCTGCTGGCCGGCGGCGCGGCCGGGGCGCTGCCCGCGCCGGCGCTGTCGCTGCTGGACGTGGCGCGGCGCAACGGCACGCGGCTGAGCCGGCTCATCGACGACATCCTGGACCTGACCAAGCTCGAAGGCGACCGCCTGGTGCTGCACCAGCGCCCGCAGCTGCTGGCGCCGCTGCTGCGCGAGGCGCTCACGGCCAACCAGGGCTATGCCGATCGCGCCGGCGTCAAGCTCGCCGCCGAGGGCCTGGACGCCGCGGCCGTGGAGGTGCGGCTCGATGCCGACCGCTTCCAGCAGGTGATGGCCAACCTGCTGTCCAACGCCATCAAGCATTCGCCCGCGGGCGAAACGGTGCAGGTGCAACTTTGGACCTCGCCACAGGGCACGCGCGTGACGGTGCGCGACCGCGGCCCGGGCATCGACCCACGCTTTCGTGCGCGCATGTTCGAGAAGTTCTCGCAGGCCGACGGTACCGATCGCCGCGCCCAGGGCGGCACGGGACTGGGCTTGTACATCACGCGCATGCTGGTGGAGCGCATGGGCGGGCGCATCGCCGCCGACGACGTGGACAGCGGGGCCTCGTTCAGCATCTGGTTCCCGGTGGACGAGGCCGCGCCGGTGCCGCATGGGTAGATAGACAGAGCAAGCAGGAGAGAGGCACGCGATGAGCGAGCTGCGCCGCGTGATGTGCGTCGAGGACGACGCCGACATCCGCATGATTCTGGAATTCAGCCTGACCACGGTGGGCGGCTACGACGTGTGCATGTGCCCCGGCGGGCGCAGCGCGTTGCAGCAGGCGCCGGTGTTCCGGCCCGACCTGGTGCTGCTGGACGTGATGATGCCCGACCTCAGTGGCCCCGAAACCCTGGCCGCGCTGCGCGGGATGCCATGCATGCGCGGCGTGCCGGTGGTGTTCATGACGGCCAAGGCCATGCCCGACGAGCTGGAGCAGTTGCTGCAGCACGGCGCCACGGGGTTGATCGTCAAGCCCTTCGACCCCATGACGCTGCCCAAGGACATCCTGCCGTACTGGGAGCACGGGCGGGGCCGCCATGTCCTTGCCTGATCCGTCCGAGGCGCCGCCGTCGGTACAGGCCGCGCTGGAGCGGCTGCGCGAGCGCTTCATGGCCGGATTGCCGCAGCGCTGGCGCGACATCCAGGAGGCCCGCGATGCCGCTGCCCAGGCCGCCGTGCTGCACCAGCTCGCCGGCGTGGCTGGCAGCTTTGGGCTGCATGCGCTGGGCCAGGCCGCGCGCGAGGGTGAGCGCGCCGCCGTGGCCGGCGACGCCGCGGCCCTGGCGCAGGCGCTGGAGCGGCTGCGGAGCTGCCTCATGGCCGCGGGTGTCACCCTGGCCTGAGCGTCACAATGTCACGTGCGCTCGCGATGGCGCCTGACCCTTCACCAATGCAGTAGCTCTTTACCCCATGGAACTGAACGGACGAGTCGAAGGCCACGACGTGCTGGTCATCGAACTGCGCGAGGACAACCTCGACGCCAGCAACGTGCGCGAGTTCCGCGACGCCGTGCAGTCCTTGATGCAGGACCGTACCCGCGTGGTGCTCGACATGGCGGGCGTGAAGTTCGTGGACAGCTCGGGCCTGGGCGCGCTCATCTCCTGCCTGCGCCAGCTCAACGGCCGCAAGGGCGACTTCAGGCTGTGCGAAATGTCGCGCACCGTGCGCGCGCTGTTCGAGCTCATGCGCATGCACCGCGTCTTCAACATCCACGAGACCCGCGCCGAAGCCGTCGCCTCCTTCGGCTGAGCGCGGCGCCGACGGCCGCCGGACGTGCGCTCCGGCGGCAGGCTGACCGGCCCGCGGCACTGCGCTTGCCCGCGACCCGCTCGGGTCACGCTGCCGAAAAGGAGAGGCTGTGGGCAATTCCAGTGACGAGAACGGGCTGGCCGTGCTGCACCTGCGCAGCCCCGGCGGCGCCGAAGCATCCGCGGGGCGCGAGGCGCCCCGCTTCACCGGGGCCGAGCTGCTGCCCGGGCGGGCCCTGATGGTCTGGCAGCTGCGCGCCGCGCTGCCGGGGCGCGGCGAGGTGGACCTGCTGCATGCGCCGCCGCTGGCGCAGGCGCGGGCCGCGCTCGATGCCGGGCCGCCCGGACGCAGCGGCAACAACTCGTTCAAGTACGGCGGCGCCTTCCTGCTGCCCTTCGCCAACCGCATCCGCGGCCGCTTTTCGGCCGCGGACCGCGCCCTGGACACCACCATCGCCGGCCAGGGGCGGCGCCTGTTCGCCAACGGGGGCGGCCAAGCCCCGGGGGCCGAGCAGTACGCGATCCACGGGCTGATCCTGGACCGCGCGGTGGACGAGCTGGAGCATGTGCCCGGTGCGGACGGCGACGCCGCGCGTGCCGTGATCCGCGCCGGGGACTTCGGCGGCTGCTGGCCTTCGGACACGGACGTCGAACTGCGGCTGCGGCTGAGCGCCACGGCCTTCGAGATCGACATCACCGCCACGAACGTGGGCGAGGAGGCGCAGCCGATGGGCATCGGCTGGCACCCCTATTTCGCGCTGCCCAGCGGGGCGCGCGAGCAGGCGCGGCTGTGCCTGCCGGCGCGCACGCGCCTGGAGGTGAACGACTACGACGAGGTGCTGCCCACCGGGCGGCTGCTGCCCGTGGCCGGCACGCCCTACGACTTCTCGGCGCCGGGCGGCGCGGCCCTGGGCGGGCTGTACCTGGACGACTGCTTCGTGGATTTGCGGAAGACCCCGGCGGGGGAGACCGTGGTGGAGCTCATCGATGCGCAGGCGGGCTATGGCCTGCGGGTGGCCTCGTCCTCGCCGGAGGTCAGCGCCATCCAGACCTTCGCGCCGCCCGATCGCGCCTTCGTGGTCCTGGAGCCGCAACTCAACTGGGCCGATCCCTTCGGGCCGCTGTGGAACGAGCCGCGGGGCAAGGGCATGGCATGGCTGGCGCCGGGCGAGTCCGTGGCGTACCGGGTTCGGCTGAGCCTGTTCCAGCCGGGCCCGCGCTGAGGCGGCGGGCGGCGCCGGAGGCTGCCTGGACCGCGTGAACTTTGCACTCGATGCGGGCAGCGCGAGCCCTGAGCCGCGGCGGCGGCCCGGCCGGCCTGGGCTATGTTCGCGGGTTGCCGGCCGCCGGCGTTCCCGCCGGCAGCCTCGCCGCCGCGTCGTCCTCGGGACGGTGCCGGGCCGCCGCCCTTCCCGTCCGATGAATCTCCAACGTCTTTCTGGCGCCTGCGTCGCGCTGTCGCTGAGCCTGTGCGCCGCGGCCTGCTCGGCCGGCACGGTGCTGGACCGCGTGAAGTCCACCGGCACGGTGCGCGTGTGCATCTGGCCCGATTACTACGGCATCACGTTCCGCGACCCGCGCAGCGACGTGCTCTCGGGCATCGACATCGAGCTCTCGGCCGAGTTTGCCCGCGCGCTGGGCGTGAAGCTGCAGTACGTCGAGTCCTCCTTCGAAAAGCTCGTCGACAACCTCGTGGGCGATCGCTGCGACGTGGCCATGCATGCCGTGGGCGTGACGCCGCAGCGCGCCAGGGAGCTGAAATTCTCCCAGCCGTACCTGCAAAGCGACATCTATGGCATCACCACCCGCACGCACCGCACGGTGCGCCAGTGGAGCGACATCGACCAGCCCGGGGTGAAGGTGGCGGTGCAGGCGGGCACCTTCATGGCGCCGGTGATGGCCGAGGCGCTCAAGCAGGCGCGGCTGGTCGTGATCAGCCCGCCGCGGACGCGCGAGCAGGAGCTCGAGTCCGGGCGCGTGGACGTGTTCATGACCGACTATCCCTACAGCCGCCGGCTGCTGGACAACGCCGACTGGGCGCGCCTGGTGGCGCCGCCGCTGCCCTGGCATCCGCTGCCCTACGCCTACGCCGCCAAGCCCGGCGACGAGGAGTGGCTGGCCGAGATCGACCGCTTCGTGGCCCAGATCAAGCGCGACGGGCGGCTGGTGGCCGCGGCGCGGCGCTATGGCCTGGGCGACATCGTGGTCGCCAGGTAAGCGCGCGTGCTCGTGTCCCCGCATTCCCTGCTCCCGCGCCGCGGCCGTTCGCGCACGGCCCGGCCGGTGCCGCTACCGCAGGCCGATGTTTCGGCCGCCGCCGACACGGAGGATGCCGCGACCGGCTGGCGCTTCCTGCCGGGCGGCGGCGGCGCCGAGCCCGCCTCCTGGGCGGCCTCGGCGCGCATGCTCAGCGCGCGGCGGCGCCAGTTGCGCGCGGCGGTGTGGCTGCTGTGCACGCTGGTGCTGGGCGTGGTCTTCGGGCTGTCCTTGTACGAACGCATCGAGTTCCGCCGCGGCGCCATGGTGCAGGCCGAGCTCTATGCCCGCGTCATCGAAGGCCACGCCACGCGCACCATCGGCAGCGTCAGCGGCACGCTGCGGGTGCTGTCGGAGTCCTCGCTGCTGCGCGCGTCCGGGTACGACGCGCATGCCGTGTCGCAGTTGTTGGGCGAGCAACTGACGGGGCAGCCCTCGCTGCGCAGCCTCTCGGTGGTGGACACGCAGGGCCGCATCCTCAGCAGCTCCACGGCCTCGGACCTGACGCGGCACGTCGATCTGCTGCGCCTGGTGCGCAGCGGCGCCACCGGCGCCACCGGCATGGCGCGCGAGTGGCTGGGCCCGCTGCTGCCCGTGCGCGATCTGGGTGATCTCAGCCTGAGCCAGCCCCTGACGCTGGGCGCGGTGGCCCTGCCGCTGGTGCGCCGCGTCGAGCGCGAGGACGGACGCGAGCTGTGGCTGGTGGCGCTGCTCAACGGCGACTACTTCGCCACCCAGCACGAGCTGGCCGTGGCGGATACCCCGCTGCGCCCGCTGGTGACGGACCTGCAGGGCCAGCTCATCAGCACCAACGAGCCCGAGCTGCGCCCGGGACAGTCGCTGGCGCAACTGCCGCCGTTCCGGCAGTGGCTGCCGCGGCGCGAGCATGGCAGCTACATCGACCAGGGCAGCGACGGCCACGTCGCCGTGGGCGCGTTCCGCACCTCGCGCCATTGGCCGCTGGTGGTGCTGGTGGAGCAGCCCTACGCGCAGCTGCGCCAGCAGTGGCTGGAGCGCGCCATGATCTTCGGCGCCGTGGGCGTGTGCGTGTGCCTGCTGCTGACGGTGCTGGGCCTGGTGGCCGAGCGCGGCATACGCCGCGAACGCGCGACGCAGCGCAAGCTGCTGGCCGCGCATGGCGAGATCGAGCGCAACCAGGAGCGCTTCCGCGCCACCTTCGAGCAGGCCGCCGTGGGCATGCTCGAACGCAGCCCCGAGGGACGGCTGCTGCGCGTGAACGCGGCGCTGTGCACGCTGCTGGGCTTCACCGAGGCCGAGATGCTGGCGCTCAACGCCGAGGCGCTGGTGCACCCGGACGACCATGCCGCGAGCCTGCTCAACATCCAGCGCCTGTTCAACGGCGAGATCGGCAGCCTCACGCAGGAGAAGCGCTACCGGCGCAAGGACGGGCGCTACGTGTGGGTGCGCCTGAACGCTTCGCTGGCGCGCGCGGCCGACGGCCAGCCCGCGTTCATGCTGGGCATCGTGGAGGACGTGTCGTCGCGGCGCCTGGCGCTCAAGGAGCTGGAGCGCGCGCGCCAGCGCGAGCTGCGCATCGGCGCGCGCATCCAGCAGACGCTGCTGGTGCAGTCGCCCGATCAGCGCGTGCCCGGGCTGTGGCTGAGCACCTTCAACCAGGCCTCGCAGGGCATCGACGGCGATTTCGTGGAGTTCCTGCCGCTGGGCGACCGCGGCATCGACATCGTCGTGGGCGACGTCATGGGCAAGGGCGTGAGCGCGGCGCTCATCGGCGCGGCCACCAAGATGCAGATCAGCCGCTGCCTGGCCGAGCTCATGGCCCGGCCCGAGCACCGCGACGAGCTGCCCTCGCCGGCGCAGATCGTGGGCGCGGTCAGCCGCGCGCTCACGCCCAACCTGCAGCAGCTCGAAGCCTTCGTGACGCTGTGCCACCTGCGCATCGACAGCCGCGCCGGCAAGCTGACCTGGGTGGGCTGCGGCCACGAGGAGCCCATGCTCGTGTCGGCCCAGGGCTCGCTGCGGCTGCTGTCCAACCAGCACCCGCCGCTGGGCGTGCTCGACGAGGACAGCTTCCAGCAGGACACCATCGACATCGGCGCCGAGGAGGCGCTGTTCATGTGCTCCGACGGCGCCGTGGACGCGCTGCTGCCCGACGGCAGCCGCATGGGGCGCGAGCAGATCACGGCCCTGGTGACGGAGCTGCTGCAGTTCGTGCGCACGCCCGCGGCGCTGCTGCACCTGGTGCGCCAGCGGCTGCACAGGCTGGGCGCGGTGTTCAAGGACGACCTCACCATGGCGCTGGCCATGCGCACGCTGGGCGAGCCGCTGCGCAGCCGGCGGGAGCTGCCGGCGGAGCTGGACGCGCTCCATCACGTGCGCGGGCTGGTGGAGTTCCGTGCGCGCCAGGCCGGGCTGGGCGAGGAGGAAACGTCGCTGTTCGTGGTGGCCTGCGTGGAGGCCTTCACCAACATCGTGCGCCATGGCTGCGGCCGGCCGAGCGACACGCCCATCGAGCTGGTCGTGCGCATCGAGGACGAGGCGCTGGTGGTGGAACTGGTGCACCTGGGCGAGGCCTTCGATGCGCCCGATCCGCTACCGCTGGGTGAGCTCGACCACTACCCCGAGGGCGGCTTCGGCATGTACATCATGCATTCGGCCACCGACAAGGTGGAGCACCTGCACGACCGCGGGCTCAACACCGTGCGGCTGACGCACCGGCGTCCACCCGGACCGTGCCGGCAGATCGCGCCGGAACCCGCGATGAAGCTTCGGCGCTAGCGCCCGACCCCGGCGCCGCGGCCGCCGGCGCAAGTGCAGGCGTCACAGTCTTGCAACGATTTATTACGTCCCCCCTTTCTACAGTGCCTGTCAGTGGCTGGCATGGCGCCGGCCTGTAGTTCCTGGCACAGCGACACGACTTGCGCAAGCCCACCGGCGCGCGTTGGCTGACCGCACCGTGCCGCCCCAGCCGGTGCCGCGCCGTTCCCACCCGTGAGTGCTCCCGTTCTCCTGTCCTCCGCCTGCGTGGCCGTGCCAGCGTCCGCGCCGGCAGCCGCGGCCGGGCCGGGCAAGGAAGCGCCGTCCAGGTGGCTGCGGGTGTCGTTCCGCGGCGCGCTGATCGGCTTCTTCGTCTGCCTGGTGCTGGCCCTGTGGGCCTGGGCCGTGATCGAGGCGGGCACGCAGGCGCAGGCCGCGATGGAGCGCGCCCGTTCGCGCATGGAGCACCTGGCGCGCAACTTTTCCGCGCACACCGAGTTCACGCTGGCGAGGGCCGACCAGGTGCTGCGCTTCGTGCGCCGCGAGTTCCAGCGCGAAGGAGCCCGGATCGACATTGCCGCCAGCCTGCGCCGCGGCGACCTGCCCGACGCGCAGAACCACCTGCTGACCGTGGTCGGCGCCGATGGGGAGGTGGTCGATGCCTCGCAGCCTTTCCAGCGCGTGAACCTGCGCGACCGCGAGCATTTCCGCGTGCATACCGAGGGCCGCGCCGACCGTCTGGTCATCAGCCGTCCCGTGGTCGGGCGCGTCTCGGGCAAGACCTCCATCCAGATCACCCGCCGCGTGGCCGACGATGACGGCCGCTTCGTGGGCGTGGTGGTGGCGTCGCTGGCGCCGGAGGTGTTCACGGGCTTCAGACGCACGCGCGAGGACGCCGGCGGCGGCGACGTGATGCTCGTGGGCTTCGATGGCCTGGTGCGCGCCCGCACGGCAGGCACCGAACACGAGATCGGCCACAGCATCGGCGGCAGCACGTTGATGGGCGAGGCGCTGCGCCAGAGCAGCGGCACCATGGTCGCGCGCTCACCCACCGATGGCCACGACCGGCTCTACGCCTTCCACACCCTGGACACCTACGGGCTGGTGGCCTTCAGCAGCCTGCGCATGGACTTGCTGGAGCGCGAGATCCAGGAGCGCCGGACGGAGCTGTTTGCCGTGGCGGCGCTGCTGTCGGCCGTGCTGCTGGCGTTCCTGGGGCTGCTGCTGCGTGCCGAGCGGCGGCGCCAGGCGCTGCTGGAGCGGCTGCATCGCAGCGAGCAGCAGGCGACCGCGGCCAACGAGATGCGGGGCCGCCTGCTGCGCAGCGTCTCGCACCAGCTGCGCACGCCGCTCAACGGGGTGCTGAACTACGCCGAGCTCATCCGCGACACCTCCACCGACCCGGAGGCGCGCGAGTTCGGCGCCGTCGTGCATCACAACGCCGAGCACCTGCGCGTGTTGCTGAGCACGCTCATGGAGCTGGCCCGCATCGAGTCCGGGCACCTGGGGCTGCAGCTGGAGCCGGTGGGGCTGCCTGCGCTGCTGCGGGAGCTGATTCGCGTGCACCAGCCCACCGCCGAGTGCCGCGGCCTGGTGCTGGAGCTGCACGTGGACGGTGATGCCGAGCAGACCATCGTCACCGACCGCGCGCGGCTGCTGCAGCTGCTCAACCACCTGGTGACCAATGCGCTGAAATTCACGGAGCGCGGCGTCGTGCGGGTCTCGCTCTCGGCTGAGGACGCCGGCGTGCAGATCCTGGTGGAGGACAGTGGCACCGGCATGGCACCGGCGCAGCTCGCCACCCTCTTCACGCGCTCGGCCACCGAGGCCGTGGTGGACGACGCGCTGGGCAGCCATGGCCCGGGCCTGGGGCTGCCGCTGGCGCGGGAGCTCACGGAGCTGCTGGGCGGCTCGCTGCACATCGAGTCGCAGCCCGGCCACGGCACGCGGGCCCGGTTGCGGCTGCCGCCCCGGCACGCGCCGGCTGCCGCGGCCTTCTGCGTCGGGCCGGCCGGCACGGGCGACACCGAGCCCTGAAGCTTTTGATGAACGCAGTACCCGCCGTCCTGGCGGTGAAAGACAAGGCAGTGTTGATGTCCGCCCCCTTTGACGAAACCGCGGCCTCCGTGGCCGGGCCAGGCCGCGCCTGGCTGCTGGTGGGAAACGCCGGTCATGCCGGGCAGCTCGCGGCGGAGCTGGCCGCCGAGGGCTGGGAGGTGGAGGTGTTGCCGAGCAGCGTGCAGCTGCTGCTGCTGCGCCTGTACTGCGAGGCGGCGCCGCCGGACGTGCTGGTGTGCAGCCTGGGCTTCCAAGACGGCGACGCGTTCCAGCTGATGCGGCTGCTCGCGGGTGATGCGCATGCGCCGGCGCTGTTCTTCTCCTCGCGCCAGCCGCGCGCCATGCTGCACAGCGCGCAGGCCATGGCGCGCGCTTGCGGCCTGCAAGTGGCGGGCTGGTTGCAACAGCCCACGGCCCAGGGAGAGGTTGCGCAGGCGCTGCGCGCGCACCGCCACGCGACCGCGTTTTCCGCGCGGGTGGAGGGGCCGGAGCCGACGGCGCGGCAGCTGCTCGCCCTGATCGAGCAGGGCCGGCTGCAGACCTGGTTGCAGCCACAACTGCGCATCGACGGCCGTGAGGTGGTGCGCGTGGAGGCGCTCATGCACGCCGAGGCCGAGGACGGCACGGTGCTGGCCGCGGCGAAGCTCGTGCCCGCGCTGCGGCGGCATCACCTGCTGGAGGCGGCCACGCTGGCGCAGGCGCGCCAAACCTGCGCGTTCCTGGCGCGGTGCCTGAAGGAGAAGCTGGCGCTGTGCGCCTCCATCAACGTGCCGCTGCACCTGCTCGCGAAGCCGGGCTTTTGCGCCGCGCTGCAGCAGATCGTGCGCGACAGCGGGATCGACCCGTCCGGCATCACCATCGAGATGGCCGAAAGCGATGCGGCCTCGGACCTGAGCGCGCTGATCGAGACCGTCTCGCGCTACCGGCTGCTGGGCTTCAGGCTGTGCATCGACGGCTTCGGCAGCGCGCACTCCAGCCTGCTGCAGTTGTCGCAGTTGCCGTTTTCGGAGATCAAGATCGACCGCTCGCTCATGGCCGGCCTCGATGCCGACACGGGCCGGCAGGCGCTCGTGGCCTGCTGTGCCGGCCTGGCGCACGGCCTGGGCCTGCGCGTGGCGGCCGAAGGCGTGGAGAGCGAGGCGGCGCTGCAAGCGGCCTGGGCGGCCGGCTGCACCGAGGTACAGGGTGCCCTGCTGGCGCCGCCCATGCCCATGGAGGCGCTGCGCCAGTGGTTGCGCGGGCAGCAGGTGGGGCCGGCGGCCGCCTGAGGCGGCTCAGCCGCGCCCGAAGCCGCGCGCCGTGCTTCGCAGCGTCGCGCCGCAGGAGGTGCGGTGCCCGTCGAAGGCCACCGGCAGCCCGCCGATGGTGAAGTTGGGATCGCCCTCGGCGATGACGCACACGCCGTGGCCCTTGACGGGGCAGGTGCAGCGGTCGCCCACCCGGGCCACGGGCAGGCCGTCCACGGTGAAGTGCCGGGCACTGACGGAGACGACCGCGCCGCCGTGGCTGGTCGGGTCGCCGAGTCGGATGACGTCCTTGCTCATGAAGGCTGCTTCTCCTTTCTGGTCCCGTTTCGTGCTCAACCCCGCGGGCGCGCGCCGCGCGGCCATGGCGTCTCGTGCCGGAGGTTCCGCGCCGCCGCGGTGGGCACGGGCGACTGCACGGTAGCAAGCGCGGAGGGCGGCGCGCACGGTTGCTTTCTCCTGGACCGCCCCGTCGTTTTGTCCTGCCCGGGCGTAGAGTGCCGGCATGGTCATGCATGAGCTCGTGTTTGCCGATTCCGAAGTGGCTGCCGTCGGGGCGCGTGGCGACGGCTTGTGCCTGCGGTTTTCAGCCGCGCATGTGCGCCGCCTGGCCCACCCGGCGGGCGCCGGTGGCGACGAGGGCTATGTGCCGGCGCTGGAGCTGCATTTCGACCGGGCGCGCTGGGAAGACGATGGCGGGCTGCTGGCGGCCTGCATCGGTCCACTGGCGCAGGTGCAATGGCGCGAGGAGGAAACCGGGCCGCGGCGCTCGCTGCCGCTGCCCTATGCCTCGGCCGGCGCCGTCGAGGCGCATTTCGAGTTCAGGAACGGCGAGCGCCTGGCGGTGCGCGCCGCCTCGGCCCATGTCGAGGCGCCGGACGGGCTGCGCTTTCTCGAATCCCTCGCCTGTTGAGAGGAGCCGCGCGGCTTCAGCCCCGGATGAGCCGCTCCAGCGCCTTGCCGTAGCGCTGCAGCAGTTGCTGCTCCTCGGTGCTGAACTCGCGCGGCTCGCGGTCCAGCACGCACAGCGTGCCCAGGGCGTGGCCGGCGGCATCCAGCAGCGGCACGGCCAGGTAGGCGCGCACATGCGGCTCGCCGGTGACCAGCGGGTTGTGGGCGAAGCGAGGGTCAAGCCGCGCGTCGCACACGCGCAGCAGGCGGCGCGCGGCCACGGCGTGGCTGCAGAAGGCGATGTCGCGCGGCGTCTGCGCAAGCGCCAGGCCCACGCGGGAGAGGAACCATTGGCGCTTGCGGTCCACCAGCGACACCGCGGCCATGGGTACCCGCAGCAGCGCCGCCACCGAGCGCGTGATCCGGTCGAAGCATTCGGCGGGCGGGGAGTCGAGCAGCCCGGTGCGCCACAGCGCGGCCAGGCGTTCGGCGTCGTCCGGGGGAATGGGCGGCATCAGGGCCCCGCCCGGTTCGACCAGTTCATCCATGGTGCGATTGTGACCCGTGGCGCCGCGGTGCAGCGATACTGGTTGCTTGCTCAACTGCATGGGCCTGAGGGCTGGGGTGCGGGCTGACGCGGCGGCCTCAGGCCGGGAGCTCGATGCGCTCGAAGCGGTAGCCCACCCCGTACACCGGCACGAGCTTCCAGCCCTTGCTGCCGTCCAGGCCGAGCTTCTTGCGCAGGCGGCTGATGTGGGTGTCCACGGTGCGGGTATCGACCTCGGCGTTGAGGCCCCAGATCTTGTTGAGCAGGTGATCGCGCGACAGCAGCTTGCCGGGGTTCTGGAACAGGTAGGCGCTGAGGTCGAATTCCTTCTGCGTCAGCACCACGGGATGGCCGTCGATGGACAGGCGCTGGCGCTGGATGTCGATCTCGAAGGCCCCCAGGCGCAGCACCGGCAGCGCGTTGGCGCGCACGCGCCGGCCCAGCGCCGCCACGCGCGCCAGCAGCTCCGCGGGCTTGGGCGGCTTGACGACGTAGTCGTCCGCGCCGGCCTGCAGCGCCTCCACCACCGTTTCCTCGTCGTCGCGCGCGGTCAGCACGAGGATGGGCGTTTCCCAGCCCAGGTTGCCGCGGGCCCATTGCAGCAGGTCCGCGCCGGTGCCGTCGGGCAGCATCCAGTCGATGAGCAGCATGTCGAAGCGTTCGCGCTTGAGCGCTTCGATGTACTGCGCCACGGTGCCGTAAGCGGCGACGCTGTGTTGCGCGCTCTCCAACCACAGGCGCAAGAGATCCTGCTGGTCGGGGTCGTCTTCTGCGATGCCGATGTGCATGGAATGTGCGGAACTTCTCGGATAGGAACGAAGCAGGATAGCGCACGCGCCTGAAGCCTCTCAGGCTGATTCCAGACGCCTACCGGTAGCTTTGCCGACTTCGGCGCCCTGCCGCCGTCACGCGCCGCAGGAGCGTGTTTCCGCAATACAGGACCACATACAAGGTTTCATCAAAACCAATCACCTTCCTCTCCGGACGCGACGGGCCCATGCAAGGAAACACAAGAGCGATCCAGGAAAAGGCAGGCCCTGGACCTTGGCGAACTGAGGCATCGCCATTCAGGGTCCGTTGGGATGGGCGGCAGTTACGTGTATGTTGTAATTCGTCTCGGCCGGGGTCCCAGCCGCGGTGTGTCAGGGCCGGCGCACGGCCAGCAGGCGCCGCGACCAGTACGGCGTGCTGAAGCGCTCCAGGCGCACTTGGCCGCCGGTCGAGGGGGCGTGCACGAAGCGGTCGTTGCCGACGAATATCCCGGCGTGCGTGACCGTGCGCGAGGCGCCGAAGAGCACCAGGTCGCCGCTGCGCAGTTCTTCCAGCGGCACGTCGCCGCCCCAGTTCCGCAGCCCGGCGGTGGAGCGTGGAGAGATCACGCCGGCGGCGCGGTGGTAAACGTGGGCGATGAGCCCGCTGCAGTCGAAGCCCGACTCCGGCGTATTGCCACCGTAACGGTACGGCGTGCCGACCAAGCCGAGCGCGTACACCGTGGCGTCGCGCGCCTGGTCGGCACTGAGCCTGGAGCTGCCTCCCGAGGGCAGCAGCACGCGCGGCGTGCCGGGCGCGGTCCTGGCAGTGGAAGAGGACGAAGGCGTGGTGGCGCAGCCCTGCAGCAGCGCGGCCGCCACGGCCACCACGATCAGTACGGGAGCGGATGAAGCAGGCATGCGGACCATTGTCCCGGCACGTCCGGGCGCAGGCAACGCGGCCGGCCGCTGCGTCGATGTGCGGGCAACCGTCGAGGCACGGCCTTCAGTTCCTGAAGTTCTGCGTCACCATCAGCCCGCGGCGTCCGCCGTCGAGGATGCCGATGCCCACGCGTCCGAAGCCCGGCCGCAAGATGTTGGCGCGGTGGCCGGGCGAGTTCATCAACCCGCGGTGGGCCAGCTCCAGCGTCGGCGCCAGCGCCAGGTTCTCCCCGGCCAGCAGGAAGCGCAGCCCATCGCGGCGCATGCGGTCGAACGGATCGGCGCCTTCGGGCGCGATGTGCGAGAAGTAGCCGCGGGCGAACATGTCGCGCGAGTGGGCCCGCGCCACCTTGGCGGCTTCCGGGTCGGCACGCAGCGGGCGCAGGCCCTCCTTCTCACGCTCCCGGTTCACCAGTTCCAGCATGCGCGCCTCCAGCTCGGGTCGCGGGCGCGGATCGCTCACCCGGAACGACAGCTCGATGCGCTCGTCCGATTCCGGCCGCACCGTCAGCAGGTTGAAGGTGCGGCCGGCGGCCTCGTCGAAGACCGGTCCCAGCTTGGCCTCCACCCATTGCGCCGGCACGGCCAGCCGCTGCGCCAAGCGGCTGTCACGCGCCGCCATGCCCAGGTCGCCAGGCAGCGGCAGGGCCAGGAGCAGCAGCACGGCCAGCGTGGCGTCGATCAGCCCGTTGGCCAGCCCCGGCAGCAGGCCCAGGGCGCGATTCAGCTTGTGCGTATGCGCCTGCCCCGGCAAGGCCCGAGCCCGATGCAGCAGCAGCCAGCCCAGCAGCAGCCGCACCCCCACGAACAGCAGCACGAAGGCCAGCGGCCGCGCCCACACCTCGTCCAGCGTCGGCTGCAGCAGCGGCGCCGCACGTGCGTAGCCCCACAGTGCCGCCGCCAGCGCCGCGCTCAGGGCCACCAGTTCCAGCGCGGCGAAGATGAAGCCGCGGCGCCAGCCGCCCCACGCACCTAGCAGCACGATCAGCCCCAGCAGGACATCGACGAGGTTCAGGGCCGGCATGGTGCGTTCAGGGAGACTGCGGCAAGGCTTGCGCCGCGCTGGCAGGCACCGTGCCCGCGGCGGGCCAGGGCCATGCTGGGCATAAGGCTTGCCGCGCCTGAGACTCGCCACCGCCCAGCCGGGCGGCCTGAGTTCCCGCCCTGACGGAGAAGCATCCCGTGGATTTCGGCTATCCCCGACCGCAGCTGCAGCGCAAGCAATGGCAATCCCTCAACGGCCCATGGCGCTTCTGCTGGGATGACGAGGGCCGCTATGCCTCGCCGGCCGACATCAGCGACTGGCCGATGCAAATCCAGGTGCCGTACCCGCCGGAGTCCGCGGCCAGCGGCATCGGCGACCGCGGCTTTCACAAGTGCTGCTGGTACGAGCGCGAGGTGAACGTCGCGCCCGGCAACGATCGCGTGATCCTGCGTTTCGGCGCCGTGGACTACCAGGCCCGCGTCTGGGTCAACGGCCGCCTGGCCGCCATGCACGAGGGGGGCCACACGCCCTTCTGGGCCGACATCACGCGCATGCTCGCTCCCGACGGCCGCCAGCGCATCACGGTGCAGGTCATCGACGACCCGCACGAGCTCACCAAGCCGCGTGGCAAGCAGGACTGGCAGCTGGAGCCGCACTCCATCTGGTACCCGCGCACCACCGGCATCTGGCAGACGGTGTGGATCGAGCGCGTGGGGCGCGTTTACATCGACAAGATCCGCTGGACCCCGAAGGTCGAGGGCTACATGATCGGCTTCGAGGCGCGCATCGCCGGCAACGAGCTCGGGGACGACCTCTCGGTCGAGGTCGAGCTCCGCCATGGCGAGCGGCTGCTGGCGCGCGACCGCTACCGCGTGGTGCAGCACGAGGTGGACCGCTTCGTGGTGCTGTCGGACCCCGGCATCGACGACTACCGCAACGAACTGCTGTGGAGTCCCGAGCGGCCCACGCTCATCGACGCGCGCATCCGGCTGCTCGACGGCGAGACGGTGCTCGACGAGTTCACGTCCTACACCGCGCTGCGCACCGTCACGATCCTGCGCGACCGTTTCATGCTCAACGGCCGCCCCTACAACCTGCGCCTGGTGCTGGACCAGGGCTACTGGCCCGACACGCTGCTGGCCGCGCCCGACGACGCGGCGCTCAGGCGCGACGTGGAGCTGGCCAAGGCCATGGGCTTCAACGGCGTGCGCAAGCACCAGAAGATCGAGGACCCGCGCTACCTGTACTGGGCCGACCGGCTGGGGCTGCTGGTGTGGGAGGAAATGCCCTCGCCCTACCGCTTCACGCGCACCGCCATCAGGCGGCTCATCCGCGAGTGGACGGAGGCGATCGAGCGCGACTACAGCCACCCCTGCGTCATCGTGTGGGTGCCCTTCAACGAGAGCTGGGGCGTGCCCGACCTCACCGCCGTGCGCGAGCACCGCCACGCGGTGGAGGCGCTCTACCACCTGACCAAGACGCTCGACGCCACGCGCCCGGTGATCGGCAACGACGGCTGGGAATCGAGCGCCACGGACATCATCGGCATCCACGACTACGACGCCAATCTCGACCACATCCGCCAGCGCTACGGCGGCGAGAACAAGACCGACCAGCTCTTCGACCGGCGCCGTCCCGGCGGGCGCATCCTCACGCTGGACGGCTACCCGCACCGTGGCCAGCCCATCATGCTCACCGAGTTCGGCGGCATCCGCTTCATCAAGAAGCCCGAAGCCGGCGTGACCTCCACCTGGGGCTACAGCTCGGCCATGGACGAGGAGACCTTCGCGCGCCAGTACGAGGCGCTGCTGCACACCATCATCCACACGGCGCTGTTCAGCGGCTTCTGCTACACGCAGTTCGCCGACACCTTCCAGGAAGCCAACGGGCTGCTGACGGCCGACCGCACGCCCAAGATCCCGCTGGAGCGCATCGCGGCCGCGACGAAGATCTCCGCCACCCACATCCCCGGCGTCGTCTGAGCGCCGCAACCGCCCCGGAGCGCCGAAGTCCATGTACAGCCGAGAACTCCTCAAGCCCGATGGCCGGCGGCTGACGCTGTACGCGCAGGCGCCGCTGGAAGGCGACATCGCCGCGCCCAGCCCCTTCGCCGAACCGCTGGCGGGCACGCCGCACCTGCGCTGGCACCCGCTGCGCGGCGAGTGGGTGACCTATGCCGCATACCGCCAGGGCCGCACCTTCCTGCCGCCGCCCGAGTACAACCCGCTGGCCGTCACCGTCGATCCCGCCAACCCGACCGAGCTGCCGGATGCGCCCTGGGACGTGGCCGTGTTCGACAACCGCTTCCCCTCGCTGGCACCGGTGCATCCGGGCGCGGCCGAGGCGCCGCCGCTGATCGTGCCCAGCGCGCCGGCGTCCGGGCAGTGTGAGGTGGTCGTGTTCGCCAAGGACCCCAAGGGCTCGCTGGGTGCCCTGCCGCTGCCGCACATCGAGCTGCTGCTGCAGGTGTGGGGCGACCGCACGCGCGTGGTGGGCCAGCGCCAGGGCATCGCCTACGTGTTGCCCTTCGAGAACCGCGGCGCCGAGGTGGGCGTGACGCTGCACCACCCGCACGGCCAGATTTACGCTTATCCGGTGCTGCCGCCGGTGCCCGCGCGCATGCAGCAGCAGGCGCTGGCGCACTGGGAGGAGCGCGGCCAAGGCTTGTTGGCCGCGCACATCCAGGCCGAGCTGCAGGACGGCCTGCGCATCCTCTACCAGGGGCCGCACGCCACGGCCTTCGTGCCGGTGTGCGCGCGCTATCCCTACGAGGTGTGGATCGCGCCCATCGAGCCGGTGCGCGATTTCACCCGGCTGTCGGACGCGCAGCGCGCCGATCTCGCGCGCGCTCTCAAGACCGTGCTGCTGAAGTACGACGGCCTGTGGCAGCGGCCCTTCCCGTACCTGATGGCGTGGTACCAGGCGCCCACCGACGGCGAACCCCATCCCGAATGGCACCTGCATGCGCAGATCTACCCGCCCTACCGCACGCGCGAGCGCCTGAAGTACCTGGCCGGCACCGAGATCGCCGCCGGCTTCTTCGCCATGGACGCGCTGCCGGAGGACAAGGCGGCGGAGCTGCAACAGGTGGAAGCGAGGTTCTGATGACCACTTTCCAAGACGTCTTCGGCAGCCGGCCCGAGGTCTACGCGCGCGCGCCGGGCCGCGTGAACCTGCTGGGCGAGCACACCGACTACAACGAAGGCTTCGTGCTGCCCATCGCCATCCCGCAGAGCACGCGCGTGGCGATGCGGCGCAGCCCCGGCGCCAAGAGCCGGGTGCATGCCGTGGCCTATGGCCGCACGGTGGAGTTCGCGCCCGGCACGGACGCGCCCATGGGCCAGGACAACCCCTTTGCGCGCTACGTCAGCGGCACGCTGATCGAGATCGCGCACGAGGGTTTCCAAGTGCCGGCGCTGGACATCCTGGTGGTATCGGACGTACCCATCGGAGTGGGCCTGTCCTCCAGCGCGGCGCTGGAGGTGGCGGTGTTGCGCGCGCTGCGCGAGCTGCTGGAGCTGGACCTGGACGACGTGCGCATCGCGCAGGTGGCGCAGCGGGCGGAGATCGAGCATGCCGGCGTGCGCTGCGGAATCATGGACCAGATGGCCTCCAGCCTGGCCGACACGCGCAGCGCGCTGTTCCTGGACACGCGCACGCTGCGCCGCCAGCTGGTGCCGCTGCCCGAAGGCAGCTCGGTGCTGGTGATGGACTCGGGCGTGGCCCGCTCGCTGGCCACCAGCGGGTACAACCAGCGCCGGGCCGAGTGCGAGGCCGCCGCCGCCGCGCTGGGCGTGCCGGCGCTGCGCGACGTGGAGTACGTCTCGGCCGTGGAGCAACTCGGCGACGAGACGCTGCGCCGCCGCGCGCGGCATGTGGTGAGCGAGAACCAGCGCGTGCTGTCAGCCGCGGCAGGCTGCGACGCGCGGGGTTTCGGCACGCTGATGAACGCCTCGCACGCGAGCCTGCGTGACGACTACGAGGTCTCGGTCCCTGAAGTGGACCGCCTGGTGGAGCTGTTGCAACAGCACCCGGCCGTGTTCGGCGCGCGCATGACCGGAGCGGGTTGGGGCGGCGCCTGCGTGGCGCTGTGCCAAGCCGGGATGCAGGAAGACGTGGCGCGTGCGGTGCTGCCGGCCTACGCGGCGGGCGGTGGCCACGGGCGGGCGCTGGTGCCGGAACTCGAAGACGAGGGCGAGGGCTGACAAGAAACGCCATCCCGTAGCCGCGGGCGCCTGACCTGGTGCCCCAATTTCCACAAAGGTTTCAGCGCGCATGGATTCCGGCTTTCGCCGGGATGACGGCAGTTTTTCCGAGGCCCGCGAGGATTTCAGGCCCGCAAGGCAAAACGCCCCGACCAGGGGATGGTCGGGGCGTTTGGCGGGGATATTAGCCTGACGATGTCCTACTTTCACACGGGA
>NZ_CALAOH010000217.1 GCF_937926365.1 uncultured Azohydromonas sp. | reverse complement strand
GGCCGGCACGGCGAGCGCCGGCGGCGCGGCCACCGCGGCCGTCCCGCCCGATGCGGCGGCGAGCGCGGCTCCTCTGGCCGCCCCGGTGCTGATCGTTCGCCGCCCGGTGCTGCCGGAGTACCTGCTGGCGCGGCGCGTGCGCTTCCGTGCCAGCGACACGGTGGTGGACGACTGGCCGGGCGTGTTCTGGGCCGAGCGCATCGAGGTGGCCCTCACGCGCGAGCTGACCGCCGCGCTGCGGGCGCAACTGCCGGGCTGGACGCTGTGCGAGGCCGAGTGCACCGCCGGCGGCGTGGAGCCGCGGGCGCGGACGCTGCGGCTGGAATTCACGCCGCTGGACTACCGCCGCGACCACCGCGAGCTGTTCACCGAGGTGCGCGCCGTGCTGCAGGACGCCAATGGCACGCTGCGCCAGCGCACCGAGCGCCGCTACACATTGCAGGCCACGGCCGACACGCCGCAGGCCCACGCCGAGGTGCTGGGCGAGCTGCTGCGGCGTGTGGCGGCGGACGTGGCGCCGGTGGTGGTGGCCGGGGACGGGACGCCGGCGACCACGGAAGGGCGCTGAGCACCGGGCGGCTCAGCCCGTGTCCAGCAACTCCTCCAGCGCATCCAGGTGGCGCACCCGCGCGTGCAGCTCCGTCGGCAGCGGCTGGGCCGAGCGCAGCACGTGCACCTGCATGCCCGCCGCCAGCCCGGCACGCACACCCGAAGGGCTGTCCTCGACCACCGCGCAGCGGCCGGGCGCCACGCCCAGCGCGCGCGCCGCGTGCAGGAACAGCGCCGGATCGGGCTTGAAGGCACCCACCTCGTAAGCGCTGAAGATGCGGTCGGGGCGCAACAGCGGCAGCAACCCCGTGATCGACAGCGTCAGCTCGGTCTTGGCACGCGGACCATTGGTCGCGACGCAGAAGGGCAGCGCCAACCGCCGCAGCAGCGCCCGCGCCCCGGGCATGGGCTGCAGCCTCTCCTTGAGCGTCTCGGCCATGCGCGCGCGCACCGTGGCCTCGAAGTCCTCGGGCAGCGGCCGGCCGCGGCGCTGGCCGATGGTGGCCAGCGTCAGCGCCATGCTCTGCCCCTTCATCTCGTGCAGGTCCGCCAGCAGCGCGGGCGCGACGCCCAGCGCCAGAGCCTGCTCCTCGACGGTGGCCAGAAGGATGGGCTCGCTGTCCACCAGCGTGCCGTCGCAGTCGAAGATGACCGCATCGAAGGACGTCATGGGGCTGCGTCTCCTTGTCATGCCGCTCACGGCAGCGCCTGCACGCCCTGGATGACGAAACCGCCATGCGGCAGCGCGGGCAGCCGCGCCATGTCCAGGCCCAGGTCCTGCGCCGGGACCTCGTAGCGCATGCGGTGCAGCAGCCAGTCCAGCGACAGCATCATCAGCGCGATGGCCACGCCCTCGCCCGGGCAGCGGTGGTGCGCGTGGGGCTCGGCGCCGCCCTGCGGCACGAAGTCGTAGGCGCCGGGCTTGCGAGTGAGGAAACGATGCGGACGGAACTCGTCGGCCGCCTCCCAGCTGCGCGGGTCATGGTTGGTGCCGTACAGGTCCAGCAGCGCCGTGCGTCCGCGCGTGAAGTGGTAGCCCTGCCATTCGAAGTCGTGCCGCACGCGCGCGGCGATGGCCGGGAAGAAGGGATACCAGCGCCGCACCTCCTGCACGAAGGCCTGCGCCCAGCGCATGTCACCGCCGAGCAGGCTCTCGCTCAGCGGCTCGCGGCATTCGGGGTGCAGGTGCAGCGCGTGCGCGGACTGGACGATGAACACCGACACCGCCACCACCGGCCGCAGCAGGTTGAGCAGCTCCACCGCCGCGATGCGCGGGCGCAGCACGTTGCCCTCCTCGTCGCGGTGCAGCGCCACCTGTGCCGCAGCGCTGTCCTCGGGCAGTTCGACGCGCCCGGCGCGGGCCTCGGCCAGCAGGTGCGCGAGCCAGGACTCCAGCGCCGCGCGCGCCACGCGCGCGTGCAGGTGGCGCAGCGGCGGGCCCACCGCGTGGTCGAACAGCGCCACCAGCTCCGCCGTGCGCAGCGCCACCTGCGCCGGCGGCAGCGGCACGCCGGCCCAGTGGCACACGGCGCGCGTGAGCATGGGGTGCAGCGCTTCGTAGAGCTGCACCTGGTCCTGCTGCGCCCAGCGGCCGAGCTCGTGATCCCACTCGTGCGCCACCTGCCGCACCAGCGCCGCGACGCGCTCCGGCGCCAGCGCCAACATGAAGAAGGCCTTGCGCCGCCGGTGCCGCAGGCCATCGAGCGTCTGCACGCCGCCCTTGCCGAACAGCGTGGCGCGCAGCGGCTCGGGCGCGGCGCCGCCGCGCAGGAACAACCCCTCGTTGTAGAAAAGCTCCGCCGCGCGCGGGCCGGTGAAGCACAACGTGGAGCGCAACATCAACCGGGTCTGCACCACTTCCGTGTGCTGCTCACGGCAATGCCGCCCGATGAAGCGGTAGGGATCAGCCAGGAATGCCAAGCTGCTGTCCAGGCCGCCTACGTGGGGTATCGGTCGCATGGCCGGCGCAGGGCAAGCCGTATTCCGACGCCGCCGGGTTCAGCCTTGCCGTTGCAACTGCTGCGTTCCGCTTTCGTCTTTCAACGCCACGCCACTGATGCCGCGCGCGCGGGCCTCGCGCAGCAGCCAGGCCAGGCGCCGCGCCGCCAACGCATAGGAGAGGCCCTGCGGGCGCACGTTGGAAATGCAGTTGCGCTGCGCATCCACGCAGCCCACGCGCGGCGCCCAGGTGAGATAGACACCCAGGCTGTCCGGGGCGCTCAGGCCCGGGCGCTCGCCAATGAGCACCGCCACCAGCGCCGCGTCCAGCAGCTCGCCCACCTCGTCGCCCAGCGCCACGCGGCCCTGCTCGGCCAGCGCCAGGGGCGCCAGCCGCCAGGGCTGGGCGTCGTCCCGCAGCCGGGGCAGCAATTCCGCCAGCAGTGCCGGGGCATGGGCCTGCACGGCCTGGGCGGACAGCCCGTCGGCCAGCACGAGGGCGAGGTCCAAGCGCGGCGACGCGGCCGGCCCCCCCGGCTGCGTGCTGGTCAGCGCCTGCAGCCGCTCGCGCGAGGCGTCGTCCAGCCGCCGTCCCAGGTCCGGCCGCTGCAGGTAAGTGGCCCGGTCGGGCGCGGCGCTGTGCAGCGCGACGGCGGGCAGGCCCAGCGGCTGCAGCGCGGACGCCAGCGCGTCGAGGTCCAGCGCCTGGTGCACCGCGTCGCGCGCCCGGGCGTGCGCGAGCTGGAACTCCAGCTGCGCCGCGGTGGACTGGCTCACGCCGCTGCGCGGCAGCCCGATGCGCGCGGGCGTGTGGCGGCGCAGCCGGGTCCAGAGGTTGGTTGCGTAGGCATCGGCGGTGGCCGGGAGCGCGGCGCCGGAGGCCGGCGGCGGGGTGGCGTCGGAAGCGTCTTGCTGCGCCATGGCGTTCTCCTGTTCAGATCTGGGGCAGCAACGCCTGCGCGAAGCCGGCCGGGATCTGCCCGGCGGGCCGGCCCGCTTCGTCGGCGAAGCCCATGCGCTGCAGCCAGGCCTCGAACTCCGGCGCGGGGCGCAGGCCCAGGGCGCGGCGCAGGTACAGCGCGTCGTGGAAGGAAGTGCTCTGGTAGCCCAGCATCACGTCGTCGGCGCCGGGCACGCCCATCACGTAGTTCACGCCGGCCACGCCCAGCAGCGTCAGCAGCGTGTCGGCGTCGTCCTGGTCGGCCTCGGCGTGGTTGGTGTAGCAGACGTCGCAGCCCATGGGCAGGCCCAGCAGCTTGCCGCAGCAGTGGTCCTCCAGCCCCGCGCGCTGGATCTGCTTGGCATCGAACAGGTACTCCGGCCCGATGAAACCGACGACGGTGTTGACCAGCAGCGGGTCGAAGCGCCGCGCCACGGCGTAGGCGCGGGCCTCCAGCGTCTGCTGGTCGCAGCCGTGGTGCGCGCCGGCCGACAGCGCGCTGCCCTGGCCGGTTTCGAAATACATCACCTGCCCCTGGCCGCGGCCCAGCGCCAGCGCCGCGGACCGAGCCTCGGCCAGCAGCGCCAGGTCGATGCCGAAGGCGCGGTTGGTGCCCTCGGTGCCGCCGATGGACTGGAACACCAGGTCCACCGGCGCGCCGCGCTCGATGGCTTGCAGCGTGTTGCTCACGTGCGTGAGCACGCAGGACTGGGTGGGGATCCGGTGGTGGTCGATCACGGCGTCGAGCAGCCGCAGCAGCGCCGTGACCTGCTCCACGTCGTCGCCGGCGGGGTTGATGCCGATGACGGCGTCGCCACTGCCCAGCAGCAGCCCGTCGAGGATGGCGGCGGCGATGCCGGCCGGGTCGTCCGTGGGATGGTTCGGCTGCAGCCGCGTTGCCAGCCGGCCCGGCAGGCCCAGCGTGCCGCGAAAGCGCGTGACCACGCGGCGCTTGCGCGCAACCAGGATCAGGTCCTGGTTGCGCATGAGTTTCGACACGCCCGCCACCATCTCCGGCGTCAGCCCGGGGGCCAGGGCCGCCAGGGCCTCGGGCGTGGCCTCGTCCGAGAGCAGCCAGTCGCGGAACCCGCCGACGCTGAGGTGGCGCACCGGGGCGAAGGCGGCGGCGTCGTGAGTATCGAGGATCAGCCGCGTGACCTCGTCCTGCTCGTAGGGCACGACGGCTTCTTCCAGGAAGCGCGTGAGCGGCACCTCGGCCAGCGCCATCTGCGCCGCCACGCGCTCGCGCGCCGAGGCCGCCGCCACGCCGGCGAGGCGGTCGCCCGAGCGCTCGGGGCTGGCGCGCGCCAGCAGCGTGCGCAGGTCGGGGAAGGTGAAGGTTTCAGTCGCGATGCGCTGGTGGTAGGCCATGCGCCCCAGTATGGGCGCGCTGCCCTGGCCGAGGCGGCTGCAGGGGGTGAAGCCGCGGGCGCGGGCCGCGTCAGTCCTGGCCCAGCCCCGCCACCATCTCGTGTCCGAACACCGCCTCCAGCGTTCGCGTCTCGGGCAGCACGTAGACCACGCCGCGCTGGCGGCCCAGCACAGGCTGCACCACCGCAACATAGAAGTCCGCGTCCACCACCACGCAGCCCAGCGAGATGCGGTTGTCCGCCGGCGTGGCGGAAGCCAGGCGCTGGGCGCGGCGCTCGCGCGCGGGCGCGGGGCGCAGCCGGTGCAGCGCCAGGCCCTCGGCGTAGTCCATCCAGACCACCAGCTCGCCGGCGGTGTTGCGGCCGGGCTCGGTGTCGAAGCGGCCGGCGGGGGTGGTGCGTTCCTCGGGGCGGATGGCCGACAGCGGCTTGCTGCCCACGCCACGCACCGCGTGGTCGCCGGGCTGCAAGCCCAGCAGTACCGGCGCGGTGCCCAGCACGCGACCGTCGCCGGCGTAAAGCACCATGCGCGCCTGCTTCTTGTCCACCACGGCGAAGGGACGGCCGCGGTGGTCGTTGCTTTCCAGGACGCCACGGGCGAAGCGCTGCAAGGAATCGTTGGCGGCCTCGCCATGGTCCGGCGCGTGCCGGACGCTGTCGTACGTGGGCAATGCCCTGGCCAAGCCCGGCAGCCCCAACAACAGGCTTGCCGCCAGCGCGCACAGCGCCTTTCCTCCCCCCAGCATGACTTCCCCCGTCAGGTCGCGGCGCCAGCGGCGCCGTGCTCACAACCCGGGCCAGGCGCCCGGTCCAAGGGGGAAATGCTAGGGGATCGGCGCGGTAGTCCAGCGCCGGCGCAGCAAATCTCGTGCGGATCAGTTCACGATCCGGGACGTTGTTGCAAGTTGGGTGCAAAAGCCGAGGCGCCAGCACCCCGCCTTGTCATGCCGGGCAGACGGCATCGCGGGACGCCCGGGAGGGCGGCGTCCCGAGGCGGGCTCAGCCCGGCCGCGTCACTGCGGCGGGCCCTGGCGGTGGCTTGGGCCCTCCTGGTCGGACGGGCCCGAAGGGTTGTCGTGGGCCGGGTCGCGGCTGTTGTCGTAACCCTTCCAGGTGTTGTCCAGCGTGGCCTGGGCCTGTTCGGCGGCGCGCACGGCGTCCTTGTCGTCGGGGTTGACCTTGGGAACCTTGGGGGCGTCGGTCATGGCGGGCTCCTTGTGCAATGGCTTGCCCGACGGGCGGCAAGCCGCGTACCGCGGCGGCATACTGGCCCGCCGAGCTTTTCCAAGAACAAATACCAAGCGGGCGCGTGATGTGCACGGCGCGGTTCTTGCGCTCGCATGGCCATCGGCCACTCATCCATGCCGCTGACCTCTTCCGCCCTGCTCAAGCCACCCGCTCTGCGCGACACGCTGCGTGCACCGCTGCTGTTGCTGGCCGGCGGCTGGCTGCTCGCCGTGGGCGTGGGGGTGTGGCAGCACCATGGCAACGGCGCGCAGGTGCGCATGCGCTTCGATGTGCTGGGCGAGCGCGTGGCCGAGCAGGTGCGCACCCGCGTGCGCACCTACGAGTACGGATTACGCGGTGCGCGTGGCGCCGTGATCGCCACGGGCGCTGACGGCATCACGCGCGAGCGCTTCCACCAGTACGGGCTCTCGCGCGAGATCGAGCGCGAGTTTCCCGGCGCGCGCGGCTTCGGCTTCATCCGGCGCGTGCCCCCGGCGCAGGAGGCGGCCTTCCTGGAGGCGGCGCGGCGCGACGGCATGCCGGATTTCCGCATCCACCAGATCACGCCCCACTCGCGGGAGCGCTACGTCATCCAGTACATCGAGCCGCTACACCACAACGAGGAGGCCGTGGGGCTGGACGTGGCCTCCGAGCCCAAGCGGCGCGCCGCCGCAGTGGCGGCCATGGAGACGGGCGAGGCGCGGCTCACGGCGCCCATCACCATCGTGCAGGCCTCGGACAACCCTCGAAGCGCCTTCCTGCTGATGCTGCCCATCTACCGCGGCGTGCTGCTGCCGCCGCCGGATCGGCGCGTGTCGGAAACCGTGGGCTGGGCTTATGCGCCGCTGGTGATGGACGAGGTGCTGCAGGACTTCGAGTTCGGCGGCGACGAGTTCGCGCTGTCGATTCGCGACATCACGCCGGGTGACGACAGCGCCACCCGCTTCTACACCTCCGCGCAATGGAACGACGACGGGGAGGCCTCGCCGCACCACCGGCGGCGGCTGGCCGTGTTCGGCCGCCTCTGGGAGCTGGACCTGCAGGAGCGGCCGGCCTTCCGCGTTGCGCTGAACCTGCCCGACCCGATCGCCATTGCGGTGGCGGTGGGCGGCGTGTCGACGTTGCTGTCGCTGCTGCTGGGCGGCGCGCAGCGCGCGGTGGGGCGCGAGCGGCTGATCCAGTACCAGCGCGCGCGCATGGCGGCCATGGTCGAGGGAGCGCAGGACGCCATCATCGGCCACGGCGCCGATGGGTCGATCACGGAATGGAACCCGGCCGCGGAGCGCCTGCTGGGCTGGAGCGCCTCCGAGGCGCTGGGGCACGACCTCTACGAGCTGGTGCTGCCCGAGGGCCGGCGCCAGGAGGCGCGCCGCCTGGGCGAGCGGGCGCTGCTGGGCACACCGGTGCCGCCCTTCGACACCGAGTTGCTGCACCGGGACGGGCGCACGGTGGAGGTGTCGCACTCGCTGGTGGCCATCCGCGACGAGGAAGGCAAGGTGCGCGGGCTGGCCAGCACGCTGCGCGACATCCGCGAGCAGCGCGCGGCGCAGGCACGCATCCTGGAGCTCAACGCCACGCTGGAGCAGCAGGTGCAGCAGCGCACCTTGGAGCTGCGCGTGCTCTCGGCGCGCGAGCGCGCCATCCTCGACGGCGCGGGCAGCGCCATCGTCGCCACCGACGCGCAGGACCGCATCACGCTCTTCAACCCCGCCGCCGAGCGCCTGACGGGCCATGCCGCGGCGCAGGCGCTGGGGCGCGAGGCCACCGGGCTGCTGCTGGACGCCGACGAACTGCGCGCGCGGCGGGAAGCGCTGCAGGCCGAACTGGGCCGGCCGCTGGCGCCGGGCGAGGTGTTCCTGTCCGCGCACGGCGCTGAGGGCGGCGAGTGGCGGCTGCGGCGCGCCGATAGCACGCAGGTGCCGGTGCTGCTGGACGTGCGCACGCTGCGCGACGAGCGCGCGCGCACCGTGGGCCTGATCTACGTGGCGGTGGACCTGTCCGAGCGCAAGCGGCTGGAAACCGAGCTGCAGCAGCGCACCGAGCAGGCCGAGGCCGCCAACCGCGCCAAGAGCGCCTTCCTGGCCAACATGAGCCACGAGATCCGCACCCCGCTCAACGCCGTCATCGGGCTGAGCCACCTGCTGCAGCAGATGCCGCTGGAGGGGCGCCAGCGCGAGTTCGTGGGCCACATCGCCGGCGCGGGCGAGCAGTTGCTGGCGCTGGTCAACGACGTGCTGGACCTCTCCAAGATCGAGGCCGGCGAGATGCGGCTGGAGCGCGTGCCCTTCGCGCTGGGCACGCTGCTGCAGGAGGTGATGGCGCAGGCGCGGGTACAGGCCGACCAGAAGAAGCTGGCGCTGGGCATGGACGCGCCCGAAGACCCGCTGGTACTGCGCGGCGATCCGCTGCGGCTCAAGCAGGTGCTGCTGAACCTGCTGAGCAACGCGCTGAAGTTCACGGAGGTGGGCAGTGTGACGCTGCGCGTGCGTGCGATGCCCGGTGCCGCCCGGCGCGTGCTGCTGCGGCTGGACGTGATCGACACCGGCATCGGCATCGCGCCGGAATTGCAGGCGCGCATCTTCGAGGCCTTCACCCAGGCCGACAGCTCCACCACGCGGCGCTTCGGCGGCACGGGGCTGGGGCTGTCCATCGTGCGGCGGCTGGTGAAGATGATGGAGGGCGAGCTCACGCTCGACAGCACGCCGGACCAGGGCAGCACCTTCACCGTGATGCTGCCGATGGAGGTGGCACAGGAGGCGGCCGCCTGAAATGGGGCATCGGGTCCAGCTACCGAATTACTCCTTTCCAACACCATATTTTCAATATGGTAACTGCCGCCTGAAACAGCAGTGCCAAACCATGAGAAATGGCCGACACGATCGCGGGTTAGCCAGGAGTGGGCTGAAGCAGTTAGGCTGATACTTCGCGCCGGATTGGCCGGGCAAGCAGGCTGAGTAATCAGGCCCGCATGCGGGATGTGGTTGAAAGGAAGTACCGATGCATCAATATCGTTTCCTGCTCTGTTCCGCTCTGGCGGCCACGCTGTCATTTGCCACCATCAGTGCCGAGGCCCAATTGCGCTACCGGATCAAATTGGCGGACTTCGGTGTGCCCGTTGGCGAGAATGAGTTTTTCAGCCCAGCCGCCATCAATAACCGCGGCGTGGTGGCCGGCACCGGCTTCAGGGAAGGGGAAGAGTGGTATGACATCGACCCCATCGCCCACGTTTTCCGCGGCAACGCGGCGCAGCCCTTGCCTGGGACCAATGCCTTCAGCAGCTCTTATGTGCACGGCATCAACGACCGAAACCAGGTCGTCGGTTATTACACCTTGCCGGACACCGCCGGACGAATTCCGTATCTCTACCAGAATGGCCATTACCGGGATTTGCGCGTTGACCAGGGGAGCGGCGATGGTTATGCAAGGGATATCAACGCCTCGGGACAAGCCGTGGGGAGTGTCAACGGAAAAGCGTTCTTTTTCGACGGCACGCGCTCCCGGTATATCGATGTGCCCGGCGCTGTTTCATCGCAGGCAATATCGCTCAACGACCATGGCACCGTGGTGGGCAATGCAACTTTCGATGCGCCCGGTGGCGGTCGTGAGGAGCGCGCGTTCGTGTACGACGGCCGCGATGTGAAATTCCTGCAAAGCCCGCTTCCGGATGGGCAGCCTGTGGAAATCGTCGGCATCAACGATGCAGGACAAGTGGCTGCGCGTACGTACCAAGCGGACGAGGTCACGTCCAGATCCTTCATCTACGAGGCCGACGGCCGATGGACCCAGATTGCCGGCCTGCCCAGCCCGCCCGGGGAGCCGCAAGCGACTTTCGTGTCCGGCCTGAACAACCAGGGTTGGGCCGTGGGCCGGTCCGGGAGTGTCCATTGCAACGAGGGCAACTGCCATGAGGCCTTCTTGTGGCGCGATGGACAGGCCGTCAGCTTGAACGACCTGCTCGTGCCCTGGCAGGCCAAGCGGTGGTACCTCTACGAGGCCATCGCCATCAACGATCGGGGGCAGATCACGGGCACGGGTTTCTCCAGCTTCCTGGTCCATGACTCGTTCGTGCTGACGCCCGTACCCGAACCGGAAAGCTGGGCACTGTTGCTGGGCGGGCTGGCCGTCGTCGGCACGGTGGCCCGGCGCCGGCCGACGCGCGGGAGCTGAGAACAGCCTGGCGCCCGTGTCCCGGTCGCCGCTCAGCGCCCCCTGCCCCTCCGCTGCCACAACGGCTTCTTGCCCTTGAGGTGGCGCTCGATGCCGTCGTTCAGGCGCGAACGCAGGTCCTGCACCGCGTCCACCTCGCCATAGACGCCGGGGAAGCGCAGGTCCAGCCACAGCCACAGGCTGCAGCCGCGCAGCGCCTGCTCCATGCGGTCCAGGCGGCTGTGCTCGTCCACCTCGCGCAGGAAGCCGGGCGTGCCGGCCTCGCCGGCCACGGCGTGGTTGTGGGCCCAGTCCAGGAACTCCTCCACCAGCGCGGGCGTGCGGGTGTCCACCGGCGCCTGCGCGTACAGGAAACGCTCCTTGAGCGAGAGCTTGCCGGCGGCCTCGTCCAGGAAACCAGCGATCTCCAGCATCTGGTCCAGCTCGGCGACGGCGAAGTGCGCGTCGTCGAGCTTGAGCTGCTCGATGAAGATGCCCAGCACCGTGCGCAGTTTGGTGACGCCCAGGCGCTGCGCGATGGTGTTGACGTGCCACCAGCCCGGCGCCACCGGCGCCTTGAAGTCGCGCGGGGCCTTGGGCGTGCGCGGCAGCAGTTCCTTCAGGGCGCGCAGCGCGGTGGGCTCGGCCTCGCGCAGCACGCCGGCGAAGCCCTCGTCGTGCAGGCCGTAGCGGCCGGCGCGCCCGGCGATCTGGTGCACCTCGGAAACGTCCAGCGGGCGCTCGGTCTGGCCGTCGAACTTGTTCATGGTCGAGAACAGCACACGGCGAATGGGCAGGTTCAGCCCCATGCCGATGGCGTCGGTGGCCACCAGCACGTGCGCGTGTCCTTCGGCGAAGCGCTCGGCCTCGCGCCGGCGCACCTCCGGCGGCAGCGCGCCATAGATGACCGACACCGGATGGCCGTTGTCGGCAATCTGGTCGCGCAGCATCAGCACGTCGCGCCGGCTGAAGGCCACCACCGCGTCGCCACGGCGCAGGTTGCCGATGGGCACCGGTTGCGTCAGCAGCTGCACGTGCTGCTTGCGCTCGAAGTGGCGCACCTTGCACTGCTCGCCGCTGAGTTTCAAAAGGCGCTCGATCGCGGGCACGGCGTAGGCCGAACAGATGACGATCACCTCGTTGGCCGGCACGCCGACGATGGCCTGGGTCCAGGCCCAGCCGCGCGCGCCGTCGAAGATCATCTGCGCCTCGTCGATCACCGCCACGTCGATGGGCTGCTGCGTGCTCATCATCTCGATGGTGCTGGAGACCACGCGCGCGTCGGGCGCGGGCACGTTCTCCTCGCCGGTAAGCAAGGAGCACGGCACACCGCGCGCCATCAGGCGGTCGCGGCCTTCCAGGGCCAGCAGCCGCAGCGGCGCGAGGTAGGCGCCGTCCAGCGCCTGCGCCAGGCGCTCGAAGGCGGCGTGGGTCTTGCCGCTGTTGGGCGGGCCGACGTAGAGAGTGACGCTGCGTTGCATTTGTCGCGCCAGGGCGAAGCTGTCCGGGTAGCCGCGGAAGGCCAGCTCGGAGGTGAGCCCGGCCAGGGTGTCCATCTCGGCGGCGCGGTGCTCCCAGCGGTCCTGCGCGCGGGTGAGCGCGGCCTGCAGCGCGGGCAGCTCCATCGGCACGGCGCACTCGGCCTGCAGCCGCGGCAGCAGCGAGGCGAGCTGGCGTGGATGGCCCGAGGCGCTGCGATCCACCAGCTGTCGCAGGTGCGCGAGCAGGGCCTCGGCATGCTCGTAGGGCGCGGGCTGGCCCAGGGCGGCCAGCAGCACGCGGCGGTCGCCGGTGCGCAGGAAATCCCAGACCGGCGCCTCCGGCACCGGCGCGCGGTGCGCGACTTGCAGCGTCCAGCCCGGGTCCTCCAGCAGCAGCGGATGGTGCAGCAGCCGCTCCCACTGCGCGCCGCGGCGCGTGACGCCCAGCTGCTCCAGTGCGGCGCCGCGCTCCAGCATCAGGCCGCGGACCTCGGGCCCAGTACCCACGTCGTCAAGATGGCGCAGCGCGGCGTCGATTTGCGAGGGATGGATCCAGCGGCTGGGCCGGGCGCCGGCCGCGGCGCGGGCGAGCTGGATGTAGCCCATGCGCTCCAGGTCCGGCGGCGGTTTGTCCCCGTTGTCATCGGTGAAATCGGCCGGTTTCACCACCTGCGGCAGCAAGTAGGCGGCGCGGCGGATGCGCTCGACTTCCGCTGGGGGAACGTGGGTGGGAATCCGGGCCGCGTGGTGCGGCTGAGGCAGCTTGAGGGCTTGTTCTTGGACTTCGCTCATGCGGCCGGATTGTGAGCCTGAAGAAAGGCACGCCCGGCGGCGGCACAATCCGCGGTTTTTCTTGCTCGTCCTTGAGCTGACATGACCAATCCCGAGACGCCCGCCACGCCGACTCCCGCCGACGCAGCGGCACCGACCCACCGGCCCGACGCCGCCCAGCCCCAGCCGGGCCTGGAGCACGGCGCCACGCCTCCAGCCCCGATCCCGACCGAGGCCGCGCCGGAAGGCGCCGAGGCCGTGGCGGTCCAGGCCAGCACGCCGAACGTCGCCACGGCTTCCGAGGCGGCACCCGCGCCGGCCGAGGCTGCCCCGGCGCCTGCCGCCGAAGCCGCGACGCCGGCCGAGTCGGCTGGCACCGGGCAAGCCAGCCCGACGCCGCCGGCCCAGGCTGGCACCGACGGCGCCCCGACCGAAAGCGGTACGGCGCCAGCGGAAGCCACAGCCTCGGCTGAAGCAGCTGAAACCGCCACTCCGGGCGAGGCCGCTGCCCCGGCCAGCGGCAAAACCGCCGCCGGCCCCGCCGCACCGCGCTTCGACCTGGCCGCTGCCGCCAAGGACCTGGCCGAGCTGTTCCCGGCGCTGTTCGGCGGCAACGGCCCACTCAAACCGCTGAAGTTGCGCATCCAGGCCGACATCCAGCAGCGCGCGCCGGGCCGCTTCACCAAGGGGCTGCTCTCGGCCTTCCTGCGCCGCTACACCGGCAGCACCCCGTACCTGGTCGCCTTGACCCGCTCCAAGGAGCGCTTCGACCTCGACGGCCAGCCCGCCGGCGAAGTGAGCGACGAGCACCGCGAGGCGGCGCAGCAGGAAGTCACGCGCCGGCGCGAGCTGCGCCAGGCTCGCCGCCAGGCCGAAGCCGCGGCTGCCCGCCCCCAGGGCCAGCCGGGGACGCAGGGCGGCGAAGCCGGCGGGCAGCCCGGCACAC
>NZ_CALAOH010000216.1 GCF_937926365.1 uncultured Azohydromonas sp. | reverse complement strand
CCGGCTGCACGATGGGCGAGTACTTCCGCGACCGCGGCGAAGACGCGCTGATCGTCTATGACGACCTGTCCAAGCAGGCCGTTGCCTACCGCCAGGTGTCGCTGCTGCTGCGCCGTCCCCCGGGCCGCGAAGCCTTCCCCGGCGACGTGTTCTATCTCCACAGCCGTCTGCTGGAGCGTGCCGCCCGCGTGAACGCCGACTACGTCGAGAAGTTCACCAACGGCGCCGTCAAGGGCAAGACCGGTTCGCTGACCGCGCTGCCCGTGATCGAAACGCAGGCAGGCGACGTGTCCGCCTTCGTGCCGACGAACGTGATCTCGATCACCGACGGCCAGATCTTCCTGGAAACCAGCCTGTTCAACGCCGGTATCCGCCCCGCCATCAACGCCGGTATCTCGGTGTCGCGCGTCGGTGGTGCCGCCCAGACCAAGCTGATCAAGGGCCTGTCCGGCGGTATCCGTACCGACCTGGCGCAGTACCGTGAGCTGGCCGCGTTCGCGCAGTTCGCCTCGGACCTGGACGAAGCCACCCGCAAGCAGCTCGACCGCGGCGCCCGCGTGACCGAACTGCTCAAGCAGCCGCAGTACCAGCCGCTGCCCATCAGCCTGATGGCCGCCACGCTGTTCGCGGTCAACAAGGGCTACATGGACGACGTGGACGTCAAGAAGATCCTGGCCTTCGAGAGCGGTCTGCACCAGTTCCTGAAGACCAGCCATGCCCCGCTGCTGGCCAAGCTCGAGAGCGACAAGGCGATGGACAAGGACGCGGAAGCCCAGCTGACCGCTGCCGTGGCCGCGTTCAAGAAGTCGTTCGCCTGAGTCCCGCCATAGCACAAGTCCGAGAAGGAGCCCGTCCATGGCGGTAGGCAAGGAAATACGCGGCAAGATCAAGTCGGTGGAGAACACCAAGAAGATCACCAAGGCCATGGAAATGGTCGCCGCCTCCAAGATGCGCAAGGCGCAGGAACGGATGCGCGCTGCGCGTCCGTACGCCGACAAGATTCGCAACATCACGGCCAACCTGTCCCAGGCCAACCCGGAGTACCGCTCGCCCTACATGCGCGCGCAAGGCTCCGCGAAGGCGGTGGGCTTCGTGGTCGTGACGACCGACAAGGGCTTGTGCGGCGGCCTCAACACCAACGTGCTGCGCGCGATCACGAACAAGATGCGTGATCTGCAGAGCGAGAACGTGAAGGTGCAGGCGGTTGCGATCGGCAACAAGGGCTTCAGCTTCCTGAACCGCATCAACGTTCCGGTCGTTTCGCACGCGACGCAGCTCGGCGACACGCCGCAGCTGGAGAAGCTCATCGGCCCGGTCAAGGTGATGCTTGACGCCTTCGTCGAGGGCAAGGTGGACGCGGTGTACCTCTGCTACACCAAGTTCATCAACACGATGAAGCAGGAGCCGGTGGTCGAGCAGCTGCTGCCGCTGGCCGCCTCGCGCCTGGAGCAGACCCCCGCCGAGCGCCAGGCCGGCGGCTGGGACTACATCTACGAGCCCGATGCAGCCACCGTCATCGACGAGCTGCTCACGCGCTACATCGAGGCCCTGGTGTACCAGGCCGTGGCCGAGAACATGGCCTCGGAGCAGTCCGCACGCATGGTGGCCATGAAGGCCGCCACCGACAACGCCGGCAACCTGATCGGTGAGCTCAAGCTGGTCTACAACAAGACCCGCCAGGCCGCGATCACGAAGGAGCTGAGCGAGATCGTCAGCGGCGCCGCCGCGGTTTGACCGATTCGTTGAATTCAAGGAAATACAAATGGCACAAGGCAAGATTGTTCAGTGCATCGGCGCCGTGGTGGACGTGGAGTTCCCGCGCGACCAGATGCCCAAGGTGTACGACGCCCTCAAGATGGAAGGCTCGGCCCTGACGCTGGAAGTGCAGCAGCAGCTCGGCGACGGCGTGGTGCGCACCATCGCCCTGGGTTCGTCCGACGGCCTGCGCCGCGGCATGATGGTGACCAACACCGGCAACCCGATCATGGTGCCGGTGGGCCAGGCCACCCTGGGCCGCATCATGGACGTGCTGGGCACGCCCATCGACGAGCGCGGCCCCGTGAGCCAGGAGCTCACCGCCTCCATCCACCGCAAGGCCCCGGCCTACGACGAGCTGTCGCCGTCGCAGGAACTGCTCGAAACCGGCATCAAGGTGATCGACCTGATCTGCCCGTTCGCCAAGGGCGGCAAGGTGGGTCTGTTCGGCGGCGCCGGCGTGGGCAAGACCGTGAACATGATGGAGCTCATCAACAACATCGCCAAGGCGCACTCGGGTCTGTCCGTGTTCGCCGGCGTGGGTGAGCGTACCCGCGAGGGCAACGACTTCTATCACGAGATGATGGAGTCGGGCGTGGTGGTGGACGAGGACCTGTCCAAGTCCAAGGTGGCCATGGTGTACGGCCAGATGAACGAGCCGCCGGGCAACCGTCTGCGCGTGGCCCTGACCGGCCTGACCATCGCCGAGTCGTTCCGCGACGAGGGCCGTGACGTGCTGTTCTTCGTGGACAACATCTACCGCTACACGCTGGCCGGTACCGAAGTGTCCGCCCTGCTGGGCCGTATGCCTTCCGCCGTGGGCTACCAGCCGACGCTGGCCGAGGAAATGGGCCGCCTGCAGGAGCGCATCACCTCCACCAAGGTGGGCTCGATCACCTCGATCCAGGCCGTGTACGTCCCTGCGGATGACTTGACCGACCCGTCGCCCGCCACGACCTTCGCCCACCTGGACGCCACCGTGGTGCTGTCGCGTGACATCGCCTCGCTGGGTATCTACCCGGCCGTGGACCCGCTGGACTCGACCTCGCGCCAGATCGACCCCAACGTCATCGGCGAAGAGCACTACACGACGACGCGTTCGGTGCAGGGCATCCTGCAGCGCTACAAGGAACTGCGCGACATCATCGCCATTCTGGGCATGGACGAGCTGGCCCCCGAGGACAAGCTGACCGTGGCCCGCGCCCGCAAGATCCAGCGCTTCCTGTCGCAGCCCTTCCACGTGGCCGAAATCTTCACCGGCTCGCCGGGCAAGTACGTGCCGCTGAAGGAAACCATCCGCGGCTTCAAGATGATCGTGGCCGGCGAGTGCGACCACCTGCCCGAGCAGGCCTTCTACATGGTCGGCACCATCGACGAGGCCTTCGAGAAGGCCAAGAAGCTGGCGTCGTGATGGTCGTCGCGGCCGCAACCTCCCGGTAGCGGCCGCTGCTTCCACGACGCAGCCTCTTCCTTTTCGCATCAAGGACCCCGCACATGGCAACCATTCACGTCGACGTCGTCTCCGCCGAAGAGCTGATCTTCTCCGGCGAGGCGAAGTTCGTCGCGCTGCCGGGCGAGAACGGCGAGCTGGGCATCCTGCCCCGCCACACGCCGCTGATCACCCGCATCAAGCCCGGCGCGGTGCGCATCGAGCGCGCCGACAACGGTGAGGAGGAGTTCGTGTTCGTCGCCGGCGGCATCCTGGAGGTGCAGCCCAGTGGCGTCACGGTGCTTGCCGACACCGCCATCCGCGGCCATGACCTCGACGAGGCCAAGGCCAACGAGGCCAAGCGCCTGGCCGAAGAGGCGATGCGCAACGCCAAGAGCGACATCGACTTCGCCGCCGCCCAGAGCGAGTTCGCCACCATGGCGGCCCAGCTTGCCGCGCTGCGCAAGTTCCGCCGCAAGTAAGCCTTCCCAGGCCCGCCGGGAGCGCCGCTGCTGCGGCGCCCGCCGAATCCAAAAGCCCGCCCGGCGCATGCCCGGCGGGCTTCGTGTTTACTGGCGGCCGCGCGCCATTGCGCGACCCTCCGCTTCAACTCCCGTTCGGGCTGAGCCCGTCGAAGCCCTGCCGCCGTGCAGGTCACGGCCCTTCGACCAGCTCAGGGCGAACGGGCCCCACGCCCCATGTCCGCCCAGCCCGAATCCGCCGCCGGCCCGCGCGTGCTGTCGCTCATCCCGCCGATGACGCAGCTCAACACGCCGTACCCGTCCACCGCCTACCTCACCGGCTTCCTGCGCGGCCGCGGCATCGCGGCGGCGCAGGACGACCTGGCCCTGAAGCTCGTGCTGCGGCTGCTGTCGGGCGCCGGGCTGCGGCGGCTGCGCGCGGCCATCGAGGCGGTGCCACCGAAGAAGCGCACGCCGCGCGTGCAGGCCTTCCTGGAGCGCTTCGACGACTACGCCGGCACGGCGGACCGCACCCTCGCGTTCCTGCAGGGCTGTGACCCGACGCTGGCGCACCGCATCGCCTCACGCGGCTTCCTGCCCGAAGGCCCGCGCTTCCAGGCGCTGGAGGTGTATGGGGACGAGGAGGGCGATCCCCTGGGCTGGGCCTTCGGCGCGCTGGGGCTGCAGGACCGCGCCAAGCACCTGGCCACGCTGTACCTGGACGACCTGGCGGACGTGCTGCGCGAGGCCATCGACCCGCGCTTCGAGTTCGTGCGCTACGCCGAGTCGCTGGCGGCGGCGCAGGCCAGTTTCGATGGCCTGGCCGACGCGCTGGCGACGCCGCCGAACCTGATCGACGACACGCTGCGCGAGCTGACGCTGGAGGCGCTGGAGAAGCACCAGCCCGACGTGGTGCTGCTGTCGGTGCCCTTCCCGGGCTCGGTGTATGGCGCGCTGCGCATCGCGCAGGTGGTGAAGGCGGCCCGGCCGGGCGTTGCTGTCGTGCTGGGCGGCGGCTTCGTCAACACCGAGCTGCGCGAGCTGAAGGAGCCGCGCCTGTTCGACCACGTGGACTTCGTGACGCTGGACGCCGGCGAACGCCCGCTGCTGGCCCTGCTGGAGCACCTGCAAGGGAAGCGCTCGCGCCAGCGCCTGGTGCGCACCTACGTGCGCGACGACGGCGCGGTGCGCTACGTGAACTTTCCCGAGCCGGACGTCCCCTTCGCCGAGGTCGGCACGCCCACCTGGGACGGTCTGCCGGTGCGGGACTACTTGTCGCTGCTGGACATGCTCAACCCCATGCACCGGCTCTGGAGCGACGGGCGCTGGAACAAGCTCACCGTGGCGCATGGCTGCTACTGGAAGAAGTGCAGCTTCTGCGACGTGAGCCTGGACTACATCGCGCGCTACGAGGGCGCGGAAGCCACCGTGCTGGCCGACCGCATCGAGGCCATCGTCAACGAGACCGGGCAGACCGGCTTCCATTTCGTGGACGAGGCCGCGCCGCCCAAGGCGCTCAAGGCACTGGCCACGGAGCTGCTGCGCCGCGACCTGCGCATCTCCTGGTGGGGCAACGTGCGCTTCGAAAAGACCTTCACCCCGGAGCTGGCCGAGCTGCTGGCCGAGAGCGGCTGCATCGCGATCTCCGGCGGCCTGGAGGTGGCTTCGGACCGGCTGCTCAAGCTGATGAACAAGGGCGTGTCGGTGGCGCAGGTGGCGCGCGTGACGCGCGCCTTCGCCGATGCCGGCGTGATGGTGCACGCCTACCTGATGTACGGCTTCCCCACGCAGACGACGCAGGACACGGTGGACGCGCTGGAGTATGTGCGCCAGCTGTTCGAGAACGGCTGCATCCACTCCGGCTTCTTCCACCGCTTCGCCTGCACGGTGCATTCGCCGGTGGGGCGGAACCCGGACGCGTTCGGGATCAAGCTCAAGCCCGTGCCCGAAGGCGGATTCGCCCGCAACGACGTGGGCTTCATCGACCCCACGGGCACCGACCACGACGCGCTGGGCCGGGCGCTGAAGAAGGCCATCTACAACTTCATGCACGGCAACCTGGTGGAGGCCGACGTGCGCAGCTGGTTTGACGTGCGCGTGCCGAAGCCCACGGTGCCGAAGCAGTTCATCCGGCGGGCGCTGGAGCAGCCGGGCGGCTGAGCGCGCCGGGCAGCGCCGCGTCAGGGCGCCGCGGTGGCGTCGTAGAGAGCCTCGAAAGGCTCGCCGGCGTTGAGGCCCGCGATGAGCGCCAGCAGCCCCGGTGTGCCGTGCGCCTTCAGCCACGGGCGTACTTCCTGTCCCGCGGCGGTGTAGAGCGGCTGGAGCTCCGGCTCGCCCCGCGCGCGGCGCTGGGCGTTGCCGCCATCGCCGTACTTGTGCACGGCCGCTTCCCAGCGCCACAAGCTGCTGATGGCGCGCAGCTCGCGCGGCGTGGGCACCCGGATGCCGGCCGCCAGCAGTTGCTGCCAGTGCGCCTGCGAATGCGCGGGCGCCTCGCTGACCGCCACCGCCAGTCCCTCATCGAACCAGCGCGGCAGGCTCCACCAGGCGTGCAGCGCCAGGCGCTTGTGGATCTCGGCATGGGTCCACTCGTGGGCCAGGAAATGCCGGTCCAGCCCGCGCGGGGACAGCAGGATGCGGTCGCCATAGACCTTGGCGGTGGAGCCCCGGCCGCCGAAGCTCTCGTAGCAGTGCTCGGTGACGCAGGCATGCACGCCGGGGCGGGACAACACGCTGCCGAAAGCGGCGCGCACGGCGGCCTCGGCCTGGCTGCGGTCTTCGAGCAGCCGGGCGCGGGTGGCGGCGTCGGCGCCGGCCTCGACGTACAGGTCCGGCGCGATGCGCTCGAAGCCGAAGGCCTGCGGCGCCCAGAGCTTGCCGCCTTGCAGGACGGAGCAGCCCTGGAGCAAGGCCAGCAGGAAAAGGAGGGCGAGGGGGCGGAGGAAGGCGAGATTGAAGAAGGGACGGGTGTTCACGGAGCTGGATGACGAAGTCGCACGGCGTTGTGGGCTTGTACCGGCGAGCCACCGATAGGTTGCGGGTTTTCTTACCCGAGGCATCTCGCAAGCCGAGCCTGCTTGCACCCTACTTCGTCACTCCCGCGAAGGCGGGAGTCCAGGCGGTCCCCAAGCCGGCCGTCAGCAGATGGCATGGCGCGCCGTTGATTTCAGGTTCGCTTCGCTACGCTCTGGCTTCGCTCTGGCGTGGGGCCGCCTGGATTCCCGCCTGCGCGGGAATGACGAGTCAATCAGGATGCCGCCCGTGCTTCGTCCTGCGGCGTTGAGCCGTGCCTCTTCACACTCTCCAAGGCGCGTCCGGCAGCTCGTTCGGATTCACCTGCCCCGGCTGCAGCGCGAAATGCCGCACCAGCAGCGCATCCACCGCCTCCACCGCCGCCAGCAGCCCGGCCTCGAAGTGCCCGTCGTGGAACTGCGCGCGCATGCCTTCCAGGATGCGCTGCCAGCCCTGCGCGCCCACGTGCCGGTCGATGCCGCGGTCGGCCACGATCTCGATCGCGTGCTCTGCCAGCAGCAGGTAGATCAGCACCCCGTTGTTGGCCTCGGTGTCCCACACGCGCAGCTTGCCGAACATCGCCACCGCCCGCTCCCGCGCGCTGGCGCCGCGCCACAGGTAGGACAGCGGCAGCCCCGCCTCCACGCACACGCGGATCTCGCCACTGTGGTGTTTCTCGCTCTCGCGCACGCGCTCGCCGATGCGCTCCAGCGCCGCGTCGTCCAGCGCCTTGTGCGCGTCGGCCTCGTCGAAGAGGCGGTGCTTCAACAACCGCGTCAGTCGGTTCATCACCAGTTCCCCGAGGCGCCGCCGCCACCGAAATCCCCACCGCCGCCGGAGCTGAAGCCGCCCCCGCCGCCACCCCAGCTCCCGCCGCCACCGCCCCAGCCGCCGCCGGGGAAGATGATCGGCGGTCCGCCCCGGCCGCCGCGCCCACGATGCCCCGAGGAGCCGATGCCCAGCACGCCCACCAGCACCAGCGCCAGCACGGCCGCGGCGATGGCCAGCACCAGGCTGCCGCCGAACAGCCAGGCCAATCCGCCCGCGGCGCCGCCGGTGGCCACCGAGCCCAGCTTGCGGCCCAGCACGCCGGTCAAGACCGCCCCGATCACCGGCACGCCGATGAAGAAGAACAGCCCCAGGTCTTCCAGCTGCAGCCCGCGCTCGGCGTCGCGCGGCGAGCCCGAGTGCGCGCCGCTCCAGCCGTCGGGCGAGGAGGCCGGCGCCGGCAGCTTTTCCGCGCGTACCAGCTCGGCCAGCTCGTCCACCGCCGCGCTCAATCCACCCGCGAAATCGCCGGCGCGGAAGGCGGGCGTGAGGGCGCGGTCGATCACGCGCTTGGCCGCCAGGTCCGGAATCGCGCCCTCCAGCGCCTTGGCCACCTCGATGCGCACGCGCCGGTCGTTCTTGGCCACCACCAGCAGCAGCCCGTCGCCCACGTCGCGGCGGCCGATCTTCCACTGGTCGGCCACGCGCTGCGCGTAGGCGGCGATGTCCTCCGGCATCGTGGTCGGCACCATCAGGATCACCAGCTGCGTGCCGGTCTCGCGTTCCAGCTCGGCCAGCCGCGCCTCCAGCGCCTGGCGCTGCCCGGCGCCCAGGGTGCCGGTCTGCTCGATGACGCGGCCGCTGAGCGCGGGCACCGGCAGCACGTCCTGCGCCGCGGCCGGGCGTGGCAGCAGCAGCGCGCACAGCAGGGCCAGCAGCGTGAACAGCGTCAGCGCCGCCCGCCCCGGGCCCGGCAGGACGGCAGCGCAGGGGCGGCGCTCCATGGCCGCCTCAGCGCGAGGCCGGGCTGGCCGGCAGCGAGGGCGCCGTCGGCGCCGTGGGCGTGGTCGTCGCGGGCGGGGTGCTGCGCGATGGGGTGCCGAAGTCCACGCTGGGCGGGCGGGAGATCTCGGCCTCGTTCTGCACCGTGAAGCTGGCCTTGGGCTGGTAGCCGAAGACCATGGCCGTGAGGTTGGTGGGGAAGCTGCGCGCCAGCACGTTGTAGTCGGTCACGGTCTTGATGTAGCGGTTGCGCGCCACGGTGATGCGGTTCTCCGTGCCTTCGAGCTGCACGCGCAGGTCCTGGAAGCCCTGGTTGGCGCGCAGGTTCGGATAACGCTCGCTCACCACCAGCAGCCTGGACAGCGCACTGGAGAGCTCGCCCTGCGCCTGCTGGAAGCGCTGCAGCGCCTGCGGGTCGTTCAGCGTCTCGGGTGTGACCTGCACGCTGGTGGCCTTGGCGCGGGCCTCGATGACGCGCGTCAGCGTCTCCTGCTCGAAGTTGGCCTCGCCCTTGACCGTGTTGACGAGGTTCGGGATCAGGTCCGCGCGCCGCTGGTACTGGTTGAGCACCTCGGCCCAGGCCGCCTTGGTCTGCTCGTCCAGGACCTGGAATTGGTTGTAGCCGCAGCCCGAGAGCAGCAGGGCGGCGAGACAGGCCAGAAGCCAGCGCATGCGCATATCCGTTCCTCCGTGATGGGATTCCCCGGGGATGCTATCCCAGCATGTGGCGCACCCGGACGGGGGATGGCGGGGCGGGATAATCGCGGGATGACCGCACCGCTTGCCAACGACAGTTTCCTGCGCGCCTGCCTGCGCCAGCCCACCGAACACACGCCCGTGTGGCTGATGCGCCAGGCCGGGCGCTACCTGCCGGAGTACTGCGCCACGCGTGCGCAGGCTGGGAGCTTCATGGGGCTGGCCACCAACCCGGCCTTCGCCACCGAGGTGACGCTGCAGCCGCTGGAGCGCTATGCGCTCGACGCCGCGATCCTGTTCTCCGACATCCTCACCGTGCCCGATGCCATGGGCCTCGGCCTGAGCTTCGCCGCCGGCGAGGGCCCGCGCTTCGCGCACCCGGTGCGGGACGAGGCGGCCGTGGCCAAGCTCGAAGTGCCGGACATGGCCAAGCTGCAGTACGTCTTCGACGCGGTCAGCTCCATCCGCAAGGCGCTCAATGGCCGCGTACCGCTGATCGGCTTCTCCGGCAGCCCCTGGACGCTGGCCTGCTACATGGTCGAAGGCGCGGGCAGCGACGACTACCGGCTGGTCAAGTCCATGCTGTATTCGCGCCCGGACCTGATGCACCGCATCCTGTCCCTCAACGCCGATACCGTGGCGGCGTACCTGAACGCGCAGATCGAGGCCGGCGCCCAGGCGGTGATGGTGTTCGACAGCTGGGGCGGCGTGCTCGCCGACGGCGCCTTCCAGCAGTTCAGCCTGGCCTACACCCAGCGCGTGCTGCGGCAGCTCAAGCGCGAGCACGAGGGCCAGCGCATCCCGCACATCGTCTTCACCAAGGGCGGCGGCCTGTGGCTGGAGGACATGCTCGGCGGCGACGCCGTGCCCGACGTGCTGGGCGTGGACTGGACCGTGAACCTGGCGCAGGCGCGCCGCCGCGTGGACGACCGCGTCGCGCTGCAGGGCAACCTGGACCCCAACGTCCTGTTCGCCCCGCCCGAGGCCATCGAGGCCGAGGCCAAGCGCGTGCTGGACAGCTTCGGCAACCCGCAGCGGGCCGATGGCGGCTTCGGCGGCCACGTGTTCAACCTGGGCCACGGCATCAGCCAGTACACGCCGCCGGAGCACGTGAAGGTGCTGGTGGACACGGTGCACGCGCACTCGCGCCGCCTGCGCGCGCCGGCCTGAACGCAATCTGCAGCCGTTTTTTGATTCGCAGGGCTTGACTTGTCCACCAAATCAGCTCTGCGATCTGGAGCTGCCGAAAGCATCATTTCGGATTGGCCGGATACCGCGGAATAGCGTTAAACCGTTGATCTGATTGATGAATTTCTCCGTGTTGCAGGTTGCGGTACGGTGAATGCCCCGGCTGCGCACAGCCTGTGAACCTGCGGCGCGCAGCTTTCCCACAAAGTTATCCACAGCCTGTCTGGAACGCATGACTGAACGGCTGGCGGTGGCCGTCGAGGCGCCGCAGTACAGCGGCCTGGGTGGCCTGCTGGACTACCTGGGCGAGCCGCTGCCGCCCGGCAGCCTGGTGCGCGTGCCGCTGGGCCGGCGCGAGGTGCCGGGTCTGGTGTGGGACGCGCCGCCGCCCGATCCCGCGTCGCCCGCGCTGGACGAGGCCGCGCTGCGTCCCGTGGCGCACGTGCTGCACGCGCTGCCGCCGCTGTCGGCCGCGTGGCGGCGCTTGGTGGCCTTCACGGCCGCCTACTACCAGCGCGGGCTGGGCGAGGTGGCGCTGTCGGTGCTGCCGCCGGAACTGCGCAAGCTCGACGACACCAAGCTGGCGCGGCGCATCACGCGGCTGCGCAAGGCGGTGGAGCAGGGCACCGCGGCGGCGGACGACGAGGCTGAGGACGAAGGCGAATCGGCAGAGTCGGCAAATTCGGCAGAGGTGCCACCCGCGGCGGCGGACGCGGAAACGGCGAAAACGACAAGACCGTCCGGCGCCGAGGCGCCGCCGCTGACCGAGGCGCAGCGCGCCGCCGTCGAAACCGTCACCGGCGCGGCCGAGGGCACCTACCTGCTGCACGGCGTCACCGGCAGCGGCAAGACCGAGGTGTACCTGCAGGCTGCCGCGCACACGCTGGCGGCGGGGCGGCAGGCGCTGGTGCTGGTGCCGGAGATCAACCTCACGCCGCAGCTGGAGGCGCGCTTTGCCGAGCGCTTCAAGGGGCGGCGGCTGGTGTCGCTGCACAGCGGCCTGACGCCCGCGCAGCGATTGAAAAACTGGCTGCTGGCGCACCTGGGGCTGGCGGACCTGGTGCTGGGCACGCGGCTGGCGGTGTTCGCCTCGCTGCCGCGGCTGGGCCTGGTCGTCGTGGACGAGGAGCACGACCCCTCCTACAAGCAGCAGGAAGGAGCGCGCTACTCCGCGCGCGACCTGGCCGTCTACCGCGCCCGGCTGGAGCGCGTGCCGGTCCTGCTGGGCTCGGCCACGCCCTCGCTGGAGAGCTGGCAGCACGCGCTGCAAGGCAAGTACCGGCGGCTGGACCTGGCGCAGCGCATCGGCGGTGGCGCGCTGCCCGAGGTCCGGCTGGTGGACATGAACCTGCTGCCGCGCGCGCACGGCGTGACGGTGGCGCTGTCGCCGCAACTGGTGGACGCGCTGCGCGAGCGCTTGGCGCTGGGCGAGCAGAGCCTGCTGTTCCTGAACCGCCGCGGCTACGCGCCGGTGCTGCACTGCACCGAATGCGGCTGGAAGAGCGGCTGTCCGCACTGCAGCGCCTGGCGCGTGTTCCACCGCAGCGACCGCACGCTGCGCTGCCACCATTGCGGCTTCACCGAGCGCGTGCCGCGCGCCTGTCCGCAGTGCGGCAACCTGGACCTGCAGCCGCTGGGCCGGGGCACCGAGCGGCTGGAGGAGCAGATCGCGCAGGCGCTGCCCGAGGCGCGCGTGGCGCGCATCGACGCCGACACCACGCGCGCCGCCGGCTCGCTGCAGGCGCGGCTGGCCGAGGTGCATGCCGGCGAGGTGGACGTGCTGGTGGGCACGCAGATGATCGCCAAGGGCCACGACTTCAGGCGCATCACGCTGGTGGCGGCGGTGAACCCGGACAGCGCGCTCTTCGCCAGCGATTTCCGCGCGCCCGAGCGGCTGTTCGCGCTGCTGATGCAGGCGGCGGGCCGCGCCGGCCGCGACGCGCGCCAGGCCGCGCGCAGCCAGATGTGGCTGCAGACCTGGCATCCCACGCATGCCCTTTACGCCGCGTTGCGCCGGCACGATTTCGAGAGCTTCGCCGCCTCGCAGCTGCAGGAGCGCGAGATGGCGGGGCTGCCGCCCTTCACGCACCTGGCGCTGCTGCGCGCGGAGGCGCGCACGCCGGAGGCGGCGGCGGCCTTCCTGGAGGACGCGGCGGCGCGGGCCAGCGACTTCGCCGAGGCGGCGGAAGTACTGATCTACCCGCCCGTGCCGCCGCCGGTGGCGCGCGTGGCGGACGTGGAGCGCATGCAGATGCTGCTGGAGTCGCCCTCGCGCGCGGCCCTGCAGCGGCTGCTGGCGCAGTGGCTGCCGGTGCTGCACGGGCTGCGCTCGGTGCACAAGGGGGTGCTGCGCTGGGCGGTGGATGTGGATCCGCTGGGGATTTGAGGGGGAGAGCGGCTTTCGCGCAGCTGCCCTGTGCCGAGGAAGAGGCTCCAGGCAGGACGAAGCACAGGTGGCTGCCCGTCTACTTCGTCATGCCCGCGCAGGCGGGGATGACGAGGTAGTAGGCGGAACGGGGGCTCATGGCCAACGCTGTGCAGCCTTCCTCTGGCCTGCTTCCCCGCCTACTCTCCCGCGCCCAACTCCGCCAGCGCCGCCTCGATCTCCTCTTCCCCGTGCCCTTGCTCCCGCAGCAGCGCCGTGTAGTGCCGCCGCACGGTGCTGGCGTACGGATGCCCAGCGCCCAGGCTGGCGCTGAACTGGCCCAGCGCGCGGCGCATCAGCGGCTCGGCCTCGTCCAGGCGGCGGACGTGGTGCAGCAGCAGCGCCAGATTGCCCAGGGGGATCGCGGCCTCCACGGACGCCGGGCCGGCGCCGGCCTCGGCCAGGGCCACGGCCCGCTGCAGCAGCGGCTCGGCTTCGTCCGGGCGGTTCGTGGCCTTCAGCAGCGCGGCCAGGTTGCCCAGGTCGCGCGCCACGGCCGGGTGCCCCTGGCCCAGGCGCGCCTCGTCGATGGACAGCGCGCGGCGCAGCAGCGGCTCGGCCTCGGCCGGGCGGCCTGCGGCCTTCAGCAGCAGGGCCAGGTTGTTCAGGCGCAGCGCCACGCCGGGGTGCTCCCGGCCCAGGCGGGCTTCGTCGATGGCCAGGGCGCGGCGCATGCACGTCTCCGCTTCGTCCAGGCGCTGCGTGTCCTGCAGCAACTGCGCCAGGTTGTTGAGGGCCGTCGCCACCCGCAGGTGCTGCCGGCCGAAGCCGGCCTCGGCCACGGCCACGGCACGGCGCATCAGCGGCTCGGCCTCGGCGTGGCGTGCCTGGGCGTAGAAGAGCATCCCGGTCTGGCCCAGCAGCCCGCCCGTCGCGCCCGCCATGCCGGCTTCGTCGGCCCAGTGCATGGCGGCCAACGCGTGCGGCGCCAGCAGGTCCAGCAGCGGCCAGCCGCGCGCGTCCATCGGATCGCCCAGGAAGACAGCGTCCTCAATCCAGCCCAGGGCCTGCGGCAGGGCGCTCGCGGCCGGTACGCCGCGCCAGCGGCGGTGTCCGGACGCGCGCGGGAAACGCCGTGCCAGCCAACGCCACATCCGCGTGACCGCGACGCCGGCCCGCCGCGGCCCCTGCTGCCGCCGCGTCAGCTCCTGCACCAGCCGGTGCAGCGTGAAGACGGGCCGGTCGCCGTCGCGCACCGCCAGCGAGTACGCCGCCAGCTCCGCCAGCGCGTCCCCGGGATCGCCCTCGTCATCCGCCCGCCCCGGCGGCGCCACGTCCAGCAGCGCCTGCGGAATCGGCGCCGGCGCCAGCCAGGCCAGCCGCTGCAGCAGCCGCCGCGCGGGCGGGTTCAGCAGCCCGAACGAGGCCTGCCACGCGATCGCGACGGCGGCGGGACAGTGCGACCGCCGCGCATCGAACCAGGCCCGCGCCTCGTCGCGGTGCCACCCCCATTGCACCAGGTACTGCGTCAGGCTCGACCGCCGATGCGCGATGCAGGCCCCGGCCATTTCCAGCGCCAGGGGCAGTTGCTCCAGCTCGGCGGCCAGCGCCAAAGCGCTCGCCTCGTCGTCCGGCTGCACCTGCCGGCCTGCCTGCGTGCGCAGCAGCAGGAATTCCGCCGCCGCCGCCGGGGACAGCGCGTCCACGGGCTGCGCCTGGACCGCCTCGCCCCAGCCCGATGCGCAGCCGGTCACCAGCACGTGCCCGCCGGCCAACTGCGGCAGCAGCGCCTCGACGGCTTCGGCCGCCTCCGCCGTGTCCACGCCGTCCAGGATCAGCAGCCACCCGGGCTGGCGCCGCAGCCAGGCCAGCACCGCCGCCAGCCGCCGCTCCTGCGTCGGCTCGTGCCGCTCGGCGAGGTTCAGCGCCGCGGGGCCGCACAGCGCCGCAAGCTGGTGCCGCAGCGCCCGCGGGCTGCCGGCGTCCACCAGCAGCAGCATCGGGTGCTCGCCCTGGCGGCGCCAGGCGTACTCCAGCGCCAGCCGCGTCTTGCCCACGCCCACCGGACCCGTCAGCGCCAGCGCGGTGGCCGGACCGTCCGTGCGCCGGGGCACCGCGCCGAAGCGTCGCGCCAGCGTTTCCATCAGGTCGTCACGGCCCCTGAACAGCGCGCCCAGGCTGTGGCCGGGAAGCGCGTGCACGCGCCGCATCCGTCCCGCCTCGAGCAGCAGGTCCAGCAGCCCGGCTTCCCACACCTGCTCCACCAGCCGCTGCGGCGACGCGAAGTAGACCTGCGGATGCCGCCCCAGCGCCGCCAGCCGCGCCAAGTGCGCCCGCTGCAGCGCCTGCTGCCGCGGGTTGTCCACATGGATCGAATCCCTGGGGGCCCCGGACTCCGGCACCGCGATCAGCAGCCGCTTGCCGTGGTAGAGCGCCAGCCAGGCTTCCCACTGCGCGTAGGGCAGGGATGGGCCGTCCACCGCCAGGAAGGGCTGCAGCACCGGGAAGCGCTGGCCGAAATCCGGGTAGCGCACATGCATCAGCGCCCCCGAGAACAGCCCCGCCGTGTCCCCGGTCATGTCGCCCACCAGGTGCAGCACCAGCGCGCACTGGCGGATGTGCTCGTCCAGCAGGTCCAGGAGGTCCAGCGTCCCGGTGTCGCTGGTGCCGGGATCCTCCTGCGCCTTCAGGCCAAGGTCCGGGCTGACCAGGCCGTCGCGCAGCGCATCGCGGTAACTCTGGAATTCCGCCGGCACGGCGGACAGGAAGACTCGTAAATGGGGGCTGGACATGGTTCTCTTCGCAAGCCGCTGGTCCAAGGCTCGCGGTTCACCGCCCGGTCTTACCCTGCTCGTTGACGGGACGGGAGAGTTCAAGGAATTGGGGAAACGGGAAGCGGGCGTCTGCTCTCAGCCGCCCGCTTTCTTGATTAGACAACGCCCGCGAGGCGCCTTCGCCCGTGCTCCGCAGGAACAAGGACGGGATGCGTAAAGAGACCGAAGAGCCGGTGCGTCGCGAGGGGCGGCACCATTGCAAGCCCAATTCCACGCCCGGCGCACGCCGTTGCCCGGTGCCAGGGTGAGACAGGCCCTTCGCCGCCAGAAAGTTTGGCAACCGGCTGTAGCGGCGGCCCAGGGGCCTCTTGGCCACCGGCTGGCTGGGCGGAAGCTGCCTCATACGTGTGCAGCGGCCGCGCCGCCATGGTGAATCAAGCACTTGGGCCACTGCCCAGCAGCTTGACAACAGAGTTATCCACAGATTCGGTGGAAGAGTGGAAAAAGCAGCGCCTAATCAGCCGCTTGCACGCTTTCCTTCAGGCGGCGCATGAGGCTGGTGTCACAGAACGGCCGCCGCGGCAACGGCTTGACACCAAAACCGCGACGTGCTGGACGTTCCCGCAGGCCTTGACAAACAGTTTTGTCCCCACCCCGAAATTCGCGTGCGGGCGCGCTGCTGGCCGCGTACAGCGCACCTCCGTGGGGCGGCGGGGTGCTTGTAAATCCTTGATGCATAACATTTATCGAAGCTCTGCACAGTGCGCATGCGAGCGTTCACCGCCTTGTGATGACAAGCACTTGCACCACTCTTCTGCAGCTTGCGCACAAAGTTGTCCACAGGCGGCGCGCGGCGGCGGGAGAATACAAGTGGCGTGGGTGCTCGTTACAGTTGCACCGTCATTCGGGCGATGCGAATTACCGTTTCGGCTCTAGGCCCAGCGCTGTTCGGAAAATACCGGCCTCCCGCCTTTCCACTGTCCCGTGTGCGCTAAGTGCTTGATTCGCATGGGCAAGGTCGCGGTTGATCAAAAAATGTGCAGATGGCTTTGGAGCCATGCCCATCAAGCACTTAAGTCCCTCATCGGCAGCTTGCTCACTGACTTGTCCACAGTTTCGGTGTACAGGCGCGGGCCTTTGAATAACTCGCCGCGCCACCCACGCCGAGGACCCGAAAAAGAAGGGCAGGCCGGCACCACGGCCCATATTCGGAAACTCCGCCGACGCGGTGGCCGATATTCCCGGGGCCGCCCTCTCTAGTGTCGCTGGATTTATCCCCAGCACGGGCCGAGGCGTGGGTGCTGCAACCGTCCTGGAACAGTCGTGTCCGTGCTGTTTTCAGGCGGTGCTAAGTCTTTGATCCATATGGGGTGTATGCGCTTGCCCCGAGAGTGGACACGGGGCCATGGACCCATGGAATCAAGCACTTGGAGGCGCCATCGCCAGCTTGCCCACAAAGTTGTCCACAGCTCCGGTGGACAGGTGGGGAAAAGCACCACGGCTCAAGCACTTGGTGCTCGAAGCTCACGCGCCGGGCAGGTTGCCCGGCCCGCGGCCCAAAGCCCTTGCGGGAAAGGCGTGCGGGCCCGTGGCCATAGCGGCGGCGGCGGGTATGTCGAAGTTATTTCAGCCCGCTCGCAGTGGCCCCGAAATTCCAGGCCAGGGTGGTGAAGCTGAGGAATGCGAGCACCGTGGAAATCATCACGATGCGCGCCACGCGGCCGGCATCGGCGCCGTAGCGGTCGGCCAGCAGCGTGACGTTGCTGGCGCTGGGTAGCGCGGCGGCCAGGGTCAGCGCCACCAGGGCGTTGCGATCAAGGGAAATCCCCAGGGCGATCGCCGCGTTGCCCATGACCCACAGCAGCGCCGGGTGCAGCAGCAGCTTCAGCGCCACGCTGGGCAGTACGCCCTGCGTGCCGGCATGCGCGGGCGGGGACAGCGCCAGCAGCGCGCCCACGGTGAACAGCGCCACGGGGCTGGCGGCGTCGCCCAGCATGCGCACCAGCGTGTCCACCGGGCCGGGCAGCCGCCACTGCAGCGCCGACAGCAGCGCGCCCACGGCGATGGCCCAGGGCAGCGGGTTGGTCAGCGGGCGCAGCAGCAGCCGGCGCCAGTCGCTCTTGTCCTGCTGCGCCAGCGCGATGCACAGCGAGGAGGTCAGCGTCAGGTCCACCAGCAGGGAGACGATCACCGGGCCCGCCGCCGCGTCGCCCAGCAGCGCCACCAGCAGCGGCACGCCGATGAAGCCGGAGTTGGGAAAGCCCGCCACCAGTGCGCCGAAGGCAGCGTCCGGCGCCGGCAGCCGGGCGCCGGCCCAGCGCAGCGCCACCAGCACCACCGCCAGCGTGCAGGCCGCGTACAGCAGCAGCACGGCCGGGTCGAGCAGTTCGCGCACCGGGATGCGCATGCCGAAGCGCAGCAGCATGCAGGGCAGGGCGAAATACAGCACGAAGACGTTGAGCCCCGGCACCGCCGCCGGCGGCAGCCAGCGCCGGTGCGCCGCCACGCCGCCGCACAGGATCAGCGCGAAGAAGGGCAGCGTGATGCCCAGGATCGTTTGCATGGGCGGCGAGTATGGCGGCCGGGTCCGGGCCCACCGCCCGGGGCTGGGCGCCGCGAACCACGCGGCGGGACGGCGGCGGCGTGCGGCGCCCTACACCATGCCGGCCGGCGGCGTGACGCCTGCCGCGGCCGCCGCCGCGGCGGTGTCGGACTTGGGCTCGGTCGCGGTGGGGCGTGGCTATCATGCGCGCCCGCTTTTCCGACCCCCCGCCGCCGCGCACCTGCCCCATGGCCGACACCCTCAATCCCGCCCAGCTCGAAGCCGTCCACCACCTCACGGGTCCCTGCCTGGTGCTGGCCGGGGCGGGCTCGGGCAAGACGCGGGTGATCACGCACAAGATCGCCCGGCTGCTGCAGCACGGGCTGGAGCCCAGGCAGATCGCCGCCATCACCTTCACCAACAAGGCGGCCCAGGAAATGCGCGAGCGCGCCAAGGGCCTGGTGGGGCCGCGCGCGGCCAAGGACTTGGTGGTCAGCACCTTCCACTCCCTGGGCGTGCGCATGCTGCGCGAGGACGGGCAGCGGCTGGGGCTCAAGGCGCAGTTCTCCATCCTGGATGCCGACGATGTGCTGGGCGTGCTGCGCGACGTGGGCGGCAGCACCGACAACAAGACCGCGCGCCAGTGGCAGTGGACCATCAGCCTCTGGAAGAACCAGGGTCTCAACAGCGACCAGGCCATGGCGGCGGCCACCAGTGCCGACGAGCAACTCGTCGCCCGTGTGATGAAGCTCTACGAGGAACGGCTGGCTGCCTACCAGGCGGTGGACTTCGACGACCTCATCGGGCTGCCCTTGAAACTGCTGCTCAAGGACGAGGAGGCGCGGCTGAAGTGGCAGGAGACTTTCCGCCACGTGCTGGTGGACGAGTACCAGGACACCAACTCGGTGCAGTACGAACTGCTCAAGGCGCTGGTGGACCACCCGGACGACCGCCGGCGCGGCCACTTCACCGCCGTGGGCGATGACGACCAGAGCATCTACGGCTGGCGCGGCGCCACCATCGAGAACCTGCGCCGGCTGCCCGAAGACTTCCGGCAGCTCAAGATCATCCCGCTGGAGCAGAACTACCGTTCCACCGGCGCCATCCTGCGCGCGGCCAACAACGTCATTGCCGCCAACCCCAAGCTGTTCGAGAAGAAGCTCTGGAGCGAGCTCGGCGACGGCGAGCCGGTGCGGCTGCTGGAGTGCGACGGCGAGGAGCACGAGGCCGAGCGCGCCGTGGCCTTCATCCAGAGCATCCGCGCCCAGGGCGGGCCGGACCTGAAGTTCGCGGACTTCGCCATCCTCTACCGCGCCAACCACCAGGCGCGCGTGTTCGAGCAGAAGCTGCGCGCGGCGCAGATTCCCTACAAGGTTTCCGGCGGCCAGAGCTTTTTCGACCGTGCCGAGATCAAGGACCTGTGCGCCTGGCTGCGGCTGCTGGTGAACCAGGACGACGACCCCGCCTTCCTGCGCGCGGTGACCACGCCCAAGCGCGGCATCGGCCACCAGACGCTGGCCAACCTGGGCGAGTTCGCCGGCAAGTGGAAGCTCTCGATGTTCGAGGCGCTGTTCGCCGAGAGCCTGCCCACGGCGCTGAATCGCAAGGCCATCGACGGCCTGCACGAGTTCGGCCGCTACGTGAACGAGTTCGAGTACCGCGCCCGCCACACCAGCGGCAACGAGGACGCGCGCAAGCTGCTGCTGGAGTGGCTCACCGACATCGGCTACGAGAAGCACCTGCACGACGGCGAGGACAGCGAGAAGCTGGCCGCGGCGCGCTGGAACAACGTGATGGACTTCGTGGACTGGGTGGCGCGGCGCTGTGGCGGCGAGATCACGCAGGAGGGCGGCACCTTCGAGAGCGAGAAGAAGACGGTGCTGGAGGTGGCGCAGAGCATCAGCGTGATCATCAGCCTGGCCGAGCGTGGCACCGAGCAGGACGTGGTGACGCTCTCCACGCTGCACGCCTCCAAGGGCCTGGAGTGGCCGCACGTGGTGCTGGCCGGCGTCAACGAGGGTTTGCTGCCCTTCCGCAGCGAGGACGAGGACATGACCCCGGAGCGGCTGGAAGAGGAGCGGCGGCTGATGTACGTGGGCATCACGCGCGCGCGCCGCGTGCTGGCGGTGAGCGTGCTGCGCCGGCGCAAGCGCGGGCGCGAGACGGTGCAGGCGCTGCCCAGCCGCTTCATCGCCGAGATGAAGCTCAACGAGTCCGCCACCAAGGAAGACCCGCGCGAGCGGCTGAAGAAGCTGCGTGCGCAGCTCGCGGCGAAGACGGCCCAGGCACCGGTGTGATTTGCTGCGCGGCGCATGCCGCGCAGGGGAAATCCAGGGGGTGATCGCGCTCAAGCCCGGCGTCGCGCGGCCGATGAACGGACGTTCCGTTCGATTGCCTGCAGGCGGCGCCGTGTGCCGCCGACGACTTCATGACTTCGCTGTTCCCCCGATCCGCGGTCTGGCTGCTGGCCCTGGCCGCCGCCGCAGCCGGTGCGCAAACCGCGCCGGCGCAGCCGCCCGAGGCGCTGCGCGACCTGGAGGCGTTGCTGGGGACCGAGGTGGAAGGCGCCTCGCGCCAGCTGGAGTCGGCGCTGGACGCCGCGGCGGTGGTCAGCGCCATCACCCGCGCCGAGGCCGCGGCCCTGGGGCACCGCACGCTGGCGGAGATGCTGGAGCGGCTGCCCGGCATCTACCTCGGCTCCAACCGTGGCTATGGCACCGTCGGGTTGCGCGGCTTCAGCCGCCCGGGCGATTACAACGCGCGGCTGCTCATGAGCATCGACGGCTACCGCGTCAACGACGCCGTCTACGACCAGGCGCTGCCGGACTGGGAGTTCCCCATCGTGGCCGACTGGGTCAAGCGGCTGGAGCTGGTCAGCGGGCCGGCCTCCTCCGTCTACGGCGGCAACGCGCTGCTGGGCGTGGTCAACGCCGTCACGCTCGACGGGCGCGACGCACCGGGGTTGCGCCTGCGCGCCGGGCTGGGCTCCTGGAACACGCGCGACGCGGTGCTGAGCCACGGCTGGCACGCGGGCGCGGCGGACCTCTTCATCGGACTGGCGCTGCACCGCAGCGACGGCGAAACGCTGCAGGACCCGGCACTCGTCGGCCCCGCCGCGCCCGACGGCCGCGTGGCCGGGCTCGACGGCACGCGCTACCACAGCCTGTTCGCCAAGGCGCGGCTTGGGGGCTGGCGCCTGACCTTGGGCAGCAAGGAGCGTGTCAAGGACCTGGCCACGGCCCCCTACGACACGCCGCCGGGCGTGCCCGGCACCCGCTTCACCGACCGCTACCACTTCGCCGAGCTGGCCTGGGATGGTGCCTGGGTGGACGACTGGCGCGCCGCCGTGCGCATGAACCTCTCGCGCAGCACCTTCGACGGGCGCTACGTGTACGACACCCTGGTGCCGCTGATCAACCGCGACGCCGTGGGCGGCAACTGGGCCGGCTTGGACACGCGGCTGCAGTGGCGCGGCTGGATCAACCACGAGCTCACGCTGGGGGCCGAGGCGCGGCGCATCTACAACGCGCGCCAGCAAAACTTCGACGAGGCTCCGCTGGTTTTCTACCTGGACCGGCACGACACGCAGAAGCAGGGCGCGGTGTACGCGCAGGACCACTGGCGGCTGTCCGAGCGCTGGTCGCTGACCTCGGGCGTACGCATGGACTGGGTGCAGGGTTTCGACCCGGCCTTCTCGCCGCGCCTGGCGCTGGTGATGCGGCCCAGCGAGCACGAGGCGCTGAAGCTGCTGTTCGGGCACGGGTTCCGCGTGCCCAACCTGGCCGAGCGCTTCTATGACGACGACGGGGCTTCGCAGATCCCCAACCCGGCGCTGCGGCCCGAGCGCGTGCAGACGGTGGCGCTGGCCTGGGAGCGCGCCGTGGGCACGCGCAGCCGCGTGGCGCTGCACCTCTACCGCGACCGGTTCAGCGAGCTCATCGACTTCGTGCCTGTGAGCGACCAGGCGTCGCAGTACCGGAACCTGTCGCACGTGCACAGCCACGGCCTGGACCTGGAGGCGCAAGGGCTGCTCGGCGCGAGCGTGCAGTGGCGCACCTCGGTGTCGCTGCAGAAGGCGAAATCGGCGCAGGGCGCGCTCGGCAACTCGCCGCGCTGGATCTTCAAGGGCCACCTGCTGCTGCCGCTGCCGCGGCCGGCCTGGTCCGCCGCGCTGCAGTGGCAGGCACTGGGCCGGCGCGCGTCCAACGTGCCCTCGCTGACCACGCTGGACGCGGTGCTGCGCTGGCAGCCGCGCCCGGACAACACGCTGGCGCTGCGCGTGCTCAACCTCTTCGATGCCCGGACCTGGGACCCGGCCGCGCCGGATGTGGCGCTGGCGCGTTTCCCGCGCGAGCGCCGGCGCATCGAGATCGACTGGCAGCAGGCCTTCTGAGCGCGCGCCGCACTGCCATGCCGTTGCCCTCCATCCGCTTTCCGGGCCTGGCCGTGCTGCTGCTGCCGTTGTTGCTGCTGTCGCTGCTGGCGGTGACAGCGGTGACGGCGGCGCGGGCGCAGCCGCTGCCGGAGGTGGAACTCAAGGCGCAAATCCTGTGGCGCGCGCTGCAGTTCGTCGATTGGCCGGGCGAGGCCGGCCCCGCGCAGACGCTGCAGCTGTGCCTGCTGTCGCCCGGACCGCTGGCCGAGGAGCTGCGCGAGTGGCAGCACCGCGAGCTCAACGGGCGGCACGTGGAACTGCGCCGCGCAGTGGTCACGAGCAGCGCGGGTGGCACCGCCGGTGCGGGCAGCGGCACGGTCGCAAGCACGACGGCCGGGCCGAAGCCCCCCCTGGCGCTGCCGGCTGCGGCCGTGGCGGGCTGCCATGTCGCCTACGTCGGCGCCGATGTGCTGCTGCCCGTGCCGGCGCCGCGCGGGCTGCTGTGGGTGGGCGACAGCCACGGCCTGTCCGAGCGCGGCGTCACGCTCAACCTGCAGCCGCTCCAGGGACGCATCGTCTTCGACGTGGATCTGCAGGCGGCGCGCCGCGCGGGGCTGGAGATCAACGCGCGGCTGTTGCGCCTGGCGCGCTTCGTGCACATGGAGGGCTTGCCTTGAAGGCCGTGGTGAAAGGGCCGGGGCTGCTGCTGCGCCGTGGCAGCGACACGCTGTTGGCCTGTGCCGCGATGCTGATCGTGGCGCTGCTGCTGGGGCTGTTCGAGTACCTGCAGCTCGACCACCGCCAGCAGGAGGCGCTGCGCACGCAGGCCGAGCTGGTGGGGCGCACCACGGCGGCGGCGCTGCTGTTCGATGACGCGGCCGAGGCGCGCGTGCTGCTGGCGGCCTTCGAGGCCGCGCCGGCGGTGGCCTCGGCGCAGCTGCTGCGCAGCGACGGACACACGCTGGCGGAGTTTCGCCGCGCCGCGGCGCCCGATTGGCTGGAGCGCCACGGTGGCTCCCTCGCCACCGAGGTGACGGTGTCGGGCGACAACGGTCCGGTGGTGGGCAAGCTGCGGGTGCGGGCCTTCCGGGCGCCGACGTGGCGCGGCCTGGCCTCGGTGATGCTGGCGGCGGTGCTGATCATGGCCCTGGCGCTGAGCGTGGTGGCGCTGGCCTCGCGCCGCCAGCGCGCGCGGGTGCGCGCGGCCGACGCGCGCACGCATTACCTCGCGCACCACGACGTGCTCACCGGCCTGGCCAACCGCGAGCGCTTCACGTCCGAGCTGGCGCACGTGGCGGCCTCGGGTGCGCCGGCGGCGCTGATGTGCCTGGACGTGGACGACTTCAAGCTCATCAACGATACCCGCGGCCATGCCGCGGGCGACGCGGTGCTGCGCGCGGTGGCGCAGCGGCTGCAGTCGCTGGTGCGCTCGCACGACGAGGTCGGGCGCCTGGGCGGCGACGAGTTCGCGCTGCTGCTGCGCGCGCCGGTGGACCAGCGCATCGCCAGCAGCGTGGCGCAGCGCATCGTCGAGGTGCTGCCGCGGCGCATCGAGCACGAGGGCGTGTCGCTGAAGGTGGGGGTGTCGGTGGGCCTGGCGCTGCTGCCCGAGGATGCCGCCACGGCCGAGGGCGCCCTGGCCTGCGCCGACATGGCGATGTACCAGGCCAAGCATGCCGGCAAGGGCGCGTGGAGCCGCTACACCCCGGCGCTGGGCGAGGCGCAGCGCGAGCGCCGCGAGCTGGCGCAGGCGCTGCGCCTGGCGCTGGCGCGCGAGGAATTCACGCTGGCCTACCAGCCGCTGTTCGACGGCCACGGCCGGCTGCAGGGCGTGGAAGGGCTGGCGCGCTGGCAGGACGCGCAGCGCGGTCCCGTGCCGCCGGGGCAGTTCATTCCGGTGCTGGAGGAGGCGGGGCTGGTGGGCGAGCTGGGGCTGGTGCTGCTCAAGCGGCTGCGGCTCGACCTGGACGCCTGGGCCGACGAGGGCCTGCACTGCCCGCCGGTGGCGCTGAACCTGAGCTCGCACCAGTGCCGCCAGGAGGCGCAGCGCGAGCGCTTCCTGCAGCAGCTGCACACCCTGCGGCTGACGCCGCGGGAGGTGGAATTCGAGCTCACCGAGTCCACGGTGTTCGAGGACCTGGACAGCCCCGTCTCCGTGGTGCGGGCGCTGCAGTCGCGCGGCTACGCGCTGGCGATCGACGACTTCGGCACCGGCTACAGCTCGCTGGCCTACCTGCTGCGGCTGCGCTGCGACAAGCTCAAGATCGACCGCGTCTTCGTGGACGGCGTGGCCGACCGCGCCGATGCCGCGCTGCTGGTGGAGACCATGGTGCGGGTGGCCCATGCCATGGGCATGCGCGTGGTGGCCGAGGGCGTGGAGCGCGAGGCGGACCGCTGCCGGCTGCTGGCGCTGGGCTGCGACCTGTTCCAGGGCTTCTGCCTGTCGCACCCGCTGCCGCCGCGGCGCATGGCCGCGCTGCTGCGCGACGGCGGGGTGGTGGTGCCGTCGCCGGCGCAGGAAGGGCAAGGGCGGGCCGAGCCGGCGTGTTGAGTCCTTGGTACGGGGTTCATCGATTTTCCAAACCCGTATTCCGTTCGTCCTGACCCTTCGATACCTCAGGGCAGGGTCCGGCCGTTGGCCGGATCGAAGGATGAACGGCCCCTGTCGGGGTGCAGCCACCTCTGCCTTGCGGATTCGCACTTCGATACCTCAGTGCGAACGGGCCGTCAGGCCGGCGAGCCCTGGACGCCATACCGGCCCGCCAGCCTCCCCAAACGCCGAGGGGTCCGGCCGTGAAGCCGGACCCCTCGGCAAATGCCTGAACCGGTCCGTCAGTTCGTGAGGGATTGCACCAGCAGCAGTCCCAGTGCCGCCAACGCGACGGCGAATCGCACCCAACCTTGGTCGCTCATCGTTCTGTCCTCCGGTCCATTCCGAGTTCAAAGGAATCCATGCGAGGAAGCTTATGCGGTGAAGGCAGACCTTGCGGCCGGCCGGACCCCGAGTGAGTGGCGAATTCCGGAGGAAGGAACGCGGCTTGCCTCAATCCCCGATTCGACCTAAGGCACCAACTTGGGGAGGCCGGGTGGCCCATGAAAAAGCCCCGCAGCCTGGGGACGGCGCGGCGATTTCATGCAGCCCGTCATACCCGCGGAGGCGGGCGCGCACGGACCAAAAAGGCATTACTGCTTGATGGCCTCGACCTGGATCACCAGCTTCACGTTGTCGGGCGCGCCCATGTTCAGGCCCCAGTTCACGCCCCAGAGGCTGCGCTGCAGCGTGGTCTCGAAGTCGCCGCCGCAGACCTCGCGCTTGAGCATGGGGTTCTGGTAGCAGTTGAAGCGGTTGGCCTTGAGCACCACCGGGTTGGTCTTGCCGCGCAGCGTGAGCTGGCCGGCCACCTCGGTGACCTTGTCGCCGTCGAAGGTGAACTTGTCGGCCACGAACTTGGCGGTGGGGAACTGCTCGGAGGCGAAGAAGTCGTCGGCGCGCAGGTGCTTGTCGAAGGCGGGGACGCCGCTGCTGACGGAACCCGTCTCCAGCGTCAGCTCCACGCGGCCGGTGCGCGCGGCGCGGTCGAACTCGACGGTGCCTTCCTTCTTGTCGAAGCGCCCGCGGTTGGTCGAGGTGCCGAAGTGCGGGAACTCGAAGGTGACGAAGGTGTGCGTCGGGTCGATGGCGTAGGTGGCGGCCTGCGCGGGCAGCACGGTGGCCGCGGTGGTGGCGGCCAGAGCGGCCAGGGCGAGGATCTTCTTCATGGGGACTCCTTGCGGGTTCTGGTTGGGATTGCGGGGGATCGCAGGTACTGCAGGGGCACGCGCGGGCAGCGCCCGGCGCGCGAGAACCGGTGCGGGACCCGCGGTGGTGCGGGCCTGCGGGGGTCAGAGCGGGGCGATGCCGCTGAGGGTGAGCTTGAACTTCACCGCCACGTCATTGGCGACCATGGAGGTGTCGGCCCATTCGCCTTCGCCGATGCGGTGCTCCAGCCGCTTGAGCGTGAAGCCGCCAGTGGCGACGGTGTTGGCGCCGGCCGCGGCCAGCGTCACCGGCACCACGATGTCGCGCGTGATGCCCTTGAGCGCGAACTGGCCCGCGACCTCGTAGCGGTTGCCGCCCAGCGCCTTCACGGCGGTGGAGGTGAAGGTGGCCTGCGGGAACTTGGCGGTGTTGAACCACTCGGGCTTGACCACTTCGGCTTCGCTCTCGGGCGCGCCCATGGTGATGCTGGCCAGGTCCACCTTCAGCGCGATGCGCGCGGTCTCGGGCTTCTTGGGGTCGAACTGCACCTGCGCTTCGAAGCGGCGGAAGCGCCCGTCCACCGGTACGCCCATCTGGCGGCTGGTGAAGGCGACCTCGCTCTGCGCAGCCACCAGCTGCGCGGGCGCGGCGGATGTGGCAGCGGCGGGCTTCGGGCTGGCGGCCGGCTTGGGCGCGGTCTGGGCCCAGGCGGGGGTGCTCAGCGCCGCGGCCAGGGCCAGCAGGGACAGGGAACGCAGGGACATGGAAGGCATCCTCGGGAATTCGGGGGGTCGGGGTTGGCAGGCCGGGCTCAGGCGCGGCCGAAGCCCATGCGGGCGAGCAGCCCGTCGCGGTCGATAAGTTGATGTTTGAACACCGCCGCCAGGTGCAGCAGCACGAGCGCGCCCAGCGTCAGCGCCAGGGTCTTGTGCAGACCTTTGAGCGTCGCGGCGAGTTCCTTGTCCACCGGCACGAAGTCCGGCAGCGGCAGCACGCCGAACAACACCACCGGGAAGCCCGAGGCCGAGCTGTAGGCCCAGCCCGCCAGCGGCACGGCGAAGAACAGCAGGTACAGCGCATGGTGCGTGGCGTGTGCCGCGCTGCGCTGCCAGCCGGACATGGCCAGCTCGCGCGGGCGCGGCGAGCGCAGCCTCACCACCAGCCGCAGCACCGACAGCGCCAGGATCACCACGCCGGCCCACTTGTGCCAGCTGTAGAGCTTGAGCCGCTGCGGCGACACCGGCAGCTCGTGCATGTACAGGCCCAGCGCGAAGGTGCCGGTGATCAGCACGGCCAGCAGCCAGTGCAGTGCCACGGCGGGCGTGCTGTAGCGGGAAACGGCGGATTCGGGCATGGCGGTGGCGGTACGCGGCGGATGGCGATGACGGCAGTATCCAAACTGTCACAGACCCCCGGCTTCAGTGGGCTTGAGGCTGTATTTCAGAAAAGCTGAATGCTGTCCCTCGATGGCGCGCAAGGAATGTGTACGCCGCGGCGCACTGGCCGGCTCCCGAGGCCGGTGGCAGCACTGGGCCGGCGGCTTGCCAGTGCTGTGGGAAGCGTCCGACAAGCGCTGGCGAGCCCTGACTACAGCCGGCTTTGGTGTGCCGTCCTAGAGTGGGCTCCATGCTGCAGGGCACAGCGCCCGCGGCGCACAGGCCTTCAGGAGCACGCCATGCAGCGCCTCGCTCTCCCTTCCTCTCCGTCCTCGCGGCGCGTGCCGCGAGGTGTGCAGTGGCTGCTGCTGCTGGCAGCGCTGCTGATGGCGCTGGCCGGTGTCTGGCTGCACCCGGCCACGGCTGCCGCGGGGCCCATAGACACCGTGCCGGTGCTCGACCTGGGCCGCTACAGCGGCGTCTGGTACGAGCTCGCGCATGCCGGCGACCCCGGGCGCCGCGGCTGCGTGGCTGACGTGGTGACCGACGTGAGGCCCGAGCCGGGCCGGCGGTTGCTGCTGACGCAGCACTGCCGCCGCAGCGACGGCAGCCCCGCGCGGGTGCGCGGGCTGGCGCGGCCGCAGGGGCCGGGGCGCTTCGAGGTGAGCTGGCTGCCGGCTGGGCTGCGCTGGCTGCCCGCGGGGCGGCAGGACCACTGGATAGTGGCGCTGGACCCCGGCTACCGCATCGCCGTGGTCAGCGACCGCCAGGGCACGCTGCAGCGCGTGCTCTCGCGCCAGCCGCAGGTCGATCCGGACGCCTGGGCGGCACTGATGGCCGAACTGCGCCAGCGCGGCTTCGAGGTCGGGCGGCTGGCGCCCACGCTGCAGATCGGCACCCGCGCGCCCGGCTCCTCCAGCCGTCCGGCGGTCTGGGCCGCGGCCCCGGCGCAGGGCCCACGGGCTTGAGCGGGCGCACGGCTTGCCTGGAGCGGCTGTGTGTCACTTCGATCCAGGAGTCCCGAGATGCTCGATCTGCGCTTGCGCCCCGTTGTCTTTGCCGCTGCCGCCCTGGTGGGCGTGTTGACCGGCTGCAGTCCGCAGTCCGACGCCAACAAGCCCGCCGAGGCGGTGGTTCGAGATCAGCCCGCGCCGGACGCGGTGACCACGGCCTCCGGTGCCGCGGCGACCGCCTCGGCGGCGATGGGCAATGCGGCCGACAACATCAAGGAAGCGGCGGGCGAGGCCAAGGACAAGGCGGCTGCCGCAGCCGACACCGCCGGGGAGAAGGCCGCCGCGGCGGCCGACACGGCGGGTGACAAGGTGGCTGCCGCGGCGGACGCCGCGGGCGACAAGGTGGCGGCGGCTGCTGCTGCCACCAAGGACAAGGCGGTCGAACTGGCCGGCGACGCCAAGGACCTGGCCGGCGATGCCGCCGTCACTGCCCGCGTCAAGACCACGCTGGCCGCCGATGCCAAGCTCAGCGCGCTGGACATCAACGTGGACACCAAGGACGGCGTGGTCAAGCTCACCGGCACCGCCCCCGACAGCGCCGCGCGCAGCCATGCCACCGAGCTGGTCAAGGGCGTCAAGGGCGTGAGCAAGGTGGACAACCAGCTCAAGACCTCGTCCTAAGTTCAGCTCACGCGATAGCGACCAAAGAACCCGTCATGCCCGCGAAGGCGGGCATCCACGTGCCTCGGGACGCCGCCCGGTGTTCGTGGACACCCGCCTTCGCGGGTGTGACGGGGTTACTGGTTTGATCCGCGCAACGAAAAGGCCCGGAGCCACCGCAGTGGGCTCCGGGCCTTTCTCATGGGGCCGCGCCGGTCAAGCCGCCTTCCTCACCCCTTCCGAGCGCCACTGCGCCATCAGCGCGTCCCACTCGCGCCGCGCCGCGGCGAGGTGGCGTGCCTTCACGTGGCCGAAGCCGCGGATCTGCTGCGGGATGCGCGCGATCTGCAGCGCCAGCGGCAGCTTCTGCGCCGTCAGCCCGCCCAGCAGCTCCTCGATGCAGGCGCGGTACTGCCCGATCAGCGCGCGCTCCTCGCGCCGCTCGGCCGTGCGGCCGAACACGTCCAGCGCCGTGCCGCGCAGCCCCTTCATGCGCGCCAGCAGCTTCAAAGCACCGCGCATCCACGGCCCGTAGGACTGCTTGACCGGCTCGCCGCGCGCGTTCTTCTTCGCCAGCAGCGGCGGCGCCATGTGGTGCACCACCTTGAAGTCGCCCTCGAACAAGGCGCCGAGCTGCTGCTCGAACGCCGGGTCGGTGTGCAGCCGCGCGACTTCGTACTCGTCCTTGTAGGCCATGAGCTTGAACAGGCCCTGCGCCACGGCCTCGGTCAGCCGGGTGCTGGCCAGCGGCTGCTCGGCCTCGCGCACGCGCTGCACGAACTCGCGGTAGCGCTGCGCATAGGCGGCGTCCTGGTAGCCGGTGAGGAAGTCCACCCGGCGCTGGATCAGCTCCTCCAGCGCCGGCCGGCGCACGATGCTGATGACCTGCGCCGCCTGGAACAGCGCCTGCACCCCGGCCAGATCGTGCGCGCAGCGCCGGCCCCATTCGAAGGCGCGCAGGTTCTTCTCCACTTGCACGCCGTTGAGCTCGATGGCCCGGCGCAGCGAGGCACGCTGCAGCGGGATGCGCCCCATCTGCCAGGCCACGCCCAGCAGCAGCGGGTTGGTGTAGATCGAGTCGCCCAGCAGCTTCACCGCCACTTGTTCAGCGTCGAAGGCCAGGAGCCGCTCGCGCCCGACCTGCTGCGCGATCGTGTCCTGGCAGGGGCCCAGCGGGAACTGCCAGTCGGGCTGGTGCACGAAGGCCGCCGTGGGCGCGCCGTGGGTGTTGAGCGCCACGCCGGTGCGGCCCGGGTGCATCACCGCCAGCGTCGCCGGCAGCGCCGCGACGATGGCGTCGCAGGCGATCACGAGGTCGGCCTTGGCCATGTCCACCTTGGTGGTGTGGATGGCCGCTGCCGAATCGGCGATCTGCACGTGGCTCCAGGTGGCGCCGCCCTTCTGCGCCAGCCCGGCCGCGTCCTGCGTGACGATGCCCTTGCCCTCCAGGTGCGCCGCCATGCCCAGCAGCTGGCCGATGGTGATCACGCCCGTGCCGCCGATGCCCGCCACCACGATGCCCCAGGCCTGCGCGGCGGGCGGCAGCGCCGGTTCGGGGATGGGCGCCAGCGCCTCGGGGTCCTGCGCCTTGTCGGGCTTGGGCTTCTTCAGCGTGCCGCCTTCCACCGTCACGAAGCTGGGGCAGAAGCCCTGCGTGCACGAGTAGTCGAGGTTGCAGCTGTTCTGGTTGATGCGGCGCTTGCGGCCGAATTCGGTCTCCACCGGCTCCACCGACAGGCAGTTGCTCTTGTCGCCGCAGTCGCCGCAGCCCTCGCACACGGCCTCGTTGATCACCACGCGCCTGGCCGGCTCCTGCATCGTCCCGCGCTTGCGGCGGCGGCGTTTTTCAGTCGCGCAGGTCTGGGCGTAGATCAGCACCGTGCAGCCGGCCACCTCGCGCAGCTCGCGCTGCACGTCGTCGAGCTCGGTGCGCTCGCGCACCGTGACGCCCTCGGCCAGGCCCGGCATGGCGCGGTAGGCCTCGGGCGTGTCGGTGACGATGACGATGCGCTTCACGCCCTCGGCGCGCAGCTCCTGCGTCATCTCCGGCACGCGCATTTGTCCCTCCACCGGCTGCCCGCCGGTCATGGCTACGGCGTCGTTGAACAGGATCTTGTAGGTGATGTTCACGCCCGCGGCGATGGCCTGGCGGATCGCCAGCAGCCCGCTGTGCTGGTAGGTGCCGTCGCCCAGGTTGGCGAACACGTGCGGCTCGGTGGTGAAGGGCGCCTGGCCCACCCAGGGCACGCCTTCGCCGCCCATCTGCGTGAAGGTGCTGGTGGCGCGGTCCATCCACGTGACCATGTAGTGGCAGCCGATGCCCGCCACCGCGCGCGAGCCTTCGGGCACGCGGGTGCTGGTGTTGTGCGGGCAGCCGCTGCAGAACCACGGCTTGCGCTCGGCCTGCGCCGCCGCCGCGTCGGGGGCGGCCAGCGCGGCCAAGCTCTTCTCCTTGGCCTCGATCACGGCCAGCCGCGCGTCCATGCGCGCGGCGGTATCGGCGTCCACGCCCAGCTTCCTCAGCCGCCGGGCGATGGCCTTGGCGATGAGGGCCGGCGTGAGGTCGGCCTGCGCGCGCAGCAGCCAGTGGTCGCTGGGATTGGGCCGGCTCCACTCGCCGCCGCTGAGGTCCCCTTCGGGCTCGTCGAACTTGCCCAGCACGTTGGGGCGCACGTCGGGGCGCCAGTTGTAGAGCTCCTCCTTGAGCTGGTACTCGATGACCTGGCGCTTCTCCTCCACCACCAGGATCTCCTGCAGCCCCTGGGCGAAGGCGCGGGTGATGTTGGCCTCCAGCGGCCACACCACGTTGACCTTGTGCAGCCGGATGCCCAGCCGCTGGCAGCTGTCCTCGTCCAGCCCCAGGTCGGACAGCGCCTGGCAGGTGTCGTTGAAGGCCTTGCCGCTGGCGATGATCCCGAAGCGGTCGTGGGGCCCGGAAATGACGTCGTGGTTCAGGCGGTTGGCGCGCACGTAGGCCAGGGCCGCGTACCACTTGTAGTCCATCAGCCGCGCCTCCTGCACCAGCGGCGGATCGGGCCAGCGGATGTGCAGCCCGCCGGGCGGCATCTCGAAGTCCTCGGGCAGCACGATGCGCACGCGCTCGGGGGCTATGTCCACCGTGGTGCTGGACTCCACCACCTCCTGGATCGTCTTCATCCCCACCCACAGCCCCGAGAAGCGGCTCAGCGCCCAGGCGTGCAGGCCCATGTCGAGGATGTCCTGCACGCTGGAGGGGAAGAACACCGGCAGCCCGCAGGCCTTGAACACGTGGTCGCTCTGGTGCGGCGCGGTGGAGCTCTTGGCCACATGGTCGTCGCCGGCCACCGCGATCACGCCGCCGTGGCGCGCCGTGCCGGCCAGGTTGGCGTGCTTGAACACGTCCACGCTGCGGTCCACCCCCGGCCCCTTGCCGTACCACAGGCCGAACACGCCGTCGTGCTTGCGCTTGTCGGGGTAGAGGTCCAACTGCTGCGTGCCCCACACCGCCGTCGCCGCCAGTTCCTCGTTCACCCCGGGCTGGAACACCACCTGGTGGGCCGCCAGGTGCTTCCTGGCGGCCCACAGCGCCTGGTCCACGCCGCCCAGCGGGCTGCCGCGGTAGCCGCTGACGAAGCCGGCCGTGTCGAGCCCGGCCATGGCGTCGCGCTGCTGCTGCAGCATGGGCAGCCGCACCAGCGCCTGCACGCCGCTCATGAAGGCGCGTCCGCGCTCCAGCGCGTACTTGTCTTCCAGCGTGACTTTCTCCAGGGCCAGTCGCACGGCTTCGGGCAGGGGGGCGTTCATCGTGGCGGCTCCTTCCAAGGGCGGTGATCGAATCGCGGCAGTCTAGGTTTTGACGCGCGGCAAGGGCTTGCGTTCTTTGCCGGGATGCCGGGGATTTGCGCAAGAATCTTTCTCTGAAGCATTCATTGGAGAAAAGATGGCCTCGAAAACAAGCAATTCAGGGAAAACCCGCAGCGCAAGCGGCCCGTCCGGCGTGGGCGTCGCGCACCCTCTTTCGGGGGCCGCGGCCGTGCCGGCCGGGGAGGGCGCGGCGGCGCCGGTCACGGCCGCCGGCGTGGCGGGGCTGGACCGCTACGACGTGGCGATCCTGGACGAGCTGCAGCGCGACGCGCGGCTGTCCAACGCCGAGCTGGCCGAGCGCATCGGGCTGTCGGCGGCGCCGACCTGGCGCCGCGTCAAGGCGCTGGAGCAGCGCGGCGTGATCACGGGCTACCGCGCCGAGATCGACCGTCGCCGCATCGGCCTGGGCGTGCTGGCCTTCGTGCGCGTGGACGCCGACCGCAACACCGGCAGCGCCACGCGCGAGCTGGAGGAGGCGCTGCGCCGGCTGCCCGAGGTCACCGCGTGCCACTACATCAGCGGCGCGGGCACCTTCGAGCTGCAGGTCATGGCCACCGACCTCGACGCCTTCGCGCGCTTCGCCACCCACACGCTGCTGAACCTGCCCCACGTGAAGGACATCCACACCAGCTTCTCGCTGGGCGAAATCAAGGCCGGCGCGGCGCTGCCGCTGTCGCACCTGGGCCCGCGGGCCTCGGGCGCGCGCCCGGCTTGACAAATTTGCTTAAGCATTTCCCCTGGCATGGGGCTTGCGCTGAAGACGCACATGTTTCCCCTTGCTGCCAATTCCCCGCATCCTGAGCGCAACGCTCGGCATCCCTGGCGCGCAGCGCGCCGTCGCCACCGCACCGGGCTGGACCGCCTGTCCGCACGTTCGCAGGGCGAGGGCACCGTGGCGGTGCCGACGGCGGGACAACCGGCCGGAGCCCTGGCATGAACGCCCTGCATCACCCTGACGGAAACACCCTGGCGCGGCTGCGCGGGCTGCTGCAGCACACCGAAGCGCAGCACGCACGCGCGCAGGCGCGGCTGGCGCAGCAGCTCCATGGCGAGCTGGGCGCGCTGCTGGTGGCGGTGAAGCTGGAGCTGGGCTGGGTCGAGCGCCGCCTGGAGGAGCAGCCCGACCTGGCGACCAAGTGCGCCAGCCTGGGCGGCCTGCTCGATGCGGCGGTGGAGAACCTCAACCGCGTGGCGACTTCGCTGCGCCCGCGGCTGCTGGAGTGGCCGGGCCTGTGGGCGGCGCTGGAGTGGCAGGCGCAGGACTTCGCGCAGCGCCACGGCCTGCAGGCCGACGTGCGCATGCACGTGCAGGCCGGGGCGGAGCTGCCACCCTCGGCGCAGGACTGGGCCGACGCGGTCTACCGCAGTGCCGAGGCGCTGCTGGACAACGTGGCGCGCCACGCGCAGGCGAGCACGCTGCGCGTGAGGCTGTACGTGGAGGCCCCGCCCGCAGGGCTGGTGATGCTGGAGATCGGCGACGACGGCGTGGGCTTCGAGCCCGCGGCGCTGGCGCACGGCTGGGGGCTGCTGGCGCTGCGCGAGCGCGTGGCGCATTGGGGCGGGCGGCTCACGCTGGCGAGCGCGCCCGGCGGCGGCACCACGGTGCGCCTGCAACTGCCGCTGCCGCAGGGGGTGTCATGACCCGCGTGCTGTTGTGTGACGAGCACCCGCTGCTGCGCCAGGCGCTGCGCCAGGTGCTGGCCGAGGCCGGCGCGGAGGTGGTGGCCGAGGCCGCCAGCGGCGCCGAGGTGCTGAGCCTGGTGGGCGCGGCCGATGGGCAGCCTTTCGACGTGGTGCTCATGGACATCGAGATGCCCTACCGCGACGGGCTGGACCTGCTGCGGCGGCTGCGCAGCGACTGTCCACGCCTGCCGGTGCTGATGCTCTCGGCCTTTGCCGACAAGCAATACGCCGTGCGCAGCTTGAAGCTCGGCGCCGCGGGCTGCCTGGGCAAGGGCAGCGACGGCGCGCAGTTCCAGGAGGCCATCCGCACCGTGATGGCCGGCGGGCTGCACATTCCGCCCGACGTGGGCGCGCAGCTCGACGGCGCGCTGGCGCGCCGGGGCCGCGCCCCGCTGCGCGAGCGGCTGTCGGCGCGCGAGTACGAGGTGTTCCGCCTGCTGGCCTCCGGCCGCAGCGTCAGCGAGATCGGCGCCGAGTTGCAGATGCCGCCGCACGAGGTGGCGCAGTGCCGCGCACAGCTCATGGAAGCCACCGGCGTGCGCAACGACGTGGAACTCACGCTGTACGCGGTGCGGGAGGCGGCGGTTTAGGGACGCCTGGACCACCGCCTGCGCGGGGATAACGAGGTCCTAAGCGACCCCAGGCGCCGCGGCCCGCGGCGAAGCGCGGCACGCCGGCAATCCGCGCGTCAGGGCCCGTGGGTACACTTCGGTTGGGAACAGGAATCGTTCTCGTTTGCGCGTTCGCGCCCCGATGTCCGCAACCACCGGAACTGCACCATGAAGCTCCAGAAACTCGCCCGTCCCGCCCTGCTCGCGATCGCCCTGGCCGCGGGCTTTGGCGGCGCCCAGGCCGAAGACAAGGTTCTCAACCTCTACAGCGCCCGCCATTACCAGACGGACGAGGCGCTGTACGCCAACTTCACCAAAGCCACCGGTATCCGCATCAACCGCATCGACAGCGACGACGCCGGCGTGCTGACGCGGCTGAAGAACGAGGGCAGCGCCAGCCCGGCCGACGTGGTGCTGCTGGTGGACGCGGCGCGGCTGGTGAAGGCGGAGCAGGATGGGCTGTTCGCGCCGGTGAAGTCGCAGCTGCTGGAGTCGCGCATCCCCGCCACGCTGCGCGGCGCCGACAGTGGCAAAGGCTCGGCGTGGTTCGGCTTCTCCACCCGCGCGCGCGTGGTGGTCTACAACAAGCTCAGCGTGAAGAAGCAGGACGTGGACACCTACGCCGAGCTGGGCGAAGCCAAGAACAAGGGCCGCGTGTGCACGCGCTCGGGCGCGCATCCGTACAACCTGTCGCTGTTCGGCTCGATGCTGGAGCGCATGGGCCCGGAGAAGACCGAGGCCTGGCTCAAGGGCATGGTGGACAACATGGCGCGCGCGCCCAAGGGCGGCGACACCGACCAGATCAAGGCCGTGGCCAGCGGCGAGTGCCAGGTGGCGCTGACCAACAGCTACTACCTCGCGCGCCTGATGCGCTCGGACAAGCCCGAGGACCGCGCCGTGGTGGAGAAGGTCGGCGTCGTCTTTCCCGACCAGCAGGGCGAGGGCACGCACGTCAACGTGGCCGGCGGCGCCGTCGCGGCGCATGCCAAGAACCGCGACGCGGCCGTGAAGTTCCTGGAGTACCTGGCCGGCGACGAGGCCCAGGCCTACTTCGCCAACGGCAACAACGAGTGGCCCGCGGTGCGTAGCCTGAAGCCGGGCAACCCGGCGCTGGAGGCGCTGGGCGACTTCAAACAGGAGTCGGTGCCCATCGCCGCCATCGGCGCCAACCAGGCCAAAGTCCAGCAGATGCTGGACCGCGTGGGCTACAAGTGACCCGTTGAGCGGCTGCGCGCCCGGTGTGCGCGGCCGGCTTTCAGTGCGCGCCCGCCGGACGGCCGATGGTGCGCGCCAGCAGCATCACCGGCAGCAGCCCCACCGCCACGATCGCCAGCGAGGGCAGCGAGGCCTCGGCCAGCCGCTCGTCGCGCGCCAGGTTGTAGGCCACCACCGCCAGCGTGTCGCTGCCGAAGGGGCGCAACACCAGCGTCGCGGGCAGTTCCTTCATGCCGTCCACGAACACCAGCAGCGCCGCCGCCCAGGTCGAGCGCGACAGCAGCGGCAGATGCACGCGCAGGAACAGCCGCAGCCGTCCCGCGCCCAGCATGCGCGAGGTTTCGTCGATGGCCAACGGCACCCGCGTGTAGCCCGCCTCCACGCTCTGCAGCGCCACGGCGGAGAAGCGCACCATGTACGCGAACAGCAGCCCCGCGGCCGTGCCGGTGAAGAGCGCCGCCGCGCCCAGGTCGGGCCAGCGCGACTGCACCCAGGCCACGGGCAGCATGATCCCGATGGCCACCACCGCGCCGGGCACGGCGTAGCCCAGCGACAGCACGCGCACGCCCACGGGCAGCAGGTCCGGGCCGCGCCCGCCGCCGCGCTGGCGCATCGCGAAGCCCAGCGCCAGCGCCAGCGCCGTGGCCGCCGCGGCTGCCATCGCGGCCAGCCGGAAGCTGGCCCAGGCCCACTCGGCGAAGCGCGCCAGCGGCAGCCCCAGCTCGCTGCCGGTGGCCTCGCGCCACAGCATCACGCCCAGCCACGCCGCGGGCAGCACGAAGCCCAGCAGCACCGGCAGCGCGCACACCGTCATGGCCGCCAGCGCTGCCGTGCCGTGCAGCGTGCGCGAGCGCGCCTGCCCGGCCTGCGGCGCGGCGCCGCGCGTGTTGGCGAAGCGCAGCCGCGACTGCGCCCGCCGCTCCAGCGTCAGCAGCACCGCCACCACGATCAGCAGCATCGACGCCAGCTGCGCCGCGGCCGTGGCGTCGTTCATCGACAGCCAGGCGCGGTAGATCCCGGTGGTGAAGGTGGACAAGCCGAAATAGGCGCCCACGCCGTAGTCGGCCAGTGTCTCCATCAGCGCCAGCGCCGCCCCGGCGATGACCGCCGGCCGCGCCAGCGGCAGCGCCACCGTGACGATGCGCCGCCCCAGGCCCGCGCCCAGCAACTGGGCCGCGTCCATCATGTGCTCGGCCCGCTCGCCCAGCGCGGCGCGCGTGAGCAGGTACACGTAGGGATAGAGCGCCAGCACGAACAGCAGCACCGCGCCCCAGAGGCTGCGCACGTCGGGCCACAGCGCGCCTTGCCAGCCGAAGGCCTCGCGCAGCGCCGTCTGCACCGGCCCGCTGAACTGCAGCGCGTCGGTGTAGGCGTAGGCCAGCACGTAGGCCGGCATGGCCAGCGGCAACAGCAGCGCCCACTCGAACACCCGGCGCCCCGGGAAGCGGAACAGCGCCACCGCCACCGCCGTGCCCAGTCCCACCACCGTCACGCCCACGGCCACGCCCAGCGCCAGCCACAGCGACTCCAGCGCGTAGCCGCCCAGCACCGTGCTGGCCTGATGCTCCAGCACGGCCAGCGCCTGGCGGTCGAAGCTGAACCAGGCGCCCAGCACGGAAGCCACCGGCAGCGCCAGCAGCAGGCACAGCAGGCTCAGCAGCCCTCGCATGGCTGCGCCCTCGCTGAATCCGCACCGGCTCCCCCGGCTCCGGTGCCGCCACCCCGCGGCCAACCCATCCCAACGGGGGAGATTTTCTTGAAAAGAATGAGAACCATTTTCGATTGACGTTGCGCCGATATGATAGGCGGATGTTTCTGCAAGCTCAGGACGTGAGCGTCCGTTATCAACGAGGAGACGCTGCGCGGCCCGCCGTCGATGGCGTGTCGTTGGCGTTGGAGGCCGGCCAGATCGGCGTGCTGCTGGGCCCCTCGGGCTGCGGCAAGACCTCGCTGCTGCGGGCCGTGGCGGGGCTGGAGCGCATGGCGGCGGGGCGCATCAGCATGGACGGCCAGGTGCTGGCCGACGGTGCCACCGGGCGCAGCGTGCCGCCCGAGGAGCGGCGCATCGGCATGGTGTTCCAGGATTTCGCGCTGTTCCCGCACCTGAGCGTGGCGCAGAACATCGCCTACGGCCTGCACGGCCGGCCGCGCGCGCAGCGGCGCGAGCGCGTGCAGGAGATGCTGGAGCTGGTGGGCCTGGCGCATGCCGCCGAGCGCGCGCCGCACCAGCTCTCGGGCGGGCAGCAGCAGCGCGTGGCCCTGGCGCGCGCCCTGGCGCCCGCGCCGCGGCTGTTGCTGCTGGACGAGCCCTTCTCCAGCCTGGACGTGGAGCTGCGCGAGCGGCTGGCGCACGACGTGCGCCAGATCCTGCGCCAGAACGGCACCACGGCCCTGGTGGTCACGCACGACCAGCTGGAGGCCTTTGCGCTGGGCGACGTCATCGGCGTGATGAACCAGGGCCGGCTGGAGCAGTGGGGCGACGCCTACAGCCTCTACCACCGTCCGGCCAGCCGCTTCGTGGCGCAGTTCATCGGCCAGGGCGTGCTGGCGCCGGCGCGGGTGGTGGTCGATGCGCAGGGCCCCCGGGTGGAGACCCCGCTGGGCGCCTTCGGTGCCGCCACGGGCATGCCGGGGCCGGGCGAGTGCGAGGTGCTGCTGCGCGCCGACGACGTGGTGCACGACGACGCCAGCCCCGTGAAGGCGCGCATCGAGCGCAAGGCCTTCCGCGGCTCGGAGTTCCTCTACACGCTGAGGCTGGACAGCGGCGAACTGGTGCTGGCGCACGTGCCCTCGCACCACGACCACCAGGTCGGCGAGTGGATCGGCATCCGTCCCGCGCTGGAGCACGTGGTGCTGTTCGAGCGGCTGTCGGTGGCTTGATCAGAGACCTTAAAGCTCTCAAACCCGTATTCCGTTCGCCCTGAGGTATCGAAGGGTGAACGGCCCCGGCTGCGCGGCAGGCCGCAGCGCCCGTTCGTACTTCGATGCGCCCGCAGGGCGCACCCTGCCCTGAGGTATCGAAGGGTCAGCACGAACGGGCTTTCAGCGTTCGAGAACCTGGTGAGGCCCGTATGAGCGGCGCGCGGCTCACGCCGCCTGGTGCGAGCGCGCGTGCGCCAGTGCTTCGTCCACGGCCTTGAGCAGCTCCGCCGGCGCGATGGGCTTGGTGAGGTAGCGGAAGTAGCCCGCCGCCAGCCCCTGCTGCACCGCCTCGGGCATGGCATCGGCGGTGAGGGCGATCACGGGGATGTGGGCGGTGGCCGGGTCCCGGTACAGCAGCGCCTGCGCATCGTGCCCGCTCATGCCGGGCATGTGGTTGTCCATCAGGATCACCTGCGGCCGGTGCGCGCGCGCCAGGGCCACGCCCGTCTCGCCGTCGCGCGCCGTCAGCAGCCGCAGCCCCGGGCGCGCCATCAGGATGGCCTCCACCAGTTGCAGGTTGGTGGGGTTGTCCTCCACGCACAGTACGGTGGCGAGCTCCGACAACGTGGGCGCGTGGCCGGCGTCGGCCAGCGGTCCCGGCGCGGCCGGGTGCTGCAGCGCCGCCAGCGGCAGCTCGATCCAGAACTCGCTGCCCTGGCCGGGCTCGCTGCTCACGTCGATGCGCCCGCCCATGAGCTCCACCAGCCGCTTCGTCACCACCAGCCCGATGCCGGTGCCCTCCTGCGTGCCGCGCTCCTGGCCCAGGCGGTTGAAGGGCTGGAACAAGGAGGTGAGCTGCTCCGGTCGCAGCCCGGCGCCGGTGTCGCGCACGGCCACGCGCAGCAGCGGGCCCGCGGGGATGCAGCGCACCCACACCGTGCCGCCGTCGCGGTTGTACTTGACGGCGTTGGACAGCAGGTTGAGCAGCACCTGCTTGAGCCGCGTGCGATCGGCCACCACCGCGTTGGCGTCCTGCGCGGAGAACTCCAGCCCGATGCCGCGGCGCGAGGCCAGCGGCTCGATCATGGTGCGGCACTCGGCCAGCACCTCGTCCATGCGCACCGGCTCCAGCGACAGCGACACCCGCCCGGACTCGATCTGCGCCAGGTTCAGGATCTCGTTGATGAGCGTGAGCAGGTGCCGCCCCGCGCCCACGATGTGCTCGGTGAAAACCTTCACCCGCTCCGGCGGCGCCGCGGTGTCGGCCGCCAGCAGCTGGCCGAAGCCGATGATGGCGTTGAGCGGCGTGCGCAACTCGTGGCTCATGTTGGAGAGGAACTCGCTCTTGGCGCGGTTGGCGCGCTGCGCTTCCTCGCTGGCCGCGGCGAGCTCGCGGTTGGACGCTTCCAGCTGCGCCGTGCGCTCCTGCACGCGCTGCTCCAGCTCCTGGTTCAGCCGCATCACTTCCTGCTGCGCCAGACGCCGGTCCTCGACCTCGCGCGCCTTGTCGCGGTTGGAGGCTTCCAGCGCCTGTGTGCGCTGCTCGATCTCGGCCAGCATCTCGTTGAAGGCCTGCGCCAGCTCGCCGGTCTCGTCGCTGCTCAGGCGCCGGGCGCGGCGCGCGTAGTTGCGGCTGCGCACGACGTCCTGCGCCACCGCGGCGATCTCCAGCACCGGCTGCGTCACCAGGTGCTGCAGCCATGACGAGAGCACCAGCGCCACCAGCATCGCCGCTGCCGTCACGCCCAGCGCGATGGCGCCGTACTTGACCAGCCGGTCATGCAGCTCGTAGCGCGTGCGCAGGAACACCGTGCCCACGACCTGGCCGTTGTCGCGCACGGGCTTGAACACCAGCAGCTCGCCGTCTTCCTCGCGCGAACCCTCGGCTTCGGGTGCCGCGGGCACGCGCGGGGCACCCCCGCCGATGCCATAGCTGGCGAAGAGCCGGCCCTGCGCGGTGTACAGCGCCGCGGCGCGCACCCGGGGCTGCACGCGCAGCAGGTCCAGGTTCTCCTGGGCCATGCGCGGGTCGTCGAAGCTCAGCGCCGGGGCGCTGGTGGTGCCCAGCAGCTCGGCCTGGGCGGTGGCGTCCTCCACCCAGCCCTGGTGGTAGGCCTGCAGGTCGTACAGCACCATCGCACCCAGCGCCACCACCACCGACACCAGCGTGGTCAGCAGCATGACCGCCAGCGACTTCAAGCGCAGGGACGCGCGCCACATGGCTCAGCCTTTCAGCACGCGACGAGCCACCGACAGCAGCCGCGCACTGATCTTGAGCTGGCTGGCCTCCGCCGGCGCCAGGGCGATGTCGAAGCGGACCTTGTTCTCCACGATCACGAAATTGATCATGCCGCCGTGCGCGAGCGCCTGCTCCGATTCCGTCACTGTCAGCAGCGGTCGTCCGCGCGTCAGGGCCAGCGTATCGGCGAGCTGGCCGCTGCGCGAGCGGTCGATGAACAGCATGTGCGTGCCGGCGGTGCCGGCATCGGACTGCTCCAGGCGCCGCACCCGTACCGGACGTCCTTCCACCACCGCCGCCACGGCCGCGCGCTCCACCTCCTCGGCCACCGGGTCGGCAGCCAGTACGCCGATGACGAAGGGACTGTCGTGCTGCTCGAAGGCCTGCGGCGGCCACTCCACGTAGCTGCCGAACTTGAGCAGGTACGCGGCCTTGACCTGGTACTCGGTCGCGCTCGCGGGCTGCGCGCGCGGCGCCGGCAGGCTCAGCAGCACCAGCAGCAGCGCCAGCCCCGACAGCCGCCACAGCCCGCGCCGCCGCGGGGTCTGGACCGGGGCGTGCGCGTGGCCGCCGTACTGCCGGGCCATTGCCTACGGCGCCTCGTGCCGCAGCACCAGCTGCAAGTAGGCGGCGCGGCCCACCTCGGTGCGGGTGCGCACGTTGCCGAACTCGCCGTGGCCGCGATCGAGCGCGTTCTGCAGCAGCAGCGACCACTCCACGCGCGCGTTCGGCCGCCAACCCAGCCGCAGGTCCAGCGCCACGTAGGCCGGCACCGCCGGGTCGGCCAGTGCCGAGACGCCGCGCAGCATGAGATCGAACTCGGCGCGGCGCGGCAGGTCCAGCTGCGAGCGCAGGACCCACTGCCGCGCCGGGTTGGCGCCCTCGGTGCGCGCGACGCTGCCCATGTCCAGGCTGCCGGGGCTCACGCGCAGGTTCTGCCACAGCCGCGAGAAGCCGCCGTGCAGCCGCCAGCCGGGCCGCGCCTGCCAGCTGCCCCACAGCTCCAGCCCGGAAACGCTGCCCTCCAGCCCGTTGCCGAACACCAGCTCCGAGCCGCGCAGCTCCAGCGAGCGCAGCCGCTCGTAGTCGGCATGGAAGACGGTGGCCGAGGCGCTGGTGCCGTTCCGCGGCTGGCCGCGCCAGCCCAGCTCGGCCACGCGCGCGACCTCGCTGCGGAAGTCCGTGCTGCCGCGCACCGTGGGAACGCCGCCGGGCGCCTCGGCCGAGGGCGGCAGGCCGGGGTTGAGCAGCCCGCGGTCCAGCCGCGTGGGTGAGCGCACGGTGCGCGACAGCGCGCCCCACACCAGCTGCCCCGGCGCCGCGCGCCAGGCCAGCCGCGCGCTGGGCAGCAGCTCCATGCCGGTGTAGCCGTCGTGCTCGGCGCGCGCGCCCAGCGTCAGGCGCAGGCCCTCGCGCAGCGTCAGCTCGTCCTGCGCGAACAGGCTGTAGCTGAAGCGGTGCTCGCGCTCGGGCAGCACCACCGCGCGGCCGTCCACCATGCGGTCGCGGTCCTGGCGCAACTGCAGGCCCCACACCACCGCGTGCCGCGCGCCGGGGCGCAGCGCGTGCTGCAGTTGCAGGTCCAGCGTGTCCAGGGTTTCGCGGAAGCCCAGGTGGCGCTCGGTGTGGTCCCAGTAGCCCTGGGCCGAAAGCGTGCTGCCGTCGCCGAGCTGGCGCTCCCAGCGCGCGAGCAGGTGACCACCGTCGTAGCGGGTGCGGCCGACCTCGATGGGCACGCCGGGGATCTCCACCGCGCCGGGAATGGGCGGCTCGCGGCGGCCGCGATAGAGCTGGGCCTGCACCATGGCGCGGTCGCGTCCGCTCTCCCAGTCGCTGCGGGCGCCGAGCTGCGCGAGGGTGCCGGCATCGCCCGCGTCCGCGCCGGCGGCGGTGCGGGTGCCCTCGTAGCGCACGTGGCGCGCCCACAGCTGCAGCGGGCGCGGGTTGTTGTCGCCCAGCGTCACGCCCTGGCGCAGCATGAAGTTGCGTTCGCGGTTGCCCGCGCCCAGCGCCAGCTCGGTGCCCCGTGGCGCCTGCGTGGCCGAGCGGGTGATGACGTTGATGACGCCATTGACGGCGTTGACACCCCACAGCGTGCCGGCCGGGCCGCTGATGACCTCGATGCGCTCCACCTCCTGCATCGGCAGCTGTTGCGCGTCCCAGAACACGCCGCCGAAGAGCGGCGTGTACACCGAGCGTCCGTCGATGAGCACCAGCAGCTTGTTGGCGGTGTTGCTGTTGAAACCGCGGCTGCCCACGGCGTGGTAGGAGGCGCTCAGCTGCGCCACGTGCAGGCTGGGCGCCAGGCGCAGCGCTTCGGGCAGCGAGGTGGCGCCGCTGCGGCGGATGTCCTCCGCCGTGATCACGAACACCGAGGCGGGCGCCTCCGACAGCCGCTCCGCGCGGCGCGACACCGAGGTCACCTCGATGTCGCCCAGTTCCTCCAGGCTCAATTCCGACAGCCGCTGCGGCGGCGTCTGGGCCTGGACTGCACCCACGGCCAGCGCCAGCGTCAGCGCTGCGCGGCAGCATCTCCTGCGGTGTTCCGGTTCAGCCATGCGCTTCCCTCTGCAGCCGCGGAGCCCGGCACCGTGGTGCGGGAGGCCCTCGTCAGGCGGCAGGGACTTGGCCTGCCGCGCCGCTGGATCATAAGCGTGGCCCGGCGAAGCCCGGTTCGCGCAACCCCGGCATCAACTCCGCTGGCCGCGCGGCCACAGCACCCACAGGCGCAGCGGCTGCTTCATGCGTCCGGCCTGCTGCTCGGCCTGCTCGCCCCAGCCCCAGAAGAAGTCCGCGCGCACCGCGCCGACGATGGCGCTGCCCGTGTCCTGCGCCACCACCAGGCGCTGCAGCGCCTGCGAGCTCAGCGGCTCGGTGCTGGCCAGCCACACCGGCGTGCCGTAGGGAATGCTCTGCGGATCGACGGCGATGGAGCGCCCCGGCGTGAGCGCCACGCCCTGCGCGCCGCGCGGGCCCAGCTGCGGATCGGGCAGCGGCTCCTCGCGGAAGAACACCACGCGCGGGTTGCTCCACAGCAGTTCCTGCACGCGCTGCGGGTTGGCGCGGGCCCAGGCCTTGATGCCGGGCCAGGAAGCCTGCTCGGCGCGGAGCTCGCCGCGTTCGATCAGCCAGCGCCCGACGGACTTGTAGGGCTGGTCGTTGTGGCCGGCGAAGGCCAGGCGCACGGTGCGCTGGCTGCCGTCGGCCTCGGTGATGCGCAGCCGGCCCGACCCCTGGATTTGCAGCACCAGCGCGTCCAGCGGGTCGGCGACGAAGGCGATCTCGCGCCCGCGCAGCGCCGCCTGCGCCGCGGGCAGCGTGTCGAGCTGCTGGCGCGTCCAGTAGGGCTTGCGCGCGCCCAGGTCCGTGGGCGGGCGGTGCAGCGGCACGGCGTAGCCGCCGCGCGGCACGCGGCTGGCCTCGATCAGCGGCTCGAAGTAGCCCGTGATCAGGCCCTCGGCGGCGCCTTCGGGGCTTTCCACGCGGTAGGGCTGCAGCCGTGATTGCAGCCACGCGCGCGCGGACGCCTCGTCGGAAGGCGCGTTGAGCAGCGCATCGGCGCAGGTGGCGGCCCAGCCGGCGCTGGGCCGCTCGCAGCTGCGGTTGAGCGCGCTCCAGGCCTCCAGCACGCGGTCGCCGTTCCAGCCCGGAAGCTCGGACCAGTCCACCGGCTGCCAGCGCGCGCGCGGACGCAGCAGCGCCGCACCGGGCGCCGAGGGCACGGCCACGATATCGGGCCCGCCGGCCGGGGCCGGGGGAGTGGCGGGAGCGCTCGGGTGCAGCGGCACGCCGGCGCAGCCCGCCAGCAGGGCCGCTACGGCCAGCGCGAGGGAGGCGGCGCCGCCGCGCCGCCCGGAGCGAAGGGCAAGGGAGAAAGCCATGGCGCGATTTTGGCGGCGCGCGCAGGCCGCGGCGGCGCTCAGCGCAACGTCTGCAGCAGGAAGTCCTGCAGCGCGCGCCCTTCGGGACGCAGGTCCTGCCGCAGCTCCGGGCGCAGGATGCGGTAGGGCGCGCGCTGTCCATGGTGCTCGACCAGGTCGCCCACGCGCGTGAAATGCAGCCCGCAGCTGTGCAGCAGCCGCGCCAGGCGCGGTTCCATCATCACGTAGGTCTGCTCGATGCCATTCAGCAGCAGCAGCGCCGAAGCCGCCAGGAACAGCCCCATGGCGATGAGCGGGTAGTGGCGGTCGGTGCTGTCCGCGGCATCGGCGCTGCCGCCCACGGGGTTGTGGAAGTCGCCGCGGCGGCGCCTGAAGTCGTGGTGCACCGCCAGGCGCGACACCTCCACGGCCGCGTCGTGGCGCTGCGGGTCGGGCTCCAGGTAATGCGGGTACAGCCGCTGGCCGCAGGCGCGCTCGAAAGGGAAGCGCCAGCCGGGGGGCTGGTGCGGGTGCGTGATCAGCCGCACGCAGCCCGCGGGACGGCCGCTGGCGCGGTGGCGCACCAGCGCGAACATCGAGTGCGGGTCGCAGTCGTCGCTCTCCATCCCGTCGGGGCGCGGCGGCTCGTAGCCCAGCTCCTCGCAGTACACGGCGTGGCGCAACTGCAGCACCTCGCGCCGGGCATCGGCGTCGCGCGCCGGCGCAGCGTCGAAGTACAGCGTGAAGCGATCGACCAGCGCGAGGCTTTCCATGAGGGCGCTCCCGACGTGATGCAATGTGCCGGACCGCCCGGTGCGAAGGCGCCGGCCTCTCTTCCCGATCGAGACTACTCCATGGGACTGCTGCTTCTGGAGGCGCTGGCGGCGCTGGCGCTGCTGGTGTTCATCGTCTGGTGGACCATGTTCAGCGGACGCAAGCGTGGCGAGCGTCATGAGCGCGACGAGGAATGATTGCCGGAGTCTCTTTCGCCTCGTGCTTGCCGGACATGCAAAAACGCCTTCCGCCGGAGGGGTGAACCAGGCCGTGGCCCCGGATCACCTCTCCGGCACCAGCAGGCTCAGCGGGTGGCGGCGGATGCGGCGGCGGATCGCCGCGGCCAGGTGCGCGCGGTCCTTGTGCTGCAGCCCGCGCGCGCGCAGCGCCAGGCGGAACGCCAGGTAGAAGCTCACGCCCACGTTGAGCAGCCCCGTGACGGCGATGCCCGCCACGCACCACCAGAAAGCGGGCTCGCCCAGCAGTCCCCAGCCCAGCGCGCCGGCCGCCGCGGCCAGCTGGCCGGTGGACAGGGTGACGTGGCGCACGTCCAGCGGCAGCGCGAAGAAGCCCGCCACCGCGGGCGTGAGCCCCAGCATCAGTCCCAGCGAGACGTTGGCCGCCAGCCCCGAGACGTTGGCCCGCGCCCACGCCGCCCAGCGCGCCGCGCGCGCCGACCCCAACCGCGCCACGATGCGCGGGTTCCAGGCGATGGCGCTGTCGAGCCGGTTGAAGACGAACCAGTTCTCCACCCAGCCCGCGATCACCGAGCTGGCGAACAGCAGTACCCCGGTGAAGGCCGCGTACAGCGGCGTGGGGCCCAGCAGCGAGAGGCTCTTGAGCGCGTACACGGCCTGCTTGGCATCCACCAGCGGCGCGTCCATCAGCCACCACGCCAGGGCCTGCAGCGCCACCACCACCGGCGCCACCAGCGCCAGGTTGCCCAGGATGCCCGCGGACTGCGAGCGGATGAGGTGCACCACCTCGTCCACGAAGCCTTCCTCGTCGCGGTGGCTGCCGCGCAGCCGCGCCGCCATGGCCGGCGCCGTCATCGCCGGCTGCTTGGTGGCCACCGTGAAGTGCAGCAGCATGATGATCACGAAGCTGGTGGCGTAGTTCATCCCCGCCAGCAGCCCGCTCCAGAACGCCGTCAGCCCCAGCCCGGTGATGGCGAACTTCACGAAGGTGGTGCCCGCCATCACCATGCCGCCGCCGGCCGCGCGGCGGAACATCTCGGCGTACTCGGCGCGGTCGCGGGTGATGTAGTGCTCGCCGGTCTCGGCGCTGCGCTCGGTCATCTTGCGGGCGAGCTGCCCGTACTGCGCCGCCAGCAGCGAGCGCACGCCCTCGCGCTCGCGCAGGCCTTGCACCAGTTGCAGCGTCAACAGCTGCAGCTCGCGCGCGGGCTCGGGGCTGACCAGGCAATCCAGCAGCCGCTCGATGCGCAGCGTGCGCAGGCGCAGCTGCTCGGTCTCGTAGACGATGTCCACCGAGACGCCGAACTCCTCCAGGTGCTCGCCGATGCTGTCGGCCGCGCGCCGGCAGGCGTCCAGCAGCGCGCGCAGGTACAGCGCCTCGCGCAGCAGCGCGGCCTGGTCGCCGGCGAGCTCGGCGTCGCGCAGCCGCTCGCTGGCGCGCGTGAGCTGGCGGAAGGGCTCCTCCACCAGCAGCGCCGGGCTCATGCGCCGGCGCAGCGGCGGCGACAGGCCCGCGCCATGCACCGCGCCCACCAGCAGCGTGACGGCGTCGGCCATGGTGTCGCGCCAGCGCGGCGCGGACAGCGGCGTGGCGGCGATGCCATCCTCGTCCAGGGTGCCGTCCGTGGCGGCGGGATCGTCCCCGCCGCGCGGCGCCATGAGCACGGCCAGGCGCTGCAGCGTGTCGGCGTCGATGGCCTCGATCCACTGCGCATCGCTTTCCTCGAACAGCAGCGGGAACAGCTCGGCGAGGTCGGTGGTGTCGGGCGTGCCGGGCAGCAACCGCTCGCGCAGCCGGCGCAGCAGCTCGCCGGTCAGGTGCACGCGGTGCGGGAAGCCGAAGTCGGCGAACAGCGCCGCGGCATCGACCTCGTGCCAGAAGCGCTGGATCAGCCCCTGCACCGCCGCGCGGTGCTGCGGATGCTGCTCCAGCACGTTGAGCAGGTGGCGCAGCCGCAGCAGCGGGGCCGGGGTGGCGTCCGGGGCGAGACGGCGCGGCGGGTCGTGGCGCAGCCACTCCAGCAGCCGCACCAGCCAGAGATGGCGCTCGGCCAGCGGCGCGCGCGGGTCGGCCGCGGAGAGCAGCCCCGTCAGGTCCCAGGCCGAGGTGGGCTGGGCACCGGCCATGCCGATGCTCAGCGCGGTACCCGCTGGCGCGGGCTGGGGCGGCGCGGCATCAGTGCAGCGCGCCCGGATGGGCCAGCATGAACTCGGGCACCTCGGCCTCGAAGGGGCGGGCCTCCTCGGTCATGCAGTAGAAGGTGCCGCGCATGGTGCCCTGCGGGGTGGGCAGGCTGGTCCAGCTCGTGTACTCGAAGGACTCGCCGGGCTTGAGCACCGGCTGGTGCCCTACCACGGCCAGTCCGCGTACTTCCTCCACGCGGCCGGTGGCATCGGTGATGAGCCAGCGCCGCGCCACGAGCTGGGCCGTGATGTCGCCGCGGTTGGTGATGGTGATGGTGTAGGCCCAGGCGTGCTGGCCGCCTTGGGACTGCTCCGGCAGGAACTGCACCTTGACGCTGCAGTTGAACTCGGGTTTGGCCATGCACCGATTCTAGGGACCCCCCGCCGCACAGCCCCTGGGTCGCTCAGGGCTTGGCCGGCGCTCCCGCCGCCGGATCGATCAGCCCCACGGCCGGCGTGGGCCTGCCCATCACGCCCGGCGCCATGTCGGCCGCGGCTGCCGGGTGCCCGGTGCCCGCGCCGACCGTGGCGGTGGCCGCCACGGCACCGGCCGACGGCGTGCCGGCGGCGGTGAAGGTGCCCGCGTCGTACTGCTCGTCGTTGTCGAACTCGCCTTCCCAGCGGTCGCCGTTGCTCCAGGTCAGCGTGCCGCGGCCCTGCTTGCGGCCGGCCTTGAAGGCACCGACATAGTGGTCGCCGTTCTTCCACTGGTAGCGGCCCTGGCCTTCGGGCAGCCCGGCCACGAAGGGGCCGGTGTAGACGTCGCCGCGGGCGTAGCGCATGCGGCCCACGCCGTGTGGCTGGCCCGCCACCAGCGGGCCCTCGTAGTGGTCGCCGTTGGCGAAGCGCATGGTGCCGGTGCCGTGCGGGCGCTGGCCCTGGAAGCCGCCTTCGTAGCGCTGTCCGTTGCGCCACACGTACTGGCCGCGCCCCGCGGGCACGCCGCGCTCGAACTGGCCGCTGTAGCTGTCGCCGCTGGCGTAGACCATGCGCCCGGTGCCTTCGGGCATGCCGTTGGCGACCTGGCCTTCGTACACGTTGCCGTCGGGGAACTTCAGCGTGCCGCGGCCGTGGGGCCGGTCCTGCGCCCACTCGCCTTCGTAGCGCAGCCCCTTCGCGCTGCTGAAGCGGCCCTGGCCCTGGCGCTGGTTGCGCGCCAGGCTGCCTTCGTAGACGTCACCGTTGCTCCATGTCACGCGGCCCTGGCCGGACCAGGTGCCGGGCTTGCCGGAGCCGGGATCGTGCGTGAAGCGGCCCGCCAGCAGCATGCCGCCGAGGTCCACGGTGACCGGCGTGACCACCGCGTCTTCCACGGCGGCGGCCTCGGTGCCGCCGGCGCTGGCCTTCGGGCTGCCCGGGACGGCGCCCGCCGCGGTGCGCGCAGGGGCGCCGGGAATCGCGGCGCTGGGTGCCAGCGATGCCGCGCTCGCGCCCGGCGCGGGCGGCGTTGCCGTGGGCGTGACGGACGGCGTCGGCGTGGCCAGGGGGGGAGAAGCCATGGGCGCTGCCCGCGCCGGCGACTGCGTCGGAACGGTCGCGGGCGCCACGGCCGGTACCGACGCGGCGTCGGCTACGGGCGGGGCGGCAGCGGCTGTGGGCTCGGCCGGCGGGGCGGGCAGGGTGGCGGGCGTGGCCGCGGCGGCCGGCATTTCGACCAGGAGCGGACCGCGTTCCTGCACGATGGCTTCGGCCTGGGCCAGCGCCTGGGCCTGCTCGGCGCCGCGGCACTGCGATGCGGCCAGGCGCCACAGCGATTCCGCGTTCAGGTACAGCTGCTGGCGCTGTGCCGGCGCCTGGCGGGCCGGGGCGTTGTTCAGCTGCTCGGTCTGGGCGCGCGCACGCTCCAGGCGCGGCATGCAGAACTGGGCGTTGTGACTGGCGGCGCTGGCCTGCGTGCGCTGCGTCAGCGCCAGTTGCTGCTGCTCGCCGCGGCAGCGGTCGACCGCTTCCTCCCACATGCCCTCGGTCTTGTGGAACAGGCGCGCCGCGTCGCTCCAGCGCTGCTCCTTGGCGGCCTGCTGCGCCAGCGCCTGCAGCGCCTGGGCGTTCTCCTGCGCCGCGTTGCAGGGCTGGCCGGCACCCAGGCGTTCCTGCGCAGCCGCGACCGCCTTGCGGCTTTCCTCCAGGTTGCGCAGCGCGCGTGCGCGTGCCCGGCCTTCGCAGCGCGTGGCCGCGGCCTGCCAGGCGCGCGCGGTGGCATCAAGGAGCTCGACCTCCTGCAGCGGATCCTGCGCCTGCGCGCCGGCGGCGCTGAGCTCGGCCTCCATGGCGAGGTCGGTCAACGCCAGGCAGTCGCCGCCGGCTTCCGGCGCCGTGGCTGCCTCAGCTGGGGCCGTTTCCGGGGCCGCCGGCACGGCGGGGGCCGCCGCAACGGGCGCGACGCCGCGGATCGGCGGTGGCAGGTCCGCGCCATCGCCGGCCGGGGCCGCGTGCAGGGCCGATGCGGTCAGCATGGCGGCGCACAGGCCGGCCTGCTGCAGCCGTTGTCGCAGGCGTGTCGCGGGTTCAGGAGAGCGGGCCTGGGACTCCATCGCGGGCAACGCCCGCCGGTCCTGCAGGCTCATGGACATCCTCGTGCGAGGGAAGGTCTTCATGCGCGCACCCCTTGAGCGATGGCTCTGTGGCTGGGCACGCGGCGCGCGACATGGCGGCGCGTGCCCAGGAACCATTGCACTCTCGCGCATGGCGCCGCGGCAAGCGCGCAACCCCTGTGCCGTCCTGCATGTGGGGCACCGGGAATTGCCTGGGGCCGGAGAGGCCGCGTCAGCGGCCGCGCTTGCGCTCCCCGCCGCCCGCCGCCTTGGATGCCGGTGCCGGCACAGGGTCGGCCACGGCCACGGTTGCGGCGGGCGTGGCGGCGAGCGAGCGGAACTCCTCGTCCTCGTCGAACTCGCCTTCCATGCGCTCGCCGTTGGCGCGCACCAGTGTGCCGCGGCCCTGCTTGCGGCCTTCCTTGAAGGCGCCGATGTAGTGGTCGCCGTTCTTCCAGTCGTAGCGGCCTTGCCCTTCGGGCATGCCGCTGACGAACACGCCGCTGTAGTCGTCGCCGTTGGCGTAGCGCATGCGGCCCTCGCCGTGCGGGATGCCCGCGGCGAGCGCGCCCTCGTAGAGGTCGCCGTTGACGAAGCGCAGCTGGCCCACGCCATGGGGCTGCTGGTCCTTCCAGGGCCCCTCGTAGCGCTGGCCGTTGCGCCAGACGTACTCGCCGCGCCCGGCGGGTACGCCACGCGCGAACTGGCCGCTGTAGCTGTCGCCGCTGGCGTAGGCCATGCGGCCCTGGCCCTCGGGCACGCCGTCCACCACCTGGCCCTCGTAGCGGTCGCCGTTGGGGAACTTCACCTGGCCGCGCCCCTGCGCGCGGTCCTGCACCCATTCGCCCTCGTAGTGCTGGCCGTTGGCCCAGGTGAAGCGGCCCTGGCCATGGCGCAGGCCGTGCACCAGCAGGCCCTCGTAGACGTCGCCGTTGGGCCAGGTCAACCGGCCCTGTCCGGAGTAGGTCGGCGGCTTGCCGTCGGCGCCCTCGTGCAGCGCGAACTGGCCGCTGTAGCGGATGGTGCCGCTGGTGAACTCCGGCGGCTGCGCCTGCGGCGCGCGGGCCGGGCCCGC
>NZ_CALAOH010000215.1 GCF_937926365.1 uncultured Azohydromonas sp. | reverse complement strand
TGCCGTCACTTCCTCACCATCTGGCCATTATCCCAGGTAGAAGTGAACGACCCTGCCCCCAGAACAACCTTGATCCTTAACACCGGAATTACAGTTCTTAAATGCACCATAATCCCAAACTGGCGTTTCTGTATATGAAACAATAAATATCTACCGACCTTGCTCCTTTCCCCGTGTGGCTCTTCTTGCTGTTTTCTTTGCAGCTCTGGTTCTGATAGGAGGCTCTTCTTTTTTAGTAGTCGGCAAAGATGAATCTACGCCTCCTTCTGAGGGTACCTCTACTTCTGCAGCAGGCTCTTCTTTTTGCGGGGGAATTTTCCCTGTGTAGAAGTTAAGATTAAGCGAAATGTGCCTAACCTTGAACTTTGTACCGCTAGTAGAGAGCCGATGTTTTGATATAAAGGCAGTTTCAGGCAAAAGAGGACACGCCTCTTTCTCATACTCAGGAAGGTTTTGTGCTCTTAGGTTTTCCTCCCATTCAGTGAGGCGGCCAACTGCATCCTTGTTTTGGCAATATATTAACAGTCCACCATGATCTTGGTTCTTATTGCCTGTAGCGTACTTGTCGCAAAGCTGAACAAACCCTTGGGAGACCCACGATATGGAGCTATCCCTCTTGGCCTCACCAATCCATAGGAATGATGGATTTTTGCCTCTGACCACAATATCAACGTGGCCACCAATCTTAGTATCGTGAGTGGCATTGTAATCCATTGCGTCCAAGGCAATCACAATTACTGAAGTAATTAAATCTTCTTTTTTGTCATAGTATTGATCGCGTCGCTCCTGGACTTTTTCGCAAACCCTATCCATATCCTCCATCAGCATGGAAATAAAATCTTGGTATGTGCTGACCGTAGACCTCTTGAGACGCCTTGCTAATAGTGGATCCAGAAGACATACAGTTTCGTAGTGGAGCAGGCTTCCAACGGGAGTGGTTTCCATCACTTATTCAACCCTGCCACTATCAACGTGAGACTTGAATTCATCAGAGATCTTATAATAAATAAAAAGATTTCTTTTGAAATTTTCGACCTTTTTGCCGCTTTCTGGGTGATAGAATTCGTTGTTTTTTATTGCGCTTGATACTACGTCTGGTTCAATCTCAATGTATTCATCGTCTTCTGTGTCCAAGAATTCATATCTCTGGTCCAGTATATTTATCTTAGCGCTACTTAGAAAGAGTAGTGCGCTTATAAGCACCGTGTCCGGGTAATTGGATATATCTCGTAGTCTTACGTAAGTAAGATGCCTTAATGAGCTACTTTTGGTTTTTGTAAAAAAATCAAAGAGACGAGCGCAGCAATCCGTCTCCGGAGTTTCCGGCCCAAACCTCTTTGCAAACTCTTGTTTTATTAAGCTTGAGTTGATCATGATGCCGACAGAGAATCTATGAGACTATTTAGCACAGTCATGTATGAGCCCTCGTCCCAGCAATCTAAGACTTTAGCGTAATCAATATTTGGTGCGTGTGTGCTGAGAATTTTTGAATGTCCGTGAAGAATAAGTTTAGGACTTCCAAAACCTAGGTCCCAGCACGCCGTCAAGCTGTGCAAATGGATCTGAGGTACGGCTTCTTCTCCGGCAACGTGATAGTCGTCTTCCCGCACATCAGAACTACGGTGTCTACCCTTGTTTTTGTTTAGATATCCACCATCATTTGCATGTTCAATGCATTGAACCTTCCATCCCTCTCCTTTGTATAGAGGAAGAAGTGCCGAATAAAGGTTAAGCGGGTCTCCTAAGGCACGCTCAATGCCGCAATGGGCACGTGCTAGACGATTAAATTTTTCTTGCAGGGCTGTCCTTATTTTAATTATTTCCGCCTCATTTTCATATTTTGCTTTATCTATGCGCAGCTCTACAAGCCTTCTTTCTGGATGAATCGTGAAGCAATCAAATACCGGATAGGAAATCCTTCTCTTTGCCCTTATTTCGAACAGTCCAGAATATTCCTCTTGTGCCTCTAGGGTGAGATTTTCAGGTGATAGTTCACACTCTTCGTTGACCCAACGTTTACCGGCAAAAATGATGGTAGATCGTGTGCCGTCTCGCTCTACAGCAGTAGGTACCCCGAGTACGCGGCAAGATGCCAGGACGTCATGAGGCAATGGGAGCGGATAGGCGACCCTATAAGGGCTATCGCTGTCTATGAACTCATCTAAGGCACTAGCAAGAGCTCCTGCTGTTGCTTCATCAGGAAGGGCCCAAAGTGAAATTGCTTTCTGTGCAAACCTGATATTGTCCTGGTAGCAGGCCTGCAGGCATTCTTCGACTTCGTCTCTGCGCGCGTCGTTGGCAAGATTTGAAAGTAACGCAATCTTGGTCTTTTCCCATCCTTGGGAGACTTCAAGATCTGTTGCATGAAACGCTGAGCGAAACACGGAAAACATATCTCTTCTTTCAATTGCGTCCAAAATTAATGCGCTCATCAGCGTCAGCCCTATCTATTTTCTGTTAGATCCTGGTCTTAGGACCTCTAGTGCCAACGTCAATGATGCCATGCTTGTCTTACGCGGAACCTATTGATTGCACAAGAGGCATCGTTCTACTTGAATGGGCGATTGCTGCTTCAGTGCAAGTTTAGGGCAGTGGCAAAAGTTCAGGAATGTTGGTACTTGCATGCAAATAAGTGGGACTTGTAAGCAGTACACAGAAGATTGGCCCATGCTGCTGGTTTGAATCAGCTCGCGAAGCTGCGCCTCAGCCTCAGCCAGCTCGGCGTTCAGCCCAGCGACGCGAGCGCTCAGGGATTCACGGGTGAGCTTGGCAACGGACTTGATTCAGCCCTTGGGTATGTTGTCTTCAGTTTGGTACATGGGAGGTGATGATGCCGCGTTGCCGGGGCAGGAAAGGCTGTGACCGGGCTCGGTGACGTTGGCGCTGCAGTCGGCCGCAAATGCATCCGTTTCTGCGTGCCGCAGTGGCTGGCCAAGTGCGGTCCGGTGGGTCTGAATTCGCCGTTTGACCTGCAGGCGCGGCCGCACGCACGCGCAGTTGCCCCACCCCGCACCGCTACTGCGGCGGCGACGCCCAGTCCAGCCAGCAAGCGCCCCCAAAGTTTGATGCGTGCCCATGTCGGCAACGCCAGCAGGTAGCGCTATTCACGTCCCGCGTGCTGGTCCAGGAACTGTCAGGCATCCTCAACGCCGCGCCGCCCCCGGCGCCAAATTCAGGCGCCGTTTGTAGTCGTCGAGCGTGCGCTGCCAAGCCGGCCGTGCCTCGCAGCGGCGGCGGTAGTCCACCAGCGCCGGGTAGGGCGTCACCACACCCGCGTCCACGATCTGCAGCACGGTGGTGAACAGGATGTCGGCCACCGTGAATTCCGTGCCCGCAAGGTACAGCACTTCCGACAGGCGCCGCTGCATGCCGCCGAGCCAGCGCCCGGCCAGCTCGATGTAGAAAGCGCGCCGCCGCGGCGCGTCGGGCCCGGGCTCGATGCCTTCGTCGAGGAAGGCAATCTGCATGAGTGTTGGCTCCACGCTGGTCAGCGCCGCGAAGCACCAGCGCGTCACCTCGGCCCGGCCGCGCATGTCGGGCGGAATCAGCTTGCCGGCCTTTTCCGCCAAGTACAGCACGATGGCGCCGGACTCGCTCAGCACCATATCGTCATCCTCGATCACCGGCACTTGCTGGAACGGGCTGAGGCGGGCGAATTCCTCACGCTTGAGCTCGCCGGCGAGCAGGTCCAAGCCGCGCACCCGGTAGGGCAAACCAACTTCCTCCAGCGCCCATTGCACGCGCAGATCGCGGGTGTGGCCCATTGCCAGCTCGGGTAGGCGGTGAGCGAAGCCATGGAGCGTGATCATGGTGGGCTCCTTGGCCGAGCCTCATGCCCGGCGCCATGCGTGTCGGCAAGGAATGTTCCGGACAACGCTGGTTGGGGGCCATCACGGCGGAAAGTGGCAACTCCGCAGCCTGGCTTTAAGCGAAGCGGCTCCCTGCACCGTGCTGCTGGTCCAGCCCTTCGATACCACCCATGGGCAGGCCTGGAGCTGGCTCAGCAGCCACCTCAAAATCCGAACAGGGCGTACACGGCACGCTGCGTAAAGGGGCGTGCTGGCTTTCCTGTGCGGCTTGGCCGGCTGCGACATCCTGTAGCGTATCGACAAGGAGCGCTTCGTTGGCATGGCGGCCAGCGTCAGCGTGGCCATCAAGCTCACCGCGGATTCACCGGGGCATGGACAGGCGGCTGTGCACTGGCGTCAAAGGACTGCGGGCTGGCCGCCCCAACTGCTCACGCAGCACGTGGCCCGCGCCTTCGCCGAGGCCTATGGTGGCTCCGGGCTGTGGCACCGGCTGGCTTAGTTGGCGCCGACGGTTCGAGACCACGAAACGTCCCTAGAGAGGGCGGATGACTACGTCCAGCACACGTTGGGCTCCTCGGTAAGTGCCGGCAGATCGATGTGGCCAGCGCGCGGCGTTACTGCAATGCCCAGGATTCGCCAAAGGTTGCTCTGCCCAGGATGGTGCACGCCACCTGTAGAGCCGATGACGTCCGTAGGTCCGTGCCTTTTTCTGGTCAGCGGTTTCTTGCCATTGGGCATGCCGTTGTGCTGCCATTCGTGTTTTGACGGACATCTCGTGCGACGTCCAGAACCAGCATGCCGGTCGCCGCGGGGCTGATTAGAAGAAGTTAAATACAGATTACGCCTGTGGATAGCCACCGTAAGCTGTTGTCGGCGCTCAGAAAGTTTAGGTTGCCGTGCCGTCAAAACACGAAGACTGTCCGTCAGAACACGATGGTGTTGCCGTCAAAACCCGAAACGTGTCCGTCAAAACACGAAGCAGTGTGTCCATCAAAGCACGAAGGATCTGCGGTCGAACGACGAAACCTGTCCGTCAGAACACGAACCGACGCATCCGTCAGAACACGAGTGCCGTTGTCCGTCAAAACACGATGTTGGGCTGATGGCAGAGGCGGACTGGATCAAACGTCCGTCAGAACACGAAAGCTGTCCGTCAAAACACGAAAGGGGCCGTGCTAACTTTGCAGGATCAACGTCCGCGCCGCTTACCATGACCGCGATTACTGCTGCCGCCCGAGCGCGGATGAAGAAGCTCACTGACGAAGCTGAAAGCCGTCTGCGCGCTGCTGCTGTAGAGCGTGTGGGCGCTGTCGGTGTGCCCTTGCCGCTCAAGACGGGCGAGCAGGGCGAGCTGTTCCAACCTTGGCACGAGCCGCTGCGTGGCCTGTGCAACCACTTCGCCCGTGCCGCCCTGTTCACGGCGTCTCATTGGAAACAGCCGCGTGAGCGCACGGGGCCGACCGCACTGTTCACCGCGGAAGGGTTCGAGCTGGTTTTTTCTGGCGAGGAGTTGCGTCAGGACGATCTGGACGTGTGGCTGCAGGTCGTCCATTTCGGACGCATGACCGATGTGGGCCAAGAGTTCACGGTGGTTCCCCACACCATGCTTGTTGCGCTGGGATGGGGCCGAAGCAAGAAGGACTACCAGCGACTGCGAGACTGTGTCCTGCGGCTCAAGGGCGCTGAAGTCCGCATAAAGGACGAGCGGATTGCCCCGGGTCGTCAGCTGGTGACCAACTTGATTACCGAGCTGCGCTGGGATGCCGAAGGCAAGGACGATCGTGCGGTATGGGGTCTGCAACTGAGCAAGGCGCTGGTGACCCTCTATCTGCCTACCAATTATTCGTTGGTCGAGTGGGAGCAGCGCCTAGCGCTTTCACCGTTGGCAAAGTGGCTTCATGCGTTTTACAGCACGCACAGGGACCCGTTCCCTTATTCCGTCTCCAAGCTGCACGGGATGTGTGGTTCGAAGAACAAGCGCGTTGCGTCTTTCCGCCTGTGCTTGATTGAAGCATTGGATGAACTTAAACGCCAGCGATTCTTGGACTCATGGGAAATTACGAAGTCGCGCATTGAAAAAGCTGGTGTGCTCAACGTGACACGAACACGCGGTGCCACGGCGGTCGCCTGACTGTTTGGTAGCTTCAGTTCGAAAACTGAGGCAAAATCTTGATGAATTAAAAAATTAATGGGGCGGAAACTTGGACCAAGTTTTTGTTTGCAAAGGACCTCTCACAGACTCGCAGCAAGTGTCGCTTAAATTATGCTACGTGTTAAGTGAACCAATATTGAAATACGCTACAAAGCTAGGAGAACAAGACTGGCGGTTTTCTATGGACGGCGAATGGCTTGATGTGCGGATAAGTTCTCGTCAAGTGTTAACTCAAGTACTTCCCGTCTCACCAAGTGTTATAGTCCGTGAGATAATCGAGACACTGAAGCAGAACAGCGTTATACGTACATGACGCCAGAGGTTGGGCCTCCGACTGAATTGGGACGGTCGTGGGTATAAAGGAAATTGGTGCGCTTCTTCGTCGAGCAAGCGAAAGCATTCAGCAATGCATCAATTTTGTAAGATCATAAAAATTAGATTTTCTACGATAGCATCTGTACCAAAGAGCCTCAGTGATCCAAGCTTAGAGAAATAGGTTTCAGTGCACCATTTTCCAGAAAAAAACGAAAAATTCACATAGGTTGATTTTGAATAATGGTGTTTAGTTCGTATGTTTGTGAGGCATTAATAATCGACCCAGCGACCACTGATAATCAAGCAAGTCCGCTGACTGTTGTTCGCTCACCTGTGATCGTACAGGCAACGCCACCAGCACGCGTGTCATGCTTCAGGGTAAGACCTTGCGCGGCCGGCCTTGACATTTGGGGCCGGCATCGTTGTCGCAATCTCCGTCAGGAGTCAGCGAACCGATCCTGCAGTTCCAGCAGCGGCGGCGCGCAACGCATGCCGCACGTACCCTACAACATACCGGTTACCTTCCTGCCCAACAGATGCCTCTTCGCTCGGCCCTGAATCCTTTGAGGCCGGTCGAGGCCCAGCCGTCTCTCTCCTGCACGCGCCGTGGCTTTGAGGGGGAGTCAGGGCAAGACAGCCTGCCTGTTCAGCCTGGACTTTTTTCGCGGCCCTGGGCTTCGAGGTGGGGATAGGGGGAAAAGGGCGGGTCAGGAGGGGGTGTTGGGTGGGGTAGGGGCTCCTCGTGGTTCTGATGTGCCTGATCCGGTCGCGCTGTTGAAGGGGGGAGAAGGGGAAGCCCGCCTCCCTGCCCAGCTCGGTCTTTGGTCCGCGTCTTTTCGGCCGTGAGAGGTAGGGGGAGGGGGAGAAAGGGCGATCAGGGGAGGATGGGACTTGGTCTGGGAGTAGTTGAGAGATTTCAGGTATGTTGTGCAGTGCGGTCGTTTCAGATGCATGGATACTGGCGGCCTTCGCGCCACCATGCCATTCATGAACTTCAGGATCGTCGTCTACAGCCAGCCCGCCTGCCCTCAATGCGACACCGCAAAGAAGCTGCTGCACAGCAAGGGCTTGCCGTTCGAGCTCATCCAGATCCACGACCAGGGCCAGCGCACGGCGTTCCTCAAACGCTTTGACCTGCGCGTGCAGCAACTGCCCCAGGTCTTCATCAACGAGCAGCACGTCGGCGGCGTCGTGGGTCTGCAGTCGGCTTTGAAACGCATCGGACTTTGACTGCACTCACCACCGACCATGTGACAGCGGTTGCGACACGAAGTGCAGGCTGGTTCAGTGCCCGGTGTGGCCGTCGGTAACTGCAACGTCATCAGCCAGCCGATTGGGCACTGTTGTGGAAGGCATCGCCGAGCGAGTGCGGGGCAGCAGCAACTCGACCTTCAACCCGCCGAGCCGTCCGCTGCACAGCGTCAGCTTGCCGCCGTAGAGCTCGGCGAGCTCCTGCACGATCGCCAGCCCCAGGCCGCTGCCGGGTGCGGCCTCGTCCAGGCGCACGCCGCGCGACAAGGCATGCTTGCGCTCCTCGGCCGCAATGCCCGGCCCGTCGTCCTCGACGACCAGGCGCAGTTGCGGTGTCCCTGCCTCGGGTACCCGGGACGCCGCGATATGCACCGAGCTGCGCGCCCACTTGCAGGCGTTGTCGATCAGGTTGCCCAGCATCTCCTGCAGGTCCTGCTCCTCCCCGGCAAAGGCCAGTCCGGGCTCCACGACGTCGATGTCGAACGCCAGTCCGCGCTCAGCATGCACGTGCGACATCACGCGCACGAGCGCTTGCACGATCGGCGCCACCTCGGCGCGCACGCCCGGCATGCCCTGCGCCGCCGCGGCACGCGAGCGGGCCAGATGCCAGTTGACGTGGCGACGCACCATCTCCACCTGGTCGACCACGAATGCAGGCAACGCCGCCAGCGCCGCGGGATGCTGCTGTGCCGAAGTCGCTCCCTGTGCCATCACGGCCAACGGCGTCTTGATGGCGTGGGCCAGGTTTCCGGCCTGTGTCCGGGCGCGAACCACGATCTCGGTGTTTCGCTGCAGCACGCCGTTGAAGTCGTCGACCAGCGGCTGGACCTCGTGCGGAAACTCCCCTTCCAGGAACTGCTGCCGGCCCTCGCGCACGGCGTTGAGCCCGCGCCGCAGCGCCTTGAGCGGTGCCAGGCCCATGGCCACCTGCGCCGTGGCTGCCGCCATGAGCAAGCCCAGCAGCACCGCCAGCGAAGCCGCCAGGAGCCGATTGAATTGGGCGACCGCCGCGGCCATGTCACCGCGATCGGCCGCGACCAGCAGGCGCCAAGCCGGGGCACCGCCGGCAGCCATGCACACCGTGCGCTCCACCAGCAGCAGCTCGGCGCCCCCAGGCCCGGCGGCCTCGTGCACGTGGACTTCGCCGTCTGCCGGCGCATCCGCAGGCGCTTGCAACTCGGCGTCCCACAGCGAGCGGGAGCGCAGCACGCCGCGTCGGGGCGCTGCGCCCGCCATCTCGTCAATCTGCCAGTACAGGCCCGAATATGGCCGGGTCCACCTCGGATCGCTCAGCCGTGCCGGATCGAGCAAGGGCTGCCCGTTGGCATCCACCTCAAACCGCGCCGTCACCTGGTCGAGCTCGGTGGTCAGCGTTGCCACGAGCTGGCGGGTGACGTGTTCGCGGAACAGTCCGGACAGCAGCCAGCCCGCGAGCAGGACGGCCACGGCCGTGGCCACAAGCGTGGCCGCCAGCAGCCGCCAGCGAAGCGACCGCGGCAACCGCAACGGCAACGCCATGCCCATCCTCACGCGACGTGCGCGAGCCGGTAGCCCAGGCCGCGCACCGTCTCGATGGCGTCGGCAGGCAGCTTGCGGCGCAGCCGGGCGATGAAGACCTCGACCGTGTTGGAGTCCCGGTCGAAGTCCTGGGCGTACAGGTGCTCGGTGAGCTCGGTGCGTGACACCACCTGGCCGGGCCGGTGCATCAGGTAGGACAGCAGCCGGTACTCGTGCGAGGTCAAGGGCACCGGACGGCCGCCGACGGTCACGCGGCCACTGCGGGTGTCCAGACTCAAGGCACCGCACTGCAGCAGCGGCGAAGCCAGCCCCTGGGCACGCCGGATAAGGGCCCGCACGCGAGCGAGCAGCTCCTCCATGTGGAACGGCTTGGCCAGGTAGTCGTCGGCACCGGCGTCGATGCCCGCCACCTTCTCGTGCCAGCTGTCGCGGGCGGTGAGGATGAGCACCGGCATGGTCCGCCCGGCGCTGCGCCAGTGCTGCAGCACCGTCAGCCCGTCGACGATCGGCAACCCGAGGTCGAGCACGACCGCGTCGAACGGCTCGGTGTCGCCCAGGTGCTCGGCGTCGCGGCCGTTGTCGGCCTCGTCCACGGCATAGCCGGCTTGCTGCAAGGCAGTGCGCAGCTGCGTCCGCAAGGTGGGTTCGTCCTCAACCAGCAGCAATCTCATCGTGCCTCCCTCGTGTTCCTCAGTCCCTTACCGGGCCGGCCCCTGCGCCGGCGGCGGGCCCTTGGGGCGCTGCTTCAACACCTCGGCCGCTCGGGCATCGACCGCCAGCTTCAGCACCTGGCCGCCGGGCTGCAGGAGCTTCACCTCGTAAACCCAGCGCCCGTCGTCGCGCTCGAGCTCGATCTCCAGCACCTGGCCCGGGTGGGAGCGTTGCAGCCGCTCCAGCAGCACGGGCAGCGCCAGCGCCTGGCCTGACTGCACTGCGTCCCGGGCGCGCTCGTGGTCACTCTCGTCGGCGTGCGCCAGCAAGGCCATCCACAGCACACAAGCCGCCAGCAGCCAGGGCATTTGCCGGCTGATGCGCGCCGGCCGAACCGCACCGGGGCCGGTGGCCGGGAGGGAGCGAGGCGGGTATGTCATGCGGCCAGTCTTCGGCGTCTTGGCTGAACCGCAGATGAACAGCCGGTTCAGGAAACGTTCAGGCCTCGTTGCGAAGAATGCCTCCAACACCCGCAACGACACCGCCGCGAGGAACCCGCAATGAACGCCAAGCTGACCTGGATCAAAGATCGCTGCCCTCACTGGCTGCCTGCGGTCATGCTGGCGGCCTGCCTTGCCGCGGCAGCCGGCACGGTCCGGGCTGGCGATACCACGGCGGCCCAGCAACTGGAGCGCTTCAGCGCCCAGGCCGCTACCCCGGGCCAGGCCGAGCGCGGCCGGATCTTCTTCACCAGCCGCCATGGCGGCGAGTGGTCCTGCGCGTCGTGCCATGGCAACCCGCCCACGAGTGCCGGCAAGCATGCCAGCACCGGCAAGCCCATCGCGGCACTGGCACCGGCCTTCAATCCACAGTCCTTCACGGACACCGCGAAGGTCGACAAGTGGTTCCGTCGCAACTGCAAGGACGTCGCGCAGCGCGAATGCACGCCCACCGAAAAGGCCGACGTGCTGGCCTACCTGCTCGGCCTCATGCGCTGAGGCTCGACCCTTCACCGAGGAGAACGTCGATGAACGCGCAATTCCACCGCCTGCCGTCACATCCGTCGCTGCCCTGGGCCGCCTGGCTGCTGCTGGCCCTGGCGGCGGCGCTCCCGGCCCAGGCCGACGAGCGCCAGCTGCTGCCCGCGAACACGCCCAAGGCCTACACACAGGAGTGCGGCTCCTGCCACACCGCCTACCCGCCCGGCATGCTGCCGGCGCTCTCGTGGCAGCGCGTGATGTCGGGCCTGGACAAGCACTACGGCACGGACGCGTCGCTGGACGAGAAGACGGTCCAGCAGCTGGCCGCCTGGCTGCAGGCCCATGCCGGCACCTACAAGCGCGTCGCCGAGGAGCCGCCCCAGGACCGCATCACGCAGTCGAACTGGTTCAGGCGCGAGCACCGCGGCATCGACGCCGCGGTATGGAAGCACGCCAGCGTCAAGAGCGCCGCCAACTGCGCCGCCTGCCACAGCGGGGCCGACCGCGGCAACTTCGACGAGCGCGGCCTGCGCTTTCCCGCTGGTCTCGACGAGCGCCACCGCCACGCCTGGCAGGACTGAATTCCCCCCAAGGAGACACCATGATTCAAGCCGAGACGATGGCGGCCGCCGGCCGTCCCGTGCCTGCCCAGGCCGAGCGCGGCCGGCGCGTCACGGATGCGCCGACCCGGATGTTCCATTGGCTCTTCGCGCTGAGCTTTGCCGGCGGCTGGCTGACAGGAGACTCCGAGCACTGGCGTGCGCTGCACGTGACCCTGGGCTACACGATGGCCGGACTGCTGGGCTTTCGCCTCGTGTACGGGCTCATCGGCCCGCGCCACGCGCGGCTGTCGCTGCTGTGGCGCAAGCTCGCCAGCGCGCCGGCCTGGCTGCGCACGCTGGCCAGCGGCGGTGCGGCCACCCGCATCAACTGGCGGCAGGGCCAGAACCTGCTGATGGCCGGCGCCATCGCCGTGCTGCTGCTGGGCGTCGTGCCACTGACCCTCAGCGGCTATGCCACCTACAGCGACTGGGGCGGCGAGTGGCTGGAGGAGGTGCACGAGCTGTTCGCCAACACCTTGCTCGCCGTCGTGGCCGCGCACCTGGCGCTGATGGCCCTGTCGAGCGTCCTGCGGCGCCAGAACCAGGCGCTGCCCATGCTCACCGGCCGCGTTTCCGGCCCGGGGCCCGACCTGGTGCGCAAGGACCAGCGCTGGCTGGCCGCGCTGCTGCTGCTGGCGGTGCTGGGTTTCGGCGCCTGGCAGTGGCACCTCTCACCCAACGGGCTGCTGCCCGGTCCGGCGAGCCATTCCGAGCGGTCGCATGACGGCGACGACTGACTCTTCCACCCCGGCCGTCATTGAAGGGAGTCACCATGAAGACCTACGTGTGTCCAGCTTGCGGGCTGGTGTATGACGAAGCCGCCGGGCTGCCCGAGCACGGCATCCCTGCCGGCACGCCCTGGGCCGACGTGCCCGAGAGCTGGCGCTGCCCGGAGTGCAACATCGGCAAGGCCGACTTCGTGCCGATGGAGTCGTGAGCGCATGCGTCCTTGGCCGCGTGGACCGGGCCCGGGGCTGCGCTTATCCTGCGCCGGATGAGCCGTCTGCACCTTTCGTGAGGCCGCGAGGGCATGGCACGCGACCTGCCCCCGGGCCTGGCTCCCGACGAAGCCGCCGAGCGGCTGCGCCGGGAGGGCCCAAACGAACTGGGCACCAGCCGGCGCCGTACCCTGCTGGACATCGCGGGCGAGGTCGTGCGCGAGCCGATGTTCGTGCTGCTGCTGGGCGCGGGTGGCATCTACGCCGTCATGGGCGACACGCGCGAGGCGCTGGTGCTGCTGGGCTTCGTCGTCATCATCATGGCCGTGACGGTGCTGCAGGAGCGCCGCACTGACCGGGCGCTGGACGCGCTGCGCGACCTCTCCAGCCCACGGGCGCTGGCCGTGCGCGGCGGCGCGGCGCTGCGCATCCCCGGGCGCGAGGTGGTGCGCGGCGACGTGCTGCTGCTGGCCGAGGGCGACCGCATCGCGGCCGACGGCGTGCTGCTGCAGGCGCACGAGCTGGCCACCGACGAGTCCATGCTCACCGGCGAATCCGAGCCCGTGCCCAAGCCCGCCGGCAACGAGCGGGTATTCGCCGGCACGCTGGTGGTCAGCGGCCAGGGCGCCATGCGGGTCGAGGCCACGGGCCGGCACACGGAGCTCGGGCGCATCGGCGCCTCGCTGCAGGTCATCGGACTGCAAGCCTCGCCGCTGCGTGACGACGTGGCCCGGCTGACGCGGCGGCTGCTGATCGTGGGCCTGGCGCTGTGCGCGCTGCTGGTGGCCTTGTTCTGGCTGCTGCGCGGCGGCTGGCTGCAGGCCCTGCTGGCCGGGATCACGCTGGCCATGGGCGTGCTGCCGCAGGAGTTCCCGGTCATCATGATCGTGTTCCTGGCACTCGCCGCACGACGCCTGGCCGCGCAGCAGGTGCTCACCCGACGGCTGGGCGCCATCGAGACCCTGGGCCAGACCACCGTGCTGGCCGTGGACAAGACCGGCACGCTCACGCTCAACCGCATGGCCGTGGCCGTGCTGTCGGTGGGCGGGCAGGCGCTCGACGTGCGCGAGCTCCGCGACGCGGCGCTGCCCGAAGCCTTCCACGAGCTGCTGGAGTACGCGGTGCTGGCCAGCGAGATCGAGCCGCACGACCCGATGGAGCAGGCCTTCCACCGCCTGGCGGCCGCGCAGCTCGCGGGCACGGAGCACCTGCACCCGTCCTGGGCACTGGCGCGCGAGTACGAGCTGGCGCCGGAGCTGCTGGCCATGAGCCACCTGTGGCGCGAGCGGGGCCGGGTCGACGACATGGTCGCGGCCAAGGGCGCGCCGGAGGCGATTGCCGACCTGTGCCACCTCGACGCCGGCGCGCTGGAGAGGGTCCGCACCGAGGCGGCCGCGCTGGCCGGACGGGGCCTGCGAGTGCTGGCGGTCGCCAAGGCGCGTCACCCGGTCCAGCAGGACTGGCCGACCGTGCAACATGACTTCGACTTCGAATGGCTGGGATTGGTGGCCTTGGCCGATCCGCTGCGCCCCGAGGTCCCGCAGGCGGTGGCGACCTGCCGTCGCGCCGGTATCCGGGTGCTGATGATCACGGGTGACCATCCCCGCACCGCGCAGGCCATTGCCCTGCAGGCGGGCCTCGACGCCAGCCGGGTGCTCACCGGCGAGGAACTGCAGGCCTTGCCGGCCAACGAGCTGGTGCGCCTGGCGGGCGAGGTAAGCGTGTTCGCACGCATGCGCCCGCAACAGAAGCTGGCCCTGGTCGAGGCGCTCGAGCTGCGCGGCGAGGTAGTGGCGATGACGGGGGACGGCGTCAACGATGCCCCGGCGCTCAAGGCGGCCCACATCGGCGTCGCCATGGGCCAGCGCGGCACCGACGTGGCCCGCGAGGCGGCGTCGCTGGTGCTGCTGCAGGACGATTTCGGCTCCATCGTCACGGCCATCCACCACGGCCGCCGGACCTACGCCAACCTGCGCCAGGCGCTGACCTATACCGTCGCGGTGCACGTGCCCATCGTCGGCCTGGCGCTGCTGCCGGTAATGCTGGGACTGCCGGTGGTGCTGGCGCCCATGCACATCGCCTTCCTGGAGCTGGTGATCGACCCGGCGTGCTCGCTGGTGTTCGAGGCCGAGGACGACGACGCCGACCTCATGGGCCAGCCGCCCCGCCGGCGTGCCGAGTCGCTGCTGCCACTGGGCTCGGTCCTGCAATCGTTGCTCCAGGGCGCGATGGCCACCACCCTCGTCATGGGCCTGTACGCGCAGATGCACTCCAGCGCCACGCTGTCGTCGCTGGCACCGGCAGCGGCCTTCACGGCGCTGGTGGCGGCCAACGCCGCGCTGATCCTGCCCAGCCGCGCCGGCCGCCGCCGCTGGTCGCGGCTGTTCACGGGCCTGACGGCCGTGAGCCGCCTCGTCGTCACCGCCACGATCGCGGCCCTGTTCGTCGCCACCGGCGTGCCCGCCGTGGCCCAGCTTTTCGGCTTCGCCGCGCTGCCGCCGGGGCTCTGGTTCGGCTGCGTCGTGGCCGGGTTGCTGATGGCTGTGCCGTTCGAGCTGGCCAGGCGCTGGCTGGGCCCCGACGGTCGTGGTAGCGTGGCACGGTCCCAGCGTGCGTGACGCCAACGCGCGTGCGGGGAATGTGTCGCGACGGCTTGCGTCAGGTCATGTGTCCGTCAACCGGTACGCGCGCAACCACTGCATCACCGGGGATGTGCCCGAGCGTCATGGGAATTGATACGAAAGCGGTGGTCGCGACGGCAAAGGCGATGGGCAACAGCACGCGCGTGAGCGAGCTGACGAAGTTCCTGAGATCCGGGTTCATGTGCAAGTCTCCTGGCGGCATGTTGGCAACAGCGCCTCGATGCATCGGTAATTGCATGGTGCCCGGCGGCAGCTGAACCGGTGATGAACGATCTCCGGGCTGCGGTGCGAGTGGCGAGCCGCAAGTGCGTGGCGCAGGAACCTGGCGGTCCATGACTGGGGAGATGATCGACGTGAAGATGCTGGTGGCGGTGGACGACAGTGACTGCAGTAAGCGCATGCTGGCCCATCTGGTGTCGCACGAGGGCTGGTGCGACGGCGGACACGAGTGGACCGTCTTCCACGGCGTGCCGCCGCTGCCGCACCGTGCGGCGGCCCTGGCCGATCCGCCCAGCGTCGAGGGCTACTACGCGAGTGACGCCGAGCGCGTGCTGCGGCCGGTGCGCAATTTCCTCAGGCGGCACGGCATTCAGCCGATCTTCCTGCACAAGGTTTGCACGCCGGAGCGCGAGATCGCCCGCCTGGCCAACTCGGGCCGCTTCCACCTGGTCGTCATGGGCAGCCACGGGCGCGGGGCCTTGGGTGCCGCCGTGCTGGGCTCGGTGGCGCAGAAGGTGCTGGCCTCGACGAAGACGCCGGTGCTGATCGTTCGCTGAGATGCGGGCACGACGGCCGGTCGCTTCAGCCGTGCGCAACCGGAATCGGGCTCCGCGGCGAACACCGGTGAAGGTGCTGCTGACGCGCAGCCGCTGCAGTGCACAACGCCCAGCACAACCACGCGGACCAGAAGGTATGGCTGGGGAAGTGCGCACCTCTGGCCAGCTGCACCCAGCCGAACATCAAGCCCAGCCCGACGACACCAAAGAGCAGCCAGCGCGCAAGGACCGGGCGGTATGGACGCCAGAGGAAGTACAGGCTGAGGAATGCAAATGCCGCCACCGCATGGCCGGACGGAAAGCAGTGACCGGGTCCGCCGTCCCGCCCCCAGTACGCCCAGTGCGGCACGTAGGCCGTATGCCCGCCGAATTCGGCCAGGTCCCAGGGACAGCTCGTGTCGCTTAGGCGCTTGATGCCGGGCACAAGCATCGAGCCTGCCACGGTGACACCGAGCCAGTACAGCCGCTCCTTCCTGGAGGGGCCGGCCTGCCAGGGGCGTATCGCGTCCCATGCGGACAGGGCCAGCGCCGCCCAGGCGAGCCGGCGGCCGCCGTTGTGCAGCAACGTGCTGGTCAGCCATGCGTCGCGCATGGGAAAGCCCGCGGCATCGCCGAGCCAGCGCGCGACCGTCCGGTCCCAGCCAGTGGCCTCCCATGCAGCCAGGAGCGCAAGGGCAAGCAGCGCAACCCGCATGTCGTGCCTGGAGAAGGTCCTGTGCCGTGTCATCACTTCGCATACCCAGACGTGCGGCAGCCGGCGCTCAGGTCCCAGGCAGGCTCGTGCAGGCTCGTGCGCACGTCCAGCAGGCCCAGCAAGGAATGGAACAGGTGGTCGTGGCTGACCGGTTCCATGGCGCGGCGCTGCAGACAGGCGGTATCCAGGCCGATGGCCCGAGCGAAGTCGGGGGAGGACCACATCACCATGGGCACCTGCTTCTGCTCGGCCGGGGCGACCGGATAGGGCATGCCATGCAGGAACAGGCCGCGCTCTCCCAAGGACTCTCCATGGTCGGAGACGTAGAGCATGGCCGCGTCCACGCGCCCGGCGTGGGCTTGCAGCAGCCGGATCAGTGAAGCGAGGACATGGTCGGTGTAGAGCAGCGCGTTGTCGTAGGCGTTGACGATCTCCGCGGCGGAACACTGCTGCAGGTCATCGCTTTCGCAGGCCGGCTTGAAACGCTTGAACGTCGGCGGATAGCGCCGGTGGTACGCGGGGCCGTGGCTGCCCAGCATGTGCAGCACCAGCAACTGCGTACCGCGCGCGTCTTCCAGGCGCTGGTCCAGGCCACGCAGCAACGCTTCGTCCAGGCAGTGGCCCTTGTCGCACAAGCCGCTCGGCTTCATCGACGCGGTGTCGTCGGCGCTGAGGTGGTCACAGACGCCCTTGCAGCCGGACTGGTTGTCACGCCAGTGCACCGCGACTCCGGCGCGCGCCAGCACGTGCAGCAGCGACTCGCTGCCACGGATGCGCTGCTCGTCATAGTCTCGGCGGCCCACCGGTGCGAACATGCAGGGCACCGACACCTCGGTGTTGGTGCCGCAGGCCGTGACGTCGGCGAAGTTGATCACGGGCAGTTGCGCCAGCTGCGGGGTGGTCTGCCGAGCGTAGCCGCCGAGCCCCCAGTTGGCCCGACGCGCCGTCTCGCCCACAACCAGCACCAGCAGCCGCGGCCGCGCCTGAGCGGCCCAGGACAATCCGGGTGCGGCGTCGAGGCCGATGGCCTGGCGCGGCTGCGCCGCCCCACGCGCATCGTGCACGCTCACGCTGGCCAGCGACCACATCCAGTTTGCCGGCGTGATCAGGTAGCGCATCTCCTTGTGGTTGCGCATGAGCGACGAGAAAGGCTGGAACACCGACAGCAGCGCCCCCACCAGCAGCGTGACCGCGCCGGCCAGGGCCAGGCCACGCACGAGCAACGCACGCAGCGGCGGCCGGCGCACGATGCGCACGCGGCTCAGCAGAGCCAGCGGCAAGGCGGCGTACAACAGCAGGTGCAGCGCCAGGGTCCATGACAAGAGCTCGCGGGCCTCGGCCACGTCGGTGCGCAGCACGTTGCGCAGCATCGACGGGTCCAGGTAGACACCGAAACGCTCCATGAAATGCGTGGCGAAGGCGGTAGCGACGATCAGCACGGCCAGAAGCGGCTTGAGCAGGCGGCGATGGACCAGCAGCGTCAGCAACAGCGCGGCATGCAGCGCCAGCAGCATCACGCCCAGCGCCAGCACGAAGCCCCAGGTGGCGGGCTCGGCCAGCGAGCGCCCGTGCAGCGCCGCGGCGAAGAACAGCCGGTTGGCCGCAAGCGTCCAGAACAGGCTGGCCACCAGGGCCACCTGCTCCACGGTGGCCGGTATCTCGAAACGCCGCTCGGGCAAAGGCAGGCGGCTCGGTGGGACGGTGGCGGTCTCAATTGACAATGGCGACATGGCGCGCCATTGCGCCAGCCCGGTCTGAAGAGAGCCTGAAGCGAACGGGCCCGATGGCCCTGGCCTCCAGAGGAAACCACTGCGCGATGCGACTGCTGCTGCTCGAAGACGACGACATCCTGGGCGGGGGCCTGCGCGACTTCCTGCGCGCGGAAGGCCACGTGGTGGACTGGTGCGGCCGCCTGAGCGAAGCCGACGCGCTGCACGGCGAGCCCTACGACGCACTGCTCGTGGATTGGCAGTTGATGGCTGCCAGCGGCAAGTTCGGGCTGTGGCGCGTGCAATGCACGGGGCTGTCTTGACGTCGGAGCCGGCGTGTCCGCGCCATTCACGCTCTTTTAAGGGGGACGGGCTAAGGTCGCTGGCACAGGAGCTTGGGGGAGTGGCTTGAGCTTCACGCGCTACACGGCCGTCGGCGGGCTGGCCACCGCCGTGCACTACGCCTTGCTGGCCCTGCTGGTCGAGGCCGTGCGCGTGCCGCCCGCAGCGGCGGCAGCGCTCGGAGCGCTGGCCGGGGCGGTGCTAGCCTATGCCGGCAATCGGCGCTTCACCTTCCGCGACGTGGAAGTCTGCCATCGCCGCACCCTACCGCGCTTTCTCACCGTGGCCGCGCTCAGCGCGGCGCTGAACTCGCTACTGGTCGCCTTGGGCACCGCGCTGGGCGAGCACTACCTGCTCGCCCAGGCCCAGTCCACCGCTGCCGGCCTCGTCCTGGGCTACGGCCTCAACAAACGCTGGAGCTTTGTCTCATGAGCGCATCCTGGCCCCGTCCCAAGGCCCACGGCACCTGCGCGCTCAGCGTCGTGGTGCCCGTGTTCAACGAGGAGGCGGTGTTGCCGGCGCTGCACCGGCGGCTGCTGGCCGCCGTGGAGGGCATCGCCGGCGGTGTCGAGATCGTCTACGTCGATGACGGCAGCAGTGACCGCTCGGCAGCCGTGCTGCACCAGTTGCACCTGAGCCATCCGATGGTCACGATGCTGCGCTTCAGCCGCAACTTCGGCAAGGAGCAGGCCATGGCAGCGGGGCTGCAGTACGCGCGCGGCAACGCCGTGGTCGTCATGGACGCCGACCTGCAGCACCCACCGGAGATGATCCCAGCCATGGTCCAAGCCTGGCGTTTGGGTGCCGACGTGGTGAACATGCGCCGACGCAGCCGCGGGGATGAGTCGCTGCCCAAGCGACTGGCGGCGCGGCTGTTCTACCGCACGCTCAACCGGCTCAGCGACACCCCCATTCCAGAGGACGTGGGCGACTTCCGGCTGCTGAGCCGGCGCGCGGTGGACGCGCTCAACCTGCTGCCCGAGCACAACCGCTTCATGAAGGGCCTGTTCGCCTGGATCGGCTTCCAGCAGGAAACCCTCGAGTTCGACGTGGCCGAGCGCGCCGGGGGGCATAGCAAGTGGCGCGCGCGCCAGCTCTGGCATCTGGCGCTGGAGGGCATCACGGCCTTCTCCATCGCGCCGCTGAAGGTGGCGGCCAAGGTGGGACTGCTCAGCGCGCTGGCGGCTTTTGGCCTGGGCCTGTATTTCTTCGTGCGCACGCTGGCCTATGGCGATCCGGTACCGGGCTTTCCGACCCTGATCGTGGTCATGCTGATGCTGGGCGGCCTGCAGCTGCTGGCCATCGGTGTGCTGGGCGAGTACCTGGGCCGGCTGTGGCTGGAGAGCAAGCGCCGTCCGCTGTTCCTGGTGCAGGACTACGAGCCCGCGACCGCGTTCACGCAGCGGCCAATGCTGGCGGCGCACGGAGGGCGGCAATGAAGCTGCCGCGCGGCGGTTTGTCGTCTGCGCCGGGCCTGGCACTGCTGCTGGCGGCACTGGCGCTGGCGCGGCTGGCCGCCATGGTGCTGCTGCCGCTGATGGACACGACCGAGGCCCGCTACGGCGAGATCGGCCGCAAGATGGCCGAGCTGGGCGACTGGATCACGCCCTGGCATGCCGAGGGCGTGCCGTTCTGGGGCAAGCCGCCACTGTCGTTCTGGCTGACTGCGGGCAGCTTCAGGCTGCTGGGGGTCAACGAGCTGGCGGCGCGGCTGCCGCACTTCCTGTGCGCGGCGCTGATCGCCGCGCTGGCGTGGGACCTGGGCCGGCGCCGTGACGCCCGCACGGCGTGGCTGGCCCTGGCGGTGCTGGTGGGCTCGGTGCTGTTCTGGGTCTCTGCCGGGGCGGTGATGACCGACGGCGCGCTGGTGCTGGGCACCACGCTGTGCCTGCACGCGTTCTGGCTGGCGCTGCATGCGCCCGAGGATGCGATACGCACGCGTGCGGGCTGGCTGTTCTTCGTCGGCCTGGCGTTGGGGCTGTTGGCCAAGGGGCCGCTGGCGCTGGTGCTGGCCGGCGCGCCGCTGCTGCTGTGGACGGCGCTGATGCGGCGCTGGCGCCGGGTGTGGCAGTCCCTGCCGTGGCTGCGCGGCGCCGTGCTGACGCTGGTGCTGGCGCTGCCATGGTACGGGCTGGCCGAGCGGCGCACGCCGGGCTTCCTGGCCTACTTCATCATGGGCGAGCACTGGCACCGCTTCGTCACGCCCGGCTGGCAGGGCGACCTGTACGGCACCGCGCACCGCTACGCGCCGGGCACCATCTGGCTGTTCGCCGCCGCGGCGCTGCTGCCTTGGACGCTGCTGCTGCCGCTGGCGGCCTGGCGCGGGCGCGGGCAGCCGGTGCAGTCGCGCGCCGCGGACGCGCGCGAGTGGGACGCGTACCTGCTGCTGTGGGCGCTGGTGCCGCTGCTGTTCTTCACGCCCGCGCGCAACATCATCTGGACATACCCGCTGCCCGCGCTGCCGGCCGTGGCGCTGCTGATCGCGGGCTGGTGGGTGCGCCAGCCGCTGCGGGCCGAGCGCTGGGCCGCCGCCGGGCTCGTGATCTCGCTGGGCCTGGCGCTGGCCGGCGGCATCGCGGGCCGGGCCAGCGGCGCCATCGAGGCCGCCTCCGCGCGCCCGGTGGTGCGGGCCTACGAGGCGCTGCATCCGTCAGGGCAGCCGCTCATCTTCGTCGGCGGACGCGCTTTCTCCGCGGCCTTCTACAGCCGCAATCAGGCCCGCCACGTCGAGCGGGCTGCCGACATCCCGCCGGCCCTTGCCAGCGCGGGAGCCTTCGTGGCGGTGCGCGCCGATGCGCTGGACACGCTGCGCGCCGTGGGCTTCGACGTCAGCCGCATCGAGGGCCGCTTCGGCGACGTGGTGCTGGTACAGCTGAGCGCCGGGCCGGCGCCCCAACCCGGCGTGGCGCCATGAGCGACGACACGCTGGCGGGCGCGGTGCCCATCGGGGTATGCGTCGATGACTTCGGGCTCGACGCCGCAATCGACCTGGCCGCGCTGCGTCTGGCGGCGCAGGAGCGAGTGTCGGCCATCAGCTGCATGACGCGCGCGCCGGGCTGGCGCGCAGCAGCGTCCGCGCTGGCAAGCGTGTCGGCGCAGGCGGACCTTGGGCTGCATCTGGATTTCACGCAGGCCGGCGGCGGTGCGCTGCACCGCGGCCTGGCGCTCTTCATCGCTGCGGCCTACCTGCGGCGCCTGGACGCCCGAGTGCTGCGTGACGAGATCCAGGCCCAGCTCGATGCCTTCGAGGATGGCGTCGGTGCCGCGCCCGACCACGTGGATGGCCACCAGCACGTGCACCAGTTGCCCGGCGTTCGCGAAGCCCTACTCGCGGAACTGGTGCGGCGCTATCCGCGTCAGCAGCCCTGGCTGCGGGACACCCAGCCGTCATCCGGGCTGGCGCTGGCGGGCCCTGCGGCGGCCGACCATCGCAAGCAGCGACTGATCGCCACGCTGGGCGCGCGGCGGCTGCGCGGGCTCGCACGCTCGGTGGGACTGCCGATGAACGTCCACCTGCTGGGCGTCTACGGCTTCAGCGGCACGGCCGAGGCCTATGCCCAGCGCTTGGCGGCCTGGTGCGCGCAGGCGCGCCATGGGGATTTGCTGATGTGCCACCCGGCCGTCGCCGCGCCGGCAACAGACCCGATCGGCGCGGCCCGGCACCAGGAGTACGGCGTGCTGGGCGGCGAACGCTTTGGCGCACTGCTGCTGCAGCACGGGTTGCGCGTGGAGCGCCTGTCGCACGTACTGGACGGCAGCCGCATGCCGGCCCGGCCGGCAACGACCTGACGGATTCGGTTACAGGTTCGCCAGGACGACATGGATCGCTCGAGCTTCTTCCGGCAGGACGCCGCGGTGGCGCTGATGGCCCTGGGGCTGCTGGTGGCCTGGGACACCGGCGGCTGGGACCTTCCCGTGGCGCGCCACTATGGAAGCAGCGCCGGCTTCGCGCTGCGGGATGCCTGGACGACCAGCATCGTGCTGCACGAGGGCGGACGCAACCTGGCATGGCCAGCCTTCGCACTGCTGGCCACCGGCGCTGTGCGTTCCAGGAAAGAAGGCCCTTCCCGAGGCGAGCGCCTGTATTGGCTGGGCGTGAGCCTGGCGGCCATGCTGCTGGTGCTGGGCCTCAGACGGCTGAGCCATGCCAGTTGTCCCTGGGACCTGGCCGAGTTCGGCGGCACGGTACGGTGGCCTACGTGCCGCACTGGGCCTGGGGCGGGCGCGACGCCGGGCCGGGCCACTGCGTCCCTTCCGCGCACGCGGCTTCGGACTTTGCTTTCCTGAGCCAGTATTTCCTCTGGCGCGGACACCGGCCGCGGCGTGCGCGCCGGCTGCTGTGCGCTGTGCTCGGCGTCGGGCTCCTCACGAGCTGGACCCAGCTGGTACGGGGCGCGCATTTCCCCAGCCACACGCTGTAGTCGGCCTGGCTGTGCTGGACGATGTGCGTCTTGGCGCACCGGTACCGGTGGCATCCAAGGGCAGTGCAGGGCATCAACTCGTGAGCACCATGACCGCCACGGCGGCAGCCATCACGCCCGTGGCGGCCCAGCCGAAAACGCGATGCCGCCGGCTCATCGTGAGCTCGCCCATGAGACGGCGGGACTGCCCGATCCACATCATCGTGACCATGATCGGGACCGAGATGACGCCGTTGACGATGGCGCTCCACACCAGCGCGCGGATCGGATCGACCTCGAACACGCTCATGACGGTGCCAATGCCCGTGGCCGCCACGATGATGGCGTAGAAGCCCCGCGCCTCGCGGAAGCCGCGGGACAGGCCCGCCTTCCACCCGAAGAGCTCGCTGACGGCGTAGGCCGCCGAGCCCGCGAGCACGGGCACCGCCAGCAGGCCGGTGCCGATGATGCCGAGCGCGAAGACGGCAAAGGCGAACTCGCCGGCCACTGGGCGCAGCGCCTCGGCCGCCTGCGCCGAGGTCTGGATGCGCGTGATGCCGTGCTGGTGCAGCGTCACCGCAGTGGCCACCACGATGCAAAGCGCCACCGCGTTGGACAGCAGCATGCCGACATAGGTGTCCTGCTTGATACGCGCCAAGTGCTCGGCCGCGTAGGCCGGGTGATCCCGCAACCTTGTCGCCTCGGGACGGCGGTGGTTGTCCTCCACCTCCTGCGCGGCCTGCCAGAAGAACAGGTACGGGCTGATGGTCGTGCCCAGCACGGCCACCACCATGCCCGCGTAGTCAGCGGCGGTCGTGCCCGCCGGCACGACCGCCCAGGGCCGCAGCGACGCCTGGATCGCCTCGCGCCAGGGCACCTGCACCGACATGACGACCGCCACGTAGGCGAACAGCGCCAGCGTCAGCCACTTGAGCACGCGCACCGTGCGCTCGTAGGAAAAGTACACCTGGCCCAGGATGCACAGCGCGCCGGCGGCCACGATGTAGACCAGGTGAGGACCGCCCACCAGCAGCCGCACCGCCTCGGCCATGGCGCCGATGTCGGCGGCGATGTTGATCGTGTTGGCCACCACCAGCAAGCTCACGAGCGCCAGCGTGAGCCAGCGTGGGCACACGCGGGCGATGTTGGCGGCCAGCCCCTGACCAGTGACCCAGCCGATGCGCGCCGAGAGCATCTGGATGCCGATCATCAGCGGCGTGGTCAGCAGCAGCGTCCACACCAAGCCGAATCCGAACTGCGAACCGGCCTGGGAGTACGTGGCGATGCCGCTGGGGTCGTCGTCCGCCGCGCCGGTGATATGACCAGGCCCGAGCCGCTAGGCAAAGCCGTTGTGGGCGTTGGTGTTCATGGAATTCCCCCGTCGCCCGCGCATACACGGGGCAAGGCGCCGCTTCACGAGCGCCGCTAAATCCAATCAGTACATCGGGCTCGCCGCGCAAGCGGCCTGGAGGCAGGTCGACAGTACAGCAGACTCAGCGGAAGTTGCTGGCTGACGAATCTGCTACCCCCGCCGCGCGCAGAGCCCGGGTGCGGCTTGTTCGATCTCCTGGTCGACGACCCGGCATGGCACCACCAGAAGTGGCACAGAACTTCAGGCCCAGCCACCCAAGCGCACCAGCGGCAACGGCGCCTGCGCCGAACCCATGGGCCGGCCCTCGGCATCCAGTCCAATGCGCCCGATAAGGCCACAGGGGTGGCCAGAGCGCCACATCGAGATCGCCAGCACCACCGTCGCCGGCGCCAGCGGCTCACCATTTCCGCACAGCAGAGACCTCCTGAGCCCGACCTCCACAAAGGTCAGCGCGCAGCCCTCCTGGACTTCCTCGCGGGCGCGCGCGACGAACTCGGCTTGCGCGGTGACCGACTCATCACCCCAAGCCAAGTCCAGCACCGCGCGCTCGATGCCCCGGTCCAGATCCTCGTTGCGAAAGGCAAGCCACCTCAGCCTGTAACCGCGCAGGCGAACACCGGGCGAGCGGAACCGCGCCGAGAAACGGTCGTAGAAGGCAAGCAACTCCTGCGGCGGCCGGGGATCGAAAGCGTCTGGCATGCCCCAAGAGTGCCACGCCGCGGCAGGCATCATTTCGTCCATGGGCGTGCTCCCCGGCTGCTCAGACTCGATCCCTGACGACAACAGGCTATGGACCAAGACAAGGCACACGACTTTTGGCAAATCGTGGTGGACGGCGCGGCAACGCTGTGTGAGCTGCTGGATGCATCGCCCGCCGAGCACGGGCTCCAGGACGGCCTCCAGCGCATCGGCCGGGTCGTGCAGACGCTGCGCGACGCCGCCGCCGACATCGACCCACTGCTGACCGTCGAGGTGGACCAGGTGCCCGCCTGTGACAGCGCCGTGCTGCGCATCGCCATCAGCTGCAACCACGATCCCGACGGCATCGAGGCGGTGCAGGCGCTCGTGGCCGTGGCGCCGGCAATGCCGCCTCGCATCCAGGTCTGCGCGTTCGCGCCGCCGGCGCCGAAGGAAATGGCGAGCGAGCTGGCCTCGCTGGAAATCCTCGGCCAGGAGATCCCGGTCCAGCAGGTGCGATTCATGGCCGAGCCCAGCACCAACGTGCCCGGCACCTTCGATGTGGCGTGCTTCGTGCCGAGCTCGGCCGTGACCGAGATGGACCAAGGCCTCCCCGGCGCCCTGGTCGCCGACGTCCTGCTGAACATGGGGATCGGCGAGCTGCGCGTGATGACGCGCGTGAGCCGCATCGGCATTGCGGTGACCAACCATCCTCCGCCCAAAGCGATCCAGGCCTGGGACCTCGCCGAGATCATCGACAGTGCGCCGGCACACTGAATCGTGGCCGCTTACATCCTTGGAAATTGAGCGACAGTCGCTCAAAATGCAAGGATGATAAAACGCAAATTGCAGGCACTGGCCCAGCGGCGCCTGGAGCAGTCGCCGGCCGTGGCATTGCTGGGACCCCGCCAGGTGGGCAAGACCACCTTGGCGCGCGAGCTGGCCGCCAACCGGCCCGGTGCACTGGTGCTGGACATGGAGCTCGCCTCGGACCGCGCGGCGCTGGCGCAGCCGCAGCTGTTCCTGGCCGCGCACCGTGACCGGTTCGTGGTCATCGACGAGGTGCAGTTCGTGCCGGAGTTGTTCTCGGCGCTGCGTCCCGAGATCGACGCCGACCGGCGGCCCGGGCGGTTTCTGCTGCTGGGCTCGGCGTCGGGAGAGTTGCTGCGGCAGACGAGCGAATCGCTGGCGGGCCGGATCGCGTACCTGGAGCTGGCGCCGCTGGCCGTGGCCGAGGTGCTGGACGCCGCTGCGCCGGACCTGGGCGCACTGCAGTCGCTGTGGCTGCGAGGCGGCTTCCCGCTGAGCCACCTCGCCGCAGACGACGAGGCCGCTTACGTGTGGCGCCAGGACTTCATCCGCACCTTCCTGCAGCGCGACCTGCCCGGGATGGGCGTGCGCGTGCCCGCGGAAACCCTGCGGCGGTTCTGGACGATGCTCGCGCACGTCCAGGGCCAGCTCTTCAATGCGTCGCAGCTCGGCGTGGCGCTGGGCGGCGCCGCGCACACCACCGTGGCGCGCTACCTCGACCTGCTGGTGGACACGCTGATGGTGCGGCGCCTGGAGCCCTTCCTGGCCAACGTCGGCAAGCGCCTGGTGAAGTCCCCCAAGGTCTACCTGCGCGACAGCGGCATCCTGCACGCCTTGCTGGGCCTGGCGACGGTGCGCGACCTGCAGGGGCACCCCGTGGCCGGCGCCTCGTGGGAAGGGTTCGTGGTCGAACAGGTGGCCACGCAGTTGCCCGCGGATGCGCAACTGGGCTTCTACCGCACGGCTGCAGGCGCCGAGCTCGACCTGGTGATCGAGCACCGGGGGCGGCGCACCGGCGTGGAGATCAAGTTCTCGTCGGCGCCCAAGCCCAGCCGGGGCTTCTGGCAGGCCATCGATGACCTGCAGCTCGAACGTGCCTTTGTCCTGGCACCGGTGCCCCGGCGCTACCCGCTGTCCGAGAAGGTGGACGTGCTGCCGGTGTGGGATGTGGCGCAGGCATTGCCCAGCGCCGGTTGACGCGGCCCGGCGCGTGTGCAGGCTGGGCGGTCCGTTGAACGGACCTGCTGCGCCAGCTTGCGCGATGAATCCTCGACGCGCTGCCAGTCCCTCGCCATCTCCCGTGCCGTGACAACCAGCCGCTTGACCGTGACGTTCACGCCACCTCGTGCAGGCCCGTGGACACCAGCCAGATGAAAGGCGGTCGTGGACCGGCTGTGCCGCAGCGGCGTGCGCATCCACGACGGTTGGATGCACCGCATGGGAGCGACCCCGCTACGGGCACATCGACCGTCGCAGCACCATGCGCTTTGGCATCGAGCGCTTTGCACAGGCGCAGCTCGCCGACCAAGCCGGCCCGGTGCGCCGGCCGCGGCTTCGCATGACGACTTCCAGGCTCCCTGTCGCGCTGCCACCGCACTGGTTTGCTGAGGACGACTGGCGCGGAACCATCATTCACGCTGTGGACAAGCACGGACACATCCTGGCCTCCGTCACCGTCAACGAGGAGGTGCGCGGCTACTTGCTGGGCGTGCAGCAGGTGCCCGCGTTTCACGGCAAGGCGCCGCGCTACATGCGCCGGAACTGGCGCGTCCGGCTTTACAGGGACGCCTTGGCCGCACTGATGTCAGCCTGGCGCGGCTGACGGTCGTGGCGGTCACGGCCTTGGTCATGGCGCTGCCGCCGCCCGCTGCACCGTCTGTCCCCGTGCCCCTGATGGCCCAGGCCGCGCAACGGCGCACGGGACTGCACGGTGGCTGGCCAAGGCCGTGATGCCCTGCGGCCACACGACCCCGCAGGGCTCGCGTCCGGCGCGGTGTCGCGGAGGAAGCAACACGCGCGCTGGCGGGTCGCTGTGGCTGTCGCTGCCGGGTGCGCCTGCATCCTGACCCGTGGGCGCCGTCGAATATCATGGCAGGCGGCAGGGGTATGCCTGCCCGGACTGACCAGGCCGGCCGGGAAGCTTTCCTGCGGTGCTGCATGCGTGCTCCTGGTGCGGCCGAGGCTTTGACTTCCACGATGAACGCCTGGTGTTCCCCGGCATGGATCAGCTCACCCTTGACGTCTACGCCAGCCGTGCGCGCGAGATTGCCGAACGCTACGAGGCGGTGGCCAGCCCTGTAGCCCGTTACTTTGCTTCGGCCTTTCCCGCGGGCAGCCGGGTGCTGGACGTTGGCGCCGGCAGCGGCCGGGATCTGGCAGGCCTGTTGGCGAGCGGGTTCCAGGCCTTCGGTGTCGAGCCGTGCGCGGAGCTGCGCGCGCAGGCGCTGGCGCGGCATCCGGAGCTGGAAGGCCGCCTGGACGCCGCTGCGCTGCCGGCGCTGGGCGAGCCGTTCGGCGGCAACTTCGATGGCCTGCTGTGCAGCGCGGTGCTGATGCATGTGGGCGAGGCGGAGCTCTTTGATGCCGCCTGGGCGCTGAAGAGCCTGCTGCGGCCCCACGGCCGGCTGCTGCTGTCGCTGCCCCTGTCGCGTACCGACATCGGGGCAGGGGAGCGAGACGCGCAGGGACGGCTCTTCAAGGCCTATGCGCCGGCGTACGTGCAGCTGCTCTTCGAGCGGCTGGGCTTCCAGCAGATCGGCCGCTGGGACAGCGAGGATGTGCTGGGCCGTGCCGGCACGCGCTGGGCGACGCTGCTGCTGGAGCTGCGCTCGGGAGCCGCCTTGCGCGCGGTGGACCAGATCGAAGGCATCCTCAACCGCGACAAGAAGGTCGCGACCTACAAGCTCGCGCTCTTCCGCGCCCTGGCGGAGCTGGCGCTCCAGGAGCCGCGCTGCGCGACCTGGAACGCTGATGGGCGGGTAGGGGTGCCGCTCAGGCGCCTGGCCGAAAAGTGGCTCGGCTACTACTGGCCCATCTTTGCGTCGCAGCGCCCCATCCCGCAATCGCAGGCAGAGGGTGCGGGCGGCAAACCGGTCAAGTTCCGCCGGGCCCTGACCGCACTCATGGCCCCGTACGCACAGGCTGGCGAGCATGGCGGGCTCGCCGCGTGGCAACTCGACCTCGCCCGCGGCCGGCTGCCGCCTGAGCGCCAGCGTGCCATGGAGACCACGCTGCGCGTCATCGGGCAGACCATCCGGGACGGCCCGGTGCAGTTCGCCGGCGGCGCGCTCGAGACAGGGGCCGTTTTCGAGTTCGACCGGACGCAGGATCAGGTGCTGATGGATGCCAGCCTCTGGCGCGAGCTGAGCCTCCTGGGCCACTGGATCAACGACGCCGTGGTGCTGCGCTGGGCACAGCTCACCGAGCGCTTTGGCCATCGGCAAGGCATTCGAAGTGGCGAGGTGCTGCCCCTGCTGCTGGCGCGCGCCGAGCCGCAGCGCGCCACGGGCTTGGCTCGCCAGGTCTTCCTGCGTCATGGCGTCGAGCGCTGTACCTGGTCGGGTCGCAAGCTCACTGCCGACTTCGCGGTGGACCATGTCATCCCGTTCTCGCTCTGGGGCAGCAACGACCTGTGGAACCTGCTGCCGGTGGACGCCCGCGTCAACACCCAGAAGTCCGATCGGCTGCCCGCGGCGCAACTGCTGCAGGACTGCCGCTCGCGCGTCGTCCACGGCTGGCAGCTGCTGCGCGACGAAGCGCCGCAGGCCTTCGACCGCCAGGCGGCACACCTGCTCGGACGCCGCATTGGCGGATCGGTCGCATGGGAAGAAGACCTGTTCATCCGTCTGCGCGAAGCCGTGGAGCTCACCGCCCTGCAGCGCGGGGTGGAGCGATGGGTACCCTCGGCACGCGGCCCCAGGGAAGGAACTGCAGCATGAGCCTGGAGGACACCGAGGACGCCGTGCTGCGCCGGGCTGCCTTCGGCCACGTGCGCGCCCTGCAGGAGCGTCACGACGCCTTGACCTCGGAGCACTTGAAGGCGGGCTTCATCTGGCAGGGCCAGCGCGTCCCGCTCGTCAACCCGCAGCGCGGCATCTTCAAGCCGCGCAGCATGCGCCACCTGCTCTCCATCCGCACGGTCTACCCGCGCGCCGGCAACCGCATCTGGTACGACGACCAGCGCCAGGTCCACCAGCAGCTCTACGAGGGCGAGGAGAGCGTCGACTACGCCTTCATGGGCACGGATGCCGATGCAGCGGACAACCGCTGGCTGCGCGAGGCCTGGGAGCAGCAGATCCCGCTGCTGTACTTCCTGGGCATCTCGCCGGGCCGCTACCACGCCATCGTGCCGGCCTTCATCGCGGGCTGGGACCGGCAGGGCCTGAAGGCGCGCGTGGCCTTCGGTCTGCCGGGCGAGCAGCGCCTTGGCGGCGAGGCGGCCGAGCGCCGCTATGCACTGCGCATGGTCAAGCAGCGCCTGCACCAGGCGTCGTTCAGGGACGCCGTGATCTCGGCCTACCAGGGACGCTGCGCGCTTTCCGGGCTGCCGGAGCCCATGCTGCTGGATGCGGCCCACATCATTGCCGACCGCCATGAGGACTGGGGGCAGCCTGTCGTGCCCAACGGCATTCCGCTGTCCAAGATCCACCACGCCGCGTTCGACGCCCATCTCATCGGTATCGACCCAGACTACATCGTGCACGTCGCCGAGCGGCTGCGTGCCCAGAACGATGGCCCGATGCTGGAAGCGCTCAAGCGGCTGCACGGCAGTCGGCTGCATTTGCCGCAGCGCAGCCATGACCGACCGGATCAGGACCGGCTGGCCAGGCGGTTCCGGGAATTCAAGGCCGCTGCATGAAAATGGTTGCGTCAGTGACCGCGTTCGGCCAGGAGAAACTGGTCGCCAGTGGCGGCTCTCCGGTAACACGAAGCACCGTCGCCACTGGCCTCGCGGCTCCGCCCAACCGCCTGCTGCTGCATAGCAGACACGCTCTGTATGTACACGGCCCTTGCCAATTCCGTGGCAAGCTCTCCCTACGGCCGAAGAACGTGCAGCCATCATGACCTCTGACCTCAACGAACTCCTGCCGGAATTCATCGCAAGCCTGGCTTCTCAGAGCCCTTCGAACTACTGTCTCTGCGGGCCTTCAGGATCTGCGCGACGAAGCAGTACAACTTCACCCGGGCGGTTGTGGTCAACATCGACCCGATTGGTCACGAGTGGGGGTACTGCATCGAGCACGTCGCTGAGGCAGCCGCGGCGCTGGAGGCATGGGACGGCGGGGGGCACCTGTCGGGCCCGTGGATTGAGTGCAGGGGCGCCAATGGCGACCTGCTCGCCCCTGAGTTCGGTCGAGACTTCATGGGCGACCCGGCCTGACACGCGCCACGGCCAGGAATGACCGCCGCCATGGCCGCCCCTTCGCCGCAACTGCAAGCAGAAACCCCGCTCGAACCGCTCCCGCGCACGCCCCAACGCGAGGCCCTCGGCGCGATGGGTGGGTATGACTACCAAATCTGGCGGTCTATCGAAAGCTGGGTGATGTTGGCGGACGACGAGGTACTGTTCCTGGAGGGTGCTGAGGACATCGACCGGGTGAGCTCTTCCGAAACCACGACGGTGCAGGTCAAGCGAACCGAGGACGGCGTGTCTCTGAACTCGCAGAACGCACGCGACGCCATCCGGAATTTCTGGGCAACCACGGAACGCTCTCCAACCCGTCAGGTCAAGTTCGTCTACCTGACGACGTCGAACATCGCGAAAGAGCGCGATGCCCGGTTCGGCGGCTTGCCTGGCATCGAGGCGTGGGGGAAGGCCGCGTTCGATCCCGTGATGGCGGAGGCCCTCAGACAGCAATTGCTTGCGAGCCTCGAGGACAACCAGCCCATTCGAGCGTTTCTGGCGTCTGCGACCGTGCGCGACCTGCAGACGAGACTGTTCCAGCGATTCACCTGGCTGACTGGCCAGCCGGACGTGGAGGTCGTCGAGCAAACTGTTCTCGAGCGAATCGGCGATGCGCTCGTCTTGGCCAAACAGCCCCGGAGCGCCGCACGGACGGTCAAGAACGAACTCTTGGCCTACTGCTGGAAGCAGGTACTGAAGGCCTCACCGGACGCGCGCAAGCTCGACAAGACCTCGCTGTGGCTGCAAATTGAGAAGGCAACGACGGTCACGCTTGAGATGCCGCTAAGAGGCGCGGGCGGGCTGCTCGTGGCGGCCGCGCAGCTGTCTTCGCTGCAGGCAAACTTCGCGAATCTGGCGCTTCTGCAGGGGGCGCCCCCCAGTCCTCCGCGAGCGCTGCTTCGCCGCCAAGCGCTGGTGGACGCTGTTTCTGAGCGCGTCATCCGGCGTGACGCAGTACTTCTCGTCGGCTCGGTGTTCAAGGGCAAGACCACGATTGCGCAGGTTGTCGCACGCGACGCCGGCCTCGATGCGCGCTGGACTGAACTTTCAGGGCGAACGCCAGCTGCCACGTCGGAAGCGCTGCGGCTGCTCGCACTTACGATTGACCGGCCTGATGGGCCATCCCTGCTGATTCTCGACGACCTGGATACGTCGGCGAACGCCCGACGCGTCTATGCCGCGAGCCTGCGGCAACTTGTGCACCGCGCGAGCGTCGCTGGTATCGCGCTGCTCTTCACGGCGCAAGGGCACACCGAAGCGCTCGAGCGGGAGGTGGCGACCTCATGGGGCGTGGAGGTTGTCGTTGTGCCCGCCATGGCGCAGCCTGAGGTTGCGGAGCACTGCGTCGACTTCGGTTGCAGCAGCCAGGACCTTGCGAACTCGTGGGGCCAGCTCATCGCCCTCCAGTCGGGTGGTCACCCTGCGCTCGTGCACGTCCGGCTGGTCGAACTCCGCGACCAGGGTTGGCCTGCGCTCGACGTCTCGACGCTTGTCACTCCTTCGCCCGGCACGCAGTCAGCCAAGCAAATGGCGCGCGAGCTGCTGGACGCGTCAGTGAACGCCGAGACAAGTCAGTTTGCGCTTGAGGCCGGCGAGTTCGTGGTTGCACCGACCCGCGAGATGCTGCTCAATCTCGCGGGACTGCCGCCCAAGCTCACCGGTGCGCAGGCTGTGCTGACCACCCTGAACGGGCGCTGGCTCGAGGAACTCGGCGACGGGCGTTATCGCGTCACTCAGATTCTTCGCGGCGAAGTCAACGTCACGTGGACCGCGGAGCAGCATCGCGCCGTCCACTCAAAGGTTTTTGACTCCATCTCCGCCTGCAAGTCCATCACACCGAATGACGCTGGCGCACTGGTTTTTCATGCGTTCATCGCGCTTGACGCACCACGCCTATTGCTCAGCGTCCAGAACATTGTGACAGCAGATGATGACGTCCAGCGACGGGTCTTCTCGCACTGCTCCTGGGTGTTGCATCTTGGCTTCGACAACGGCCCGGTGCATGTCGCGCTGAAGTCCGCGATGCCTTCGTTGCGGCATCTCCAGTTCCTCGTCGCGGAGGTTGAAGACCCATCACGCCTAGAGGAGTTTGCACGCGCATGGCGGGACGAAATTGGGCCGCGTGTTTCCGATGTGCACTGGACGCTCAACCGCGTCATGTACGACATGACGCTGCTGGGCAAGCATGTCGCGCTTCCGATGGAAGTGATGCTCGACGCCGTCTCGAGTGCAGTCCAAACGCAGGAGCCCGGGGCGTCCTTCATAGCCGACGGCATCGCGAACATGAAGGCCATGCCGGCCCTGCCGGGGTTCGCTCCTCCCCAGAGCGCCACGACGTTTCAGTTCTTCTTGTCTCTGCGTGCGGGTGGGGTGCGGACGCTGCGTGACTTCAACGACCTCCTGGCGTTCCTCTCCAATCCGGTGAACCAGGTGCTCGCCGACCAGTTCGATGAGATGCTTGACTGGCCTCACGTTCGTGACCTGGGCGCGTTCGTGCACACCGGGTGGATCGCGGAAGCCAACAAAGACAGCCCCGACTGGTCCCCGTGGCTCGAGGCGTTCGACCAAGCACTTGCCACCTGCGAATCCCTCAAGTTCCCGCTGTACGGAGCACAGATCGCACGTGCGAAGTCGATTGTGTTGAGCGAGTACGCCGGTGACTTACCCGGCGGATTCGCTGTCCTTGACCGGGCTACAGACCTCTTCGGCCCGAGTGCCGTTATTGAGGAGCAGCGCATCAATTTGATGGGACAGTCCAACCACCATGGTCCGGCATTGTCGGCATGGGACGCAACCATCGCGCGATTCGGCTCGCAGGCCGTCACCGACCCGTTCGCCTACAGGCGGGCTGCAATCTCGGCCGCAAAGCTGGGGCAGTTCGACAGGGCCTCGCTGCTCTTCGAGCAAGGGGCCAGGCAACAGAACGATGGGTTTGAGGCGACCCGCGTCGGCCTTCTCATCGATGCGTCGTACTGCGCATTGCGAGCGGGACAACTTCGGCGCTGCAGCGCGCTTCTGACCGAGGTGGTGCTGCTGCTGCCGCCTCAGGCGTGGGCCGAAGGCGACAAGCGCTGGGAAGCCATCCTCCAGGCCGCGAACGCCACGGCACAGCTCTTCGAAAACCCCGGCCGACTTCTCCCCGATGGCAAGCCCTTGGAAATTGCCTTTGGCCGCGCGAGCCAGCCCGACCTCGCCGTCGACGAGTTGACTCCTGGTCAAGCCCTACGAGTCGGACTTCTTGTGACTCAGGTCGCTTTCCTTGAGGCTCACTGGCCCGACGCCTCAAGTGCGATGTTTGACCGAGTTTCCGTCTTACTGCGAAGCGATAACCTCATCACGCGGCTCAACGGGTCGAAATCGCTCATGCTGCGCGAGCTTGTGGGCGGTACGTCGCCAAGCTTCTTCCGCTACGTCATGGGCATGGCCAACGTCGCCGGCGAACTCCATGCGCGGCGTGGAGCGCCGGGTACCGCGACCGTCATGGCCGAGGAACTGCTGCCTGGAATGCTGGCGGTTGGCCTCCTTCTGGCCTCGGGCGAGCCGAGCGAACTTCTTGAGTGCTGGATCGCCGAGGCCCGCGATGCGAACAAGGTCGACGTGCTGCCTATCCTGAATCGTCTTCAGGCCGGCCTCACCATGGCGCCGAACGCCGCCGCAGCCGAGGTCATCCAGTTTGTCGGCCGAGACCAAGTCGTAAACTTTGGAGCAGCTGTGCGCGTTTGCCATTCCGACGACGTGCAGGCCCGCACACTGGTCGTCGCGTCGCTGCGGATGGCGGCTACCGTGCGATGGGGCATGACACTTTTCTTCGCGCACAGTATTGACAGACCTGTCGCGCGTTTCCTCGCAGAGCGGCTCAACCAGCAGACCCGGCTGCCCGCGCAGTTCTCGATGCCCTCGGTTGCCGTTCCGTCCATCACGCAGACGGTACGCCAGGTTCGTGCAGGCGACGCTGGCCTAAAGGAGGTGCTCGTGGTGGGTTGCAGTGTCACGGGCATAAATCCAGGTGACGCTCTCAAGCTACTCTGAGGCAGAGTGCAGCTGACGCGGAATGTCAGCACAACGAGACGCGCAGACCATTTGCCAACTTTGCGGCCGTCTATTCGTTGAAGGGTTTAGCGTGCGCGCTTGTCCAAGTCGAAAGATTGAGCTCAGCGATGGCATCGACGTTATCCGCGCGCCAAGCTGCCCGACGCCGCAGCGCTCGTTGGACAACTGGTTTCGGCCGGCCATTCTTGATGCGTAACGGTCTGCTTGGGGCACAAAGCGGACTTCCGAGCACAAGCCTTAGTTGCCCCCGTCCTGGCGGCATGGGTCACCACCGCTGTAGATGCGACAGCACCCAACTTCACATAATTTCCATTGGCACGACCTCGCCTGTAGGCGCCAATTAGTAATGTCGCATTCCAGCAAAGTAGACATGTCGCACAGTCCCCGCCCTTTGAGTCGGCGGGAACGAGGGCATGGCCAGGGATGGAGCGACGATCACGATGAGCATGAGAGAGGTGGACCGGCTCAAGACCATCCAGGCGGTGGTCGATGGCGGGCTGCGGGTGGGTCAGGCCGCGCAGCGGCTGGGGCTGAGCCGGCGCCAAGTTGAGCGGCTGCTGCTGCGCTACAGGGCGCAAGGCGCCACGGGGCTGCTCTCGCTCAAGCGCGGGCGGCCCAGCAACCACCAGTTGCCCGCCGGGCTGGCCGAGCGCGCCATCGGGCTGATCCGCAAGCACTACGCCGACTTCGGCCCGACGCTGGCGGCCGAGAAGCTGCAAGAGAGCCATGGCGTGCTGCTGAGCAAGGAGACGGTGCGCCAGCTCATGATCGCCGCGGGCCTGTGGGTGCCGCGCAAGCAGCGCCTGGGGCCGGTGCACCAGCCCCGCAGCCGCCGCGCGTGCCTGGGCGAGCTGGTGCAGATCGACGGCAGCGATCACGCCTGGTTCGAGGACCGGGCCGAGCCGTGCACGCTGCTGGTTTTCGTCGATGACGCAACCAGCCGGCTGATGCAGCTGCACTTCGTGCCCACCGAGTCGACGTTTGCCTACTTCGAGGCGCTGCACGGCTACCTGCGCCGCCACGGCAAGCCCGTGGCCTTCTACAGCGACAAGGCGGGCATCTTCCGCCCGACCAACGAATCGGCCCAATCGGGCCGTGGCGTCACGCAATTCGGCCGCGCGCTCTACGAGCTCAACATCGAGGGCTGGTGCGCCAACTCCAGCCAAGCCAAGGGCCGCGTCGAGCGCGCCCACCTCACGCTGCAGGACCGCCTGGTCAAGGAACTGCGCCTGCGCGGCATCTGCTCGCGCGAGGCGGCCAACGCGTTCGTGCCGCATTTCATGGCCGACTACAACGCGCGCTTTGCCAAGCCCCCTCGCAGCACCTTCGACGCGCACCGGCCGCTGCGCAGCGACGAGGACCTCGATGCCATTCTCACCTGGCGTGTGCAGCGCAAAGTCTCCCAGTCGCTCACGCTGCAGCACGACAGCGTCATCTACCTGCTGCCTGACACCCCGGACACCCGCTCGCTGGCCATGCGCTACATCGACGTCTGGGAGTACCCCGATGGCCGCATTGAGCTGCGTGCTCAGGGCCATGTGATCCCCTACGAGCGCTACGACCGGCTGCAAACCATCGACGCCGGCGCCGTCGTCGAGCACAAGCGCCTGAGCCACGCCCTGCAGGTGGCGCAGCTGCTGCAGGCCCAGCGCGACGACCGTCGTGCCGCCAGTACGCCTTCGCGTACCCACGCCGGCGCACCGGTGCGCCAGAGCAAGCCCGCTCCCGGCACCAAACGCTCCCAGCGCTTCACGGTGGACGACTTGCACTCCGCCATCGAGCAACTCAGCACGACCGCGGCTTGACCTGCCATTGCCGGCCATGCGACATCTGTACTTGGCCGGCAATGCGACATTTCAACTTTGCCTTGACATCGCCGCGCAAGCTCGAAGAACTCACGCGGTGTCAGTGACTCGGCGCGCGGCTTGACCATGTCGAGCCGGTACACCAGTCGCTCCTTCCGACGCAGTACCATGATTCCGTGTTCGTTCCGACTGGAGGACCATGGACCATTACCGCGACATCGACGCTGAGACGACGATATCCAACGACGGGTTGAGGTACACCGCCAAGATACCCGGTTCGGATTTCGGTCCAGTAATGCTGGGCGGCTGCTCGACCAGGATGTCGTGCTTCAGGTGCGGCTACCACAAGCGCACCGCAGAACTGGTCAGCAGGAAAATCTTGGGCCGCAACCAGAAGGTCTGCGCGGTGAACTGCCGCAAGAAGACCTGAGCACTATTATTGCAAGGCTACGCCCCGCTCGATCCGTCGTGTTCTCGGACGCATATGCCTCTTGCGTTGGCGTGGTGTCACGCCCCGGGCGCGCGACCAGTTTGGTGAGGACATTCAGTACAGGCCGCTGCCCAACGACGTCTTCGCCAACGTGCTGGAGCTGCCCACGCTGTGGGTGCCGCACTCGCACCCGGCCTGTGCGCAGCACGCATCCGACGAGCACCTGCTCGGCAGCGTCGCCCGCGAGGCGCTGCAGCTCATGGCGGGACTGTTCTGGGACCTGGGCGACGACGGCGCACGCATCGCAGCGCAGCGCAGCGGCGCGTGGCACGGTCATGAGATCCCACCATAGCGGCGGCCCTTCTCCGAGCCTGATGCCCGCAGATCGTCATGCCGCGGCCGTCGCATCCGACGCACCTTGACCATTCGCCTTGAGGCCGCAATCGTTGGATCAGCAACAGGGGTTCGTGCTCACCCGGCACTGGCGAGACACGCCGCAAGGCACGGAAGTGGAGTTCTGGTTGGCAACCGATGAAGGCCCTCGCTTGGTCCGGCTGCCCCACCAGACGTCCGTCGCGTTCTTTCCCGCCGACCGGCACGAGCAGGTTGCCTCGCTGTTGCGCAGCGAGCGCGACGTGGAGATGCGTGCGCTCGACCTGCAGGACTTTCAGCACCGCCCGGTGATGGGCCTGTACTGCTGGCAGCACCACCAGCTGCTGCGTGCCGAGAAGCTGCTCAAGCGCGCAGGCGTTCCGGTCTTCGAGGCCGACATCCGCCCTCCGGAGCGGTACATGATGGAGCGCTTCATCACGGCGCCGGTCCGGTTCTCTGGCACGCCGGACGACCGCGGCGTGGTGCGCCATGCGCGCATGAAGCCCGCGCCCGACTACCGCCCTCGCCTGCGGCTGGCATCACTCGATGTCGAGACAAGTCAGCACGGCGAGCTCTATTCCATCGCGATCGAGGGCTGCGGCCAGCGCCAGGTCTGGGTGCTGGGCCCGCTCAGCGGCGACCAGGAAGGGGTCGACTTCCGGCTCGACGTCGTCGAATCCCGGGCGCAGCTGCTGCAGGCGCTGGGCGACTGGCTCGCACGGCACGACCCGGACGCCATCATTGGCTGGAACCTGGTGCAGTTCGACCTGCGCATCCTGCACGAGCACTCGCAGCGCCTGCAGGTGCCCCTGCGGCTGGGCCGCGGCGGCGCATTGATGGAGTGGCGCGCGCACGGCTCGCAGACCGGCCACTTCTTCGCCGCCACCGCCGGGCGGCTGCTCATCGACGGCATCGAGGCGCTGCGCTCGGCCACCTGGAGCTTTGCCTCCTTCGCCCTGGAGAACGTCGCGCGCGAGTTGCTCGGCGAGGGCAAGGCCATCGACACGCCTCACGAGCGCATGGCCGAGATCGACCGCATGTTCGGCGAGGACAAGGTCGCGCTGGCGCGCTACAACCTCAAGGATTGCGAGCTGGTGAGCCGTATCTTTGCCAGGACGCAGGTGCTGGACTTCCTGCTGGAGCGCGCCACCGTCACGGGGCTGCCGGCCGACCGCAGCGGCGGCTCGGTGGCCGCCTTCTCGCACCTGTACCTGCCGCGCATGCACCGCCTGGGCTTCGTCGCGCCCAGCCTGGGCGAGGAGCGGCCGGGTGGCAGCCCCGGCGGCTTCGTCATGGACTCGCAGCCCGGGCTGTACGACTCGGTGCTGGTGCTGGACTACAAGTCGCTATACCCCGCCATCATCCGCACCTTCCTTATCGACCCGGTCGGGCTGATCGAAGGCCTGCACGGCGCTGACGAAGCCGAAACGGTGCCGGGGTTCGACGGGGCGCGCTTCTCGCGCACGCGCCACTGCCTGCCCGCCATGGTCGAACGGGTCTGGCAAGGCCGCGAGGCGGCCAAGCGCGAGGGCAACAAGCCGCTGGCCCAGGCGCTGAAGATCATCATGAACTCGTTCTACGGCGTGCTCGGGACCCGGGGCTGCCGTTTCGTCGATCCCCGCCTGACCTCGTCCATCACGCGGCGCGGCCACGAGATCATGCGCAGGACGCGCGAGCTCATCGAAGCCGAGGGCTGGCGCGTCATCTACGGCGACACCGACTCGACCTTCGTCTGGCTGGGGCACGAGCACACGCAGGCCGACGCGGCGCGCATCGGCCGCCACCTGGTGCAGCACGTTAACCAGTGGTGGCGCGACCACCTGCAGCGGGAGTTCGGCCTGCAAAGCGCGCTGGAGCTGCAGTTCGAGACGCACTACCGGCGCTTCCTGATGCCCACCATCCGCGGCTCCCAGGAAGGCAGCAAGAAGCGCTACGCCGGCCTGGTCAGGCACGACGACGGCAGCGAGCACCTGGTCTTCAAGGGACTGGAGACCGTCCGCTCCGACTGGACGCCCCTGGCCCAGCAGTTCCAGCAGCAGCTCTACCTGCGCGTGTTCCAGAAGCAGCCGTACCAGGACTACGTGCGCGACTTCGTGCGCCGCACCCTGGCCGGCGACATGGACGAGCTGCTGGTCTACCGCAAGCGGCTTCGCCGGGACCTGGAGGACTACCACCGCAACGTGCCGCCGCACGTGCGCGCGGCGCGCATGGCCGACGAGCACGACAAGCGGCTGGGGCGTGCGCTGCAGTACCAGGGCAGCAGCCGCACCCGGATCAGCTACGTGATGACGACTTCGGGCCCGCAGCCGCTGGAGATGCGCCGAGCGCCGATCGACTACCACCACTACATCGAGCGCCAGCTGCAGCCCGTGGCCGACGCCATCCTGCCGTTCGTGCAGGACGACTTCTCGAAGCTGATCGATCCGAACCCCAGCCTGTTCTGAGCCAGGCCCGCAGAGGGCCACCTTGGCCCTTGGCACGCAGCGCTGTTCAGCTGCCCTGCTTCATCACCCATTGCGCAACGGCTTCAGCCAACGCCCGCTCCTGCGCCGAAGCGTTGCAGCCAGCGGCCGGGTCGGCCAGGTGCTGCTCCAGCGACCAGCCCTCGGGCCGGCCGGTCTCCCACCACGCTTTCGCAGCGGCCGCCAGCGCCAGCATCTGCGGCGACGCCTCAAGGACGCTGTCATCGCCGGCATGGGCGGGCGGACCACTGGCCGGCCTGGCGCTCGGGGAATGCGGGCCGAACGCGAACTGCAGCATCATCCCACGGGGCTGGATCGGTTCATGGGCGCCCTCCTCTGAACAGGTTCGACGCGGCCAATGTACCGTGCGTGCCGTAAGGACTGGCGCCGCAGCTTCTGGAAGTTGAATGCGCGCTCGACGCTGCTGCTCAGTGATTCAGGCCATTTCCGTCCCGGCTCCCTGCCCGCTTGTTCACACAGGCAAGCCGCCAGCGGCACGCGCGACGCCAGGGCAATAATCCTCAACTGTCGCAACACCACCGCACCCGTTGAGGGAGCAACACGACCATGCCGACCAGGAAAACCGCCGCCACCAACAAGGCGCCTGCCAAGAAAGCCGCTGCGAAGAAGTCCGCTCCCGTTGCCAAGAAGGCGGCAGCGAAGAAGGTACCGCAGCCGGTGGCTGCAGCCACGTTCCGCACGAAGATCGACCTGGCCAACCTCGCAGTCGGCGCCAAGACGGTCAAGCAGCTCGCCCGCGCGGTGGCCAAGCTGGCGCAGACGCTCTCCAGGATGGACGAGGGCGGCGCCGTGCAGCTGGAGCAGCCCGTGACGGCCAGGGGCGCGCACCTGGCCACGACCGATGCCAAGGCCGCCAAGCGCTTCGGCATGGAAGAGGGTCGTGCCCCGCGCGGTGCCAAGACCGCCGCGCCGGCGGCCAGGAAGACCGCTGGCGCGTCGCAGGCGTCCGCAGCACCTGCGCCCACGAAGAAGGCGGCTGCCAAGAAGGCTGCTGCGAAGAAGACACGCGCCCAGGCCACGCCGGCGGACGAGGCCCCCGCAGCTGACGCTGTCGACGTCACCGTGACGGCCAAGCGTGCAGCCCAGAAGGCCGCAGCCAGGAAAGCGCCCGCCAAGAAAGCTGCGGGCAAGAAGGTGTCGCGCAGGACGAGGGCTGCCAACGGCTCGAACGAGCCCGCACGCGCTGCGGACGGGGCATCCGCCTCAGCTCCCGAGGCGCCGCCGGCCACCGACACCCCGGGCGCCGAGGCCGCCGCGTCCTGACATTGCAACGGCGAAGGAAGCGCCCTGCCTCGGCCCTTGCCGACCTTGCGGTATCCGGCGCAGGGGCTTCCATGCACTGGCCGTTCAAGCCGGCAACGAAGGAGGAACATTTCGGCATGGCCATGGAGGAAGGCAGCATGAGACAGCTGCGCGTGACCATTCCAGACGGCATCGAGTTCGCGGACCTGTGCCTGTCGCGAGACGTGGGCGAGGGACAGGTCCGGTTCAAGATCGCGCCCATCGAGGCGATCTGCGAAGCCAGCGCGTTGGATCTTGATCAGTTCCTGGAAGGCCCGGAGCCACTCGTGGGACTGCTGATCGCGGCGTGGTACGCGGCACACATCCGCCGCGGCGGCCCACCGGACCCGGTGCAGGAAGACATCATGGAAGAAGCTCGGCTCGAGGAGGAGCATGGCGGCGGCTTCTCGTACCCGCCGGGACATGCCTGAGCCCGACTCGCTGTCGAGAAGCGGCGCTTGTGGACCATCACGCCATGGCCGGAAATCGGAACTTGTCCCATGAGCCTGCAGGTGCGGTGTGACAGCACTGCAACAACGGCGCAGGCCTGCGCCAACCACGCGGCAAAGTTCCGGGCCATGTCATCGATGCCCGACCAGCAACCGTCACCGCTGCTCCAGACTTTCTACGGTCGACTGTCCCGCCGCTATGGTGCGCCGGGCGTGTGCCTGCGCGACTTTCCCGGCCGCTGGCTGGTGTTCCGCACCGCGGACCTGGCAGCCGGCCTGGAGCGCGCTGTCGTCGATGTCGAGCTGCCAGAGCACGACATGGCCAAGGAGCTCGTGGAGATGGAGTCCAGGGCGCAAAGCGCCGTTGGTGAAGATCACGATGCGACCCTGGTGCTGATGTACCTGGCCAGACGGCTGCGGCCGGGTCACGACCCGCATGCCGCACCAGCAACGACCGTCCTTTCCATCACGGTGTGGAGTCTGGCGCACTCCACGGCGTTGACAGGCCGCATCGAGCTCGACGAAGCGGGCACGCCGCGCTGGATTGGCATGCCCGACGCCCTGCCCCGCGCTGGGAACCGGCGTACCTGCTGACATGCCCGGCTTCAACAGCTGCACAGGCTCGGACGCCGCCAGGGACTGCCTTGCCTGCGCTGGGCCGCCAAGCGGCGGTGCCGGGTACTCCAACGGCGCGGAAGATGGCTTCGGGCACGGGCATGCTGCACCACTCAGCAGCCATGCGGCACTGCCACCGCAGTGCGGCAGGGGGCTCCAGGCGGACCGACTTCGCAGCCGTGTGCCTCGGTAGACGTCGTTGGCGCCGAACTGGCCGCAGACCAGACACCCTGCCCTGGCACGGCCCAACGGTCGGTCCATCGGGCGGTCAAATGGCTGACGGGTCCATAAAATCGGCCGCGTGAGACACAGCGGCTGCTGTACTTGAACCACTCCTGTTGGCCTGATCCCCTGATCGCGCTATGCCTCACACCCCATCAAGGTCCGCTGAAGTGCAAACGGTTGAGCGATCAATGAAGATCAGCCGCTTGCGACCGGGAGGGGCTGAGCAGCGCCCGGCGTGGAAAACCCAGGAAAAGGCACTCAACCTAAATCCGGCGGTTGCCGCCGTGTGAATCAGCCAGCGGGCCAATGCTGACAAGCACTTGGCTCGGTCAGGCAGACTCACCCGATGGGTGAAGCAAGACGCAAGCGGGCCTTGGCCCTGAGAGACGGCGGCGGCGGTGCCTAGGACCCGGTGGTGGTGGACACGCTGGGCGGGCGCATGCATGTGCGCTGGGACGAGGCGGCGCCGGCCACGCCCAATGGGCAGTTGGTGTTCTTTGCCGAGTTTCTGGCGGCCACGGGTGTGTTCGAGCGCTGGGTGCAGGAGTGCCCGCTGGAGTACCGCAGCGGTAACGCGCCCAACAAGCGCGACGTGCTGGGCACGCTGCTGCTGGGAGTGCTGGCCGGACATCGGCGCTATGCGCACATCACGGCGCTGCGTGGCGACGCGGTGGCCGCGCAGGCGCTGGGCATGAGCAAGGTGGTCAGCTGCGGATTTCAGCGATCGTGGACGCCCATTTCAGGCTGATCGTGGACGGCAAATCAGGCGCCGTTCGCGGCGCGCTGGGGGAGCGCGCAAGGTCTAGGTCGAATGGTACTCAATCGTCCACGATCAGGCTGAAATGCCCGGTCGCGGCGCTGCTGTCGAAGCGGCTGGCCGCTCTCACGCCTTGGGCTCGGCGCCGGTGTCGCGCATGGAGCGGCTGACCTTGAGTTCGATCTTGTGGCTGGAGTGCGCCACGCGATCCAGGATGGCGTCGGCCAAGGTTGGGTCGTTCAGATACGAATGCCAGGTGCGCAGGGGAAGCTGGCTGGTGATGATGGTCGAGCGCGTGCCGACGCGGTCGTCGAGCAACTCCAGCAAGTCGTTGCGCTCGGCGGCGCCGATGGGGGAAAGCGCAAAGTCGTCCAGTACCAAGACGTCAACCTTGGCCAACTGGGTCAGCCGCCGTGAGAAGCTGCCGTCGCCGTGCGCGACCTGCAGCTCGTCGAACAGCCGTGCGGCGCGCACGTACAGCGCCGAGAAGCCGCTGCGCACGGCCTGGTGCGCCAGGGCGCACGCCAGCCAAGTCTTCCCGCAACCCGTGGCACCTGTGATCAGCAGATTGCGTCCGTGGCGGATCCAGTCGCCGCTGGCCAGCGAGGTGATGAGCGCGCGGTCCAGGCCGCGGCTGGTGCGCCAGTCGATGTCCTCAATGCACGCGGCGCTGACCTTGAGCTTGGCGGCCTTGAGCAGCCGCGCCACGCGGCGGTTGTCGCGCCAGGCGATATGGCGCGACGATCAGGATGAGAGACGCGCGACAATCAAGATGAGAAAAACTGTCGCGGCGCGGTGATGATGCGCGAGTTGATTGACGCGGGCAAGAGCTATTCGGCCGCTGGTTTGTCGCGCCGCGTCCGGCTGACATTCCTCGGTGTCGCGAAGCTGGCTGGACGTCCCGGGCCTTCCTGCTTGCGCTGCAGTGCGGTACGCCGCCGGTAGCTCTCGACGTTGAGCTCGAAGATGGTTGAGTGGTGGACCAAACGGTCAACCGCTGCGAGCGTCATGGCGGGATCGGGGAAGACCTTCCCCCACTCGCCAAATGGCTGGTTGGCCGTGATCAGCAGCGAGCGGCGCTCGTAGCGGGCGCTGATGAGCTCGAACAGTACCGACGTCTCGGCCTGGTCCTTCGTGACGTACGCAAAGTCGTCCAAAATGACCAAATCGAAGCGGTCGAGCCGGCTGATTGCCGCTTCCAGGGCCAGCTCGCGACGCGCGACCTGCAGCCGCTGGACCAGGTCCGAGGTGCGGGCGAACAGCACCCGCCATCCCTTCTCCAGCAGCCCCAGGCCAATGGCCGACGACAAGTGCGACTTGCCGCCGCCAGGCGGTCCCATGAGGATCAAATTGGCACCGTGGCGCAGCCAGCCATCGCCGGCGCACAGCGCCGCGACCTGCGCCTTGGAGACCATCGGCACGGCATCGAAGTCGAAGTTCTCCAGCGTCTTGCCCGGCAGCAGCCGGGCCTTGCCCAGATGACGCTCGATGCGGCGCCTGTCGCGCTCGGCGAGCTCGTGCTCGGCCAGCGCCATGATCAGCCGCGCCGCGGGCCAGCCTTCCTTGTCGGAGCGCTCGGCGAAGGACGACCAGATCTGCTTGAGCGCAGGCAGCCGCAACTCGTTGAGCAGCAGCGTCAGCCGCGTGGAATCGATGGCGTCACTCATGCTTGCACCTCGGTGTGGCTGTGGAGAAGGGCCTCGTAGTCGCTCAGCGAGGTCAGCTGCACGCAGACCTCGGGCAACTGTGCCGGGTCGGGTGCGAAGTGCGCCCGCAGCTCGTTGAGGTCGGGCAGCCGGCGCTCGGCCAGGTATTGCTGCAGCAGCTGGCCCAGCTGCGCCTCGCAGGTGCGCTCGTGCGCCATGCTCAGCAGCTCAACCATGGTCTTGCAGGCCGCGCGCGGCGGCAGCTGCTCGCACAGCCGCTCGAACGTCAGCCGGTAGGCCTCGCGCGGGAAGAGCTGCTCGCGGTAGACCAAATTGAGCAGCGCCATGGGCTTGCGCCGTAGAGCGTGGATGACGTGGCGGTAGTCCACGACATGGCCGTGGCGGCCGTTGCCGCCGGTGCGGCCACGGGCCAGCGTCATCAGCGCCGTGCCGCCGAGGAACACCTCCAGCCTGTCGTCGTACAGCCGTACGCGCAGCCGGTGGCCGATGAGCCGCGACGGCACCGTGTAGAAGACCTTGCGCAGCGTGAAGCCGCACGCCGAGGTCACGTACACCAGCGTCTCCTCGTAGTCGCAGGTGCGCGTGGCCGGCAGAGGCTGCAACACGGCTCGCTCGGCCTCGATACGCTTGCCGTTGCGCGCGTTGTGGCGGCTGACGATCTCGTCGATGAAGCGCCGGTAGGCCACCAGGTCGGCGAAGTCGGCGCTGCCGCGCAGCAGCAGCGCGTCACGGATGGCGCTCTTGAGGTGGCCGTGCGAGCTCTCGATGGCGCCGTTCTCGTGCGCGACGCCGCGGTTGTTGCGGCTGGGCTGCATGCCGTAATGGGCACACAGCGCGTCGTAGCGCGAGGTCAGGTCCTCGCGTGCCTGGGAGTCCAGGTTGCGGAATGCCGCCGAGAGGCTGTCGCTGCGGTGCTCCCGTGGCACGCCGCCCAGGGCCCACAGCGCGTTCTGGAGCCCTTCGGCCAGCGCGACGTAGCTCTCGCCGCCAAGGATGACGTGCGCGTGCTCGAAGCCCGAGCAGGCCAGCCGGAAGTGGTAGAGCCGGTGGTCCAGCAGCACGCCGCCGACCGTCACGCCCAGGCTGTGCATCTCGGTGAAGTCGGACAGCCCCATGCGCCCGGGTTCGTGCACCTGGCGGAAGACGACGTCGTGCTCCTGGCCATGCTGGGCGCGCCAGGTACGGATGCGCCGCTCCAGGGTACGGCGCACGCTGCGGGTGAGTTCCGGGTGGCGGCGCATCATCTCTTCGAGCACCGCGATCGGCCGCACGCCGGGCGCGGCCTTGAGCAGCGGCACCACCTCGCTGTCGAAGATCTCGGCCAGCGGATCTGGCCGGCGCCTCTGCCGAGGTGCCTGCTTCTGGGACGGTAGCCGCGGATCCTGCTCGATGCGGTAGGCCGTGGCCACGCTGATGCCAGCGCGCGCGGCTGCCGTGGGCAGCCCTTCGGTCAGTCTGAGCTTCATGTAAAGCCTCATCTGGTGGTCGTGGATGTGTCGTCCGGTCAAGGTCAGGCTCTCGGGAATCGAGATTCCTGCCTCATACCGGACCCCACCGCGACCACCGACAAGGCCTACGGGAGGCCAACACCGGCGCGCGCGGGGCCTGGCGGGTTCCGGGCTCGCCCTTCACCCGCCAGGCCCCGCGACTCTTCTCATCCAGATTGACGCGCTGCTCTCATCCAGATTGACGCGCGGCAAGGCGATCTCACGCTGCACGAGCAGCGTGAACCGGTCCTCGAACGAGAGCTCGGCGGCGGCCGTGCTGGTGGACTGCTCCTCGATGGCGCGCAGCATGCCGTCCAGGCGCAGGGTGCGCAGTTGATCCAGGGTGTGTTCGGCGAGCATGGGCAGGGTTCTCCTTCGTTGGGTCAGTGGTAGTAGTCGGGGCCGCGCACGTTCTCGTGCTCGATGACGGGGTGGTCGGTAGCTGTGGCGGTGAGCAATGCGCCCTGGCGGTCCAGGCCGCTCTTGAGGATGTTGGTGACGCTGCGCAGCGTCGGGGCGCGGATGGCCATGGCGCGCTCGCAGGCCGCCTCCAGCCGCTCGTCCGTGTAGCGGCGCGCCAGGGCCAGCAACCCCAGGCAGGCGCGGTAGCCCTGCTCGGGGTGCGGGCGGTGCTTGAGCTGCCAGGACACCACCGCGGCGGTGCTCACGCCGATGCGCCGGCCCCAGGCGACGAGCTTGGCCGGCGTCCACTCGCGGTGTGCCCGGTGCGACGCGGGCATGTGCTCGGCCACCGTCGTGAAGCCGCCGCGCACCGAGGTGACGGTGTGGCAGGCCACGCGCTGGTTGGCGGCGAAGCACTCCAGCAGCGCGTCGGTGGCGCGCAGCTCCAGCCGCTGGCCGACAAAGCGGTGGGGGACGCTGTAGTAGTGGCCCTCGAACTCGACGTGGTAGTCGATGTTGACCTTGACCTGCTTCCAGCGGCTGATGACGAAGCGCCGCGGCGGCAGCGGCTGCAGCAACGGGGCGTCGAGCTGCTCGAAGGCACTGCGGCGGCAGCCCGGCAGCTTCTTGAACGGGCGCCGGTTCAGCTCCTCCAGCAGCACGGCAATGGCCTGGTTGAGCTCGCCCATACTGAAGAAACGCCGGTTGCGCAGCCGCGCCAAGATCCAGCGCTGGACCAGGAGCACCGCGGCCTCGACCTTCGGCTTGTCCTTCGGGTGAGCTGGGCGGGCAGCCAAAATTGCCGTGCTGTAGTGCTGGGCGAACTCCTCGTAGAGCCGGTTGGGCACCGGGTCGTAGCGGTCGGGATGCTTGATCAACGACCGGGTCTGGTCCGGCACGATCAGCTTGGGCACGCCGCCGAAATACTCCAGCGCGCGTACCTGCGCGCCGATCCAGTCGGCCGTGGTCTGCCGCGGCGTCGCGCAGGCGAAGGTGTAGCTCGACGCGCCCAGCGTGGCCACGAAGATCTGCGCGGCGCTGATCTCGCCGGTGAGCGGATCCACGATCGGGACGGTCGAGCCGGCGTAGTCCACGAACAGCTTCTCGCCGCCGAGGTGCACCTGGCGCATCGAGCGCTTCTGCCTCTGGGCGAAGGCCCGGTACTTGACACAGAAGCTCGTGTACTTGTACGCCGGCTGCCCGGCATCGGCCATGGTCCGGGTGTACTCCTCCCACAGTAGCTGCAGCGTCACGCCCGGGCGCTTGAGCGTAAGCGGTCTTTCCTACCCGTCCTGGCGGACGGCGGCAGGATGTGCTCACTGCCTGACGGCAGTGGCGGTCAGCTCGCCGCCGGTCCGAGGTTCCAGGGCAGCAGCGCCTCGTAGTCGTCCACGGTCTTGGCCTTGGGCAACTCGGTCAGCAGCCGGCGCAGGTACCAGTAGCCGTCGATGCCGTTGGCGATGCAGGTCTGCAGCAGCGAGTACAGGTTCGCGCTGGCATTGGCGCCGGCCACTGTGTCGTTGAAGAGCCATGCTTTTCTTCCGACCACGAACGGACGGATGGCGTTCTCACACACGTTGTTGTCTATGGGGTAGTTGCCATCGTCAACGTAGCGCCTGAGCTTGGACCACTGCCCATGGGCATAGTGCAGCGCCTTGCCCAGCAGCGACTTGGGCATCACTGTGTGGAGCTTGACCAGCAGCAGCCGCTCGATCTCGTCGAGGATCGGAACGCTCTGCTGCTGACGCCGCTCCTTCAGTGCGCTGGCACTGAGCTTTTCCTTCCTGGCCACCGACTCGACGTGGTACAGCCGACCGATGAGGTCCATGAACTGCACGGCCACCTGGTCGGGGCCGCGCTTGTCCTTGGCCAGCGCCTGCACTGCCTCATGGAACCGTCGTCGGCAGTGCGCCCAGCATGCCAAGTGCACGAGCTTGTTGCCCACGGCGACGTTGTCGTATGGGTCATACCCGTCGCTCATCAGCACGCTGCCCGCCTGCACGCCGGCGTACAGGTCCAGCGCCGTCTGCGCGCTGCGTGACGGCGAGTAGGCGAAGAGCCGGATCGGCGGCCCGGTGCCGTCGGCTCCCGAGCCCTCGGTCATCTGCACCCACATGTAGCTCTTGGTCTGTGCCTTGCGTCCGGGCTCCTTGAGCACCTGGACCACGGTCTCGTCGCCGTAGATCAGCGGCGCCTCCAGCAGCCGGTCGCGCATGAGGTTGATGACAGGCTGCACCTCCCGGCCGACACGCACGACGCCGGCGGCCATCGTGTTGCGCGACAGGTCGCTGCCGCCGAAGCGCCCCAGCAGCGCCGCCTGGCGGTACAGCGGCAGCCCGTCGAGGTACTTGGAGGTGATGACCCAGGACAGCAGCCCGTCGGTGAACAGCCCCTTGGGGATGACCTGCGCGGGCTTGGGCGCCAAGCGCAGTCCGCCGTCGCAGCACGGGCAGGCGTACTTCACCCGCTCGTGGCGGATGACGCGCACCTGCTGCGGGATGATGTCGAGCTGCTCGCTGGCCTCCACGCCGATCTCCTGCAGCGCGGCGCCGTCATGCGGGCACACGCGTTCGGACTCGGGCAGCTCGTGGCGCACGACCTCGCGCGGCAGTGCGGGGTCCAGCGGCTTGCGACCGCGCTTGGCGCGCTTGTGCGCCGGCACGTCGACGCTGTCGCCGTCTTCGGCCGTAGCCTCTTCAGCGGCCGGGGCGGCGCCGGCGCCGAGCTCCTCGGCCTCGTTGAAGAACAGGTCCTTCTGCTCGGTGCCTCGGACCTCGCTCTTGGCAGCGAAGAGCTGCCGCTTGAACCGGTTGAGCTGCTCCTGCAGCAGGTCACGCTCGGTGCGCACGACACGCAGCTCGCCCGCCAGCGCCTCGTTGCGGCGCGCAGCCTCGGCCAGCGCCTGCTGCAGGGCTTGGAACTCTTCGGCGCTGGGCATCTGCTGCATCGGCGGCGTTGTTCTCTTGGCGTTGGGCTGTGCCGGTGGGACGCCCTATTGTGCGAGAACATCGCCGTGGCCGGTGACGCTTCAGCGCCACGGCCGTGTTGCTTGCCGTGCGTCAGCCGACGTGCTCGTACAACCGCTGCGGATGCCGCCTCACGGCGGCCACGTTGATGCCTTCCAGCAGCCAGTGCAGTTGCTCCAGCGTCAGCGTCGGCACCGCCGCCTCGTCGGGCCAGATGAACTTGTCGGCCTCAAGCCGCTTGAGAAGGAGCCAGAACCCGTTGCGGTCCCAACCCAAGATTTTTACCCGGGTGCGCCGCTGGTTGCGGAACACGTACACGCATTCGGCGAACGGGTTGAGCCCCAGCGACTGTTCCACCAGCAGCGCCAGGCCGTTGATGCCCATGCGGAAGTCGACCGCCGGGCGGTGCAGGTAGACCTTCAGCCCTTCGTTGAAGCGGAACACCGCACCCTCCCCAAGGCCTCGATCACGCTGCACGCCTGGCCCAGGTCGCAGCCGCGCAGGTCCAGCACGACGCCGTTGGGCAGCCGCGCCTGCAGGTTCACCACGGGCTCGGCCGCGGCCGGTTCAGCGGGCTCGATGCGTACTGGCACAAAGTCCGATGCCTGGGCAGCTTCCACGATCTCGCCGCCGGGCGAGGTGCTCTGTGCCACTGAGCGTTCGTGCTGCCGTACCCAGCTGGCGAGTTGGTTGGCATTGACGCTGCATGCGCGGGCGATCTTGGCCAGCGACGCGCCCGGCTCAAGGCACGCCATGACCAGCTCGTGCTTGGCACCCTCGTCGTAGATGCTGCGCCCGTCACGCTTGTGGCCGATCACCAGCCGCTGCGCCAACTCGGAAAGATGACTGTCTGACATTACGTGCCCATCTGCCTACGTGGGCACGTACCTTCTCAACAGCCGCTGCCGATTTCAAGGGCGTCGTTGATTGATCGCATACGCTTGAGCTCCTGGTGCACCAGGCCGAAGTCGGGTTCGAGCTGGTGGCTGCTGCGCGGTAGCGGCGGGCGGTACAGCCGCGCCTCCAACTCCTCGTCGGTGAGCGCCTGCACGGCCTCCCAGTCCAGGCCAGCCACGCGGGCCAGCGACACGAACTTGCCAACCCCGCTCTTGGAGATCTGCAGCGCTCGGGCGACCTCGGTGTAACTCAGCTTGGCCTGCAGGTGCAGGCGTAGCGCTTCTCTTATTCGTCGCATCGGGACTCTCTTGGTGGGCATCAGCTCGGACCGCAAAAGGCGGCGAGCATGACGCCGGTCAGAAGGTCACCCGCGCGTCCCCATCGTCCACGATGACGCTGAAACAGCGTTCACGATCAACTTGAAACGCCGTCCACGATCACGCTGAAATCCCGTCCACCATCAGCCTGAAACGCCGTCCACGATGCTCTGAAATACGCAGTCAGCGAAGACGCACTGCGCCGCGGGCTGCAGCGCATCAACGAGGACGCCGGCGCGGCGTGGATGCGCAGCGCACTGCTGCACTCGGTGCAGGAGGCATTGGACAAGCCCTGGGTGCTGGACATCGACGCCAGCATCAAACCGCTGTACGGGCGCCAGGAAGGAGCCGAGTTGGGCTACAACCCGCACAAGCCCGCGCGCCCGAGCCACGTGCTGCACACGTACTGGGTGGGCAACCTGCGCTTGGTGCTGGACGTGCTGGTGACCTCGGGCAAGCAGCACACCAGCGTGCACGCCAAGGGCCGGCTGGGTTGCCTGCTCGACGAGTTGGGGCAGCGGCGTCCGGTGCTCGTGAGAGGCGATTGCGGCTACGGCAACGAGGGCATCCTCACCGAGCTGGAAAGCCGAAACCAGCCCTATTTGCTGCGCTTGCGCCAGACCAAGAACGTGCAGCGCCTGGTGGCGCGGCAGTTCGCACGCGGCGACTGGAGCCGTGCGGACAGCCAGGGCTGCCAGATGGTGGAGGACGAGTTGCAACTGGTGGGCTGGAGCCGCAAGCGCCGCGTGGTCATCGTGCGCCAGCTCATCCGCCAAGGGCTGGTGCGCGAGCGCGTCAACGATCGCGGCCAACTGCGCCTGGCGTTCGCCGACGCGGCCGTGCTGGGGCCCGACAAGCTCTGGGAGTACACGGTGCTGGTTACGGACGTGGAGTACCCCCTGGAGTCCATCGCGGCCCTGTACCGGGACAGGGCGGACTGCGATATCTGCCAGTCATACAACCTCTGTAAGAGTCAATGCCGCCAGGTTCGTGGG
>NZ_CALAOH010000214.1 GCF_937926365.1 uncultured Azohydromonas sp. | reverse complement strand
TGCATGCCACCGCCGGCGCACGCTCTTCCAGCAACTACAACTGTAGGGTTTCGCGGGCGCGCCGAGGTGCTGGACCTGGCCACCACCGACGAGTCGTACCGGCGCATCGTTGATGCACTGCGGCCTCCGGTGCAGGAGGGCCTGGTTCGCAAACCCGAGCGTGGCAACCACCTGGTGCTCGCGGGCCCAGGCTCGGGCAAGACGCGCGTCATCGTGCACCGCATCGCGTGGCTGCTGCGCGTGCTCCGCGTGCCGAGCGCCCACATCATCGCGCTGGCCTTCAACCGCCACGCCGCGCTGGAGCTGCGCCGGCGGCTGCTGGCCCTCGTGGGCGACGACGTGCGCGGCGTGACCGTGCTGACCTACCACGCCATGGCGCTGCGCCTCACGGGCACGAGCCTCGCCGGCGCCGAGCGCCAGGGCCCGGTGGACTTTGAGCAGCTGCTACAGGACGCGATCGACCTGCTCGGCCGCGCCAGCCAGGCGTTCACCGATGCCGACGGGCGGCTGAACCTGCTGCGTTGGCTGCGGGGCCAGCAGTCGCGGCAGCCGGCCAACCCCTTCTGGGCGGCCCTTCACGTGGCGGTGGACGAGATGGCCCAGGCCAGCGCCGCCACGCAGGTGCCACCTGCCGAAGTAGTGGAGTGGATCTTCGAGTGCTCGGCCGAGGCCGCGGCGCTGCCTGACGGTACCTGCTTCAACGCCGTCGTCACCGGCATCATGGCGCGCAGCCGCGTGCAGACCGCGCCGGCCTACCAGGACGCCCTCAAGGTGGACCGCTGGGAAGTGGTGCTGGTCGAGATCACGGGCGAGGCGCAGGGCTGACGGCACGGCCCCTGTGGAGCGGCTCGACGACGGGCAGGGCGTTGGCTATAGCCGCCGCGCGGCAACAGGGTGGACCGCTGGGCGCTTGGCTGTACGCTCAAGCCAGGCGCTCGCGCAGCTTGGACCAGCGCCGCCGGGTCTGCCGGCCCTTGACCGCCATGGCCAGCGCGCGCTTCTGGCCCACCAGCACCACCAGCCACTTGCCCCGGGTGATGCCGGTGTAGACGAGGTTGCGCTTGAGCATCATGAAGTGCTGGGTGGACACCGGGATCACGACCACCGGGTACTCGGAGCCCTGCGACTTGTGGATCGTCGTGGCGTAGCACAGCGTCAGCTCGTCGAGCTCGGCCCACGGGTAGATGACTGGTCGGCCGTCGAACTCCACCACCAGCTCCTGCTCCTCGGGATCGATCTGCGCCACCAGGCCGATGTCGCCGTTGTAGACGTCGCGGTCGTAGTTGTTCTCCATCTGCATGACCTTGTCGCCGACGCCCAAGGTGTTGCCGAACTTGGTGACGCTGGCCGGGCCCGGCGGGTTGAGCCTGTCCTGCAGCAGCGGGTTGATGCCGCGCGCGCCCGTGGCGCCCCGGTTCATCGGGCACAGCACCTGGATGTCGCGCACGGGGTCGAAGTCGAACTTCCTGGGCAGCCGCTCGGCCACGAGGTCTACGACCGTCGGGGCGATCGCCTCGGCATCCTCTACCGGCACGAAGTAGAAGTCCGAGGGCTCGCCCTTGGCCGGCAGCGAGGGAAAGTGGCCCTGGTTGACCTGGTGCGCCGCGCGCACGATGCGCGAGCTCGCCGCCTGGCGGAACACCTCGGTGAGCCGCACCACGGGCACGGCGCCGCTGGCGATGAGATCGGCCAGGAACTGGCCCGGCCCGACCGAGGGCAACTGGTCCACGTCGCCGACGAAGATCACCGCCGAGCGCGTCGCGACGGCCTTGAGCAGATGGTTGGCCAGCGGCACGTCGATCATCGAGCACTCGTCCACCACCAGCAGGTCGCACTGCAGGGGTGAATCCTCGTTGTGCTTGAACTGGCCGTTGCGCGGATCGACCTCCAGCAGCCGGTGGATGGTGCGGGCCTCCAGGGCGGTGGACTCCGACAGCCGCTTGGCCGCTCGCCCGGTGGGCGCGGCGGCCAAGGCGTGAACCTCCTTGGCGCGCAGGATGGTCAGGATCGAGTTGACCAGCGTGGTCTTGCCCACGCCGGGGCCGCCGGTGATGACCAGTAGCTTGGACGACAGCGCCAGCCGCAGCGCCGCCTGCTGGCTCTGGGCCAGCTCGATGCCCAGCCTGCGCTGGACCCATGCCATGGCCTTGTCGGCGTCGATGGCCGGCCACGGCGCGGCTTGCGTCTTCAGCCGCACGACCTGGGCGGCGATGGAGCGCTCGGCCTGGTGCAGCGGCGCGAGGAACACGCACGGCTGGGAGTCGATGGTCTCGGGCACGAGCACCCCGTCCTCGATCTCCTGCGCGATCGCGGCCTCGATGACGTCCGCAGGTATCTCCAGCAGCTTCACCGCCAGCGGCACGAGTTCGGCGTGTGGCAAGCCGCAATGGCCTTCGGCTGCGGCCTCGGCCAGCGCATGGGAGACGCCCGCGCGGGCGCGCAGCGGGGAGTCGCGGGCGATGCCCAGCTTCTGGGCGATGGTGTCGGCCGACAGGAAACCGATGCCGCGGATGTCGCGCGCCAACCGGTACGGGTCGGCGCGCACCATCTCGATGGCGTCGGCACCGTAGGTCTTGAAGATGCGCACGGCACGCGACGTGGAGACGCCGTGCGCATGCAGGAACACCATGATCTCGCGGATCACCTTCTGGTCGGCCCAGCCACCGATGATCTTGCGCGCGCGCTTGTCGCCGATGCCATGGATTTCGCGCAGCCGCTCGGGCGTGCGCTCGATGACGTCGAATACGTCGGCACCGAAGGCCTGCACGAGCCGGCCGGCGTAGACCGGGCCGATGCCCTTGACCATGCCGGAGCCGAGATAGCGCTCGATGCCGGCCAGGGTGGTGGGCGGTGCGATCTTGACGAACACGGCGCGGAACTGCCGGCCGTGCTCGCGATCGGTGACCCAGTGCCCGGAGGCTGACGCGTACTCGCCGGGTGTCACCGCCGGGGCGTGGCCGATGAGCGTGACGAGGTCGCGCTCGCCCTTGACCTTCAGGCGCAGGACGCAGAAGCCGTTGTCGGCGTTGTGGAAGGTTACGCGCTCGACCAGGCCGGCGAGGTGTTCCAGCGGCGCGGCGGATGGGGCGGAAGGGTTGCGCACGGCTTGATCAGGACAGCGAAGGCGGTGCCCCGCCAAGCGCATGCGCGCGCCTGGCGGGCGGCGCCATTGTGCCCGTGGCAGGTCCGGCCCCCGGTCGCTGGTGACGCCATGGGGCGATGGCTGCCGTGATGGCGGGCGGTTCATCTGGCAAAGTCGCTCGTCCAGCGCGGCATACTGCCGCCCCATGCGAATCGAGGTCCGAGCTACGACAGCACAGTGCCTCGCAATCGGGGGCCCACCAGACGTCAGGCTGGATGCGTGCATGTGCTCGGCGCAGCGATGCCCGTGGCGGCACATGGTGGCCAACTGGCGAGCACGGCCGGACAGCATCAGCTGCATGAGCACACAGGAACCACCGTGATGGAACCCGTTGCCGTCCTCAAATGACAGCTTGAATATTCGGGCAGCACGCCCTCACCACGATGAGTACCGAACCCGTCATCCATCGCAAGCAGCGCCGCGTCGTGATCGTCGGCAACGAACAGCGCCAGGCGTCACCAGCGCCGGCCATCGCTGAAACACAGGCAGACAGGCCAGTCCTCAGGCTCAAGGCCCGGCCGCAGGCAGCGGCGCCATCGCAAGAGGAAAAGGTGACTACCGGGGACATGCCGCCCGCCAGCCCCCCGCAGGAGCGCTTGAGCAACGCCGAGCGCCAGCGCCGCCAGGCGGCCAAGGCCGATGCCGCGCTTCGGGTGCTCGCCGAGCACTTCCCCGGCCTCTTCACCAGCGTGCGGCCGATGGCCATCGGCACCAGCAAGGTGCTCGACGCGGAGCGCAAGGCTGGCCGCCTGCCGCTGGGCTGCATCCCGCTCAAGCTGGCGCTGTCCGCGTGGGCCACCTCCAACGCCTACTTCGAGGCCGTCGCAGCAGGCGGTGCACGCTTCAACCTGGCCGGCGAGGCTGAAGGGGAAGTAACACCCGAGCAGGTCGCCTACGCCCTGAAGAAGCTCAAGAAGCGTCGCGAGTCGGCCGCGGCTGGGCAGGAACAGACAAGCGTCGTCGTGGTCTGCGCAGACAGCGCCGCCGCTTGATCCGGTCAGCCTGGCCGGGGCCCCGCCGGGCGCAGGTACTTGCGCTGGATTTCGGCAACGCGCTGCGGCTGCTTGGGGCCAGGATTCGCGGGGAAGGTTCGCTCAAGAAAGCCACCTACAGCAACGCTGTCGTGATCACGTACAGCTATGACGCGGCGGGCAACCGCACCAGCGTCGTGACCAGCGGCGCGTAGCGCGCGGCGACCCGAGCGCGTCGGCTGCAGGCCGGAACGTACGCGCGGCCACCACCCCATTTCCCTTTTGCAGCATCCGGGACCCGGCGCGGCTAGGAGGCTGTCGGACTTCTCGGTACGTCTGGGGCGCTGCTGACATCCTGGACA
>NZ_CALAOH010000213.1 GCF_937926365.1 uncultured Azohydromonas sp. | reverse complement strand
CCAACACCATCGTCCCTGGCAAGACCGACTACAGCTACGACATCATCCGCTGATCTCCAGCGGCTTCCCGGCCCGCACGGCACGGTCTGCACGACCAGGCCCTGCGGGCTTTTTCTACAGCCATCCCGCCTTCCTGAAGCGCCGGTACAGCAGCACGCAGGTCAGCAGGATGGTGCCCAGCGCCAGCGGGTAGCCATACTTCCATTGCAATTCGGGCATGTGCTCGAAGTTCATGCCCCAGATGCCGGCGAAGGCGGTGGCCGCGGCAAAGATGCCGGCCCACGCGGCAAGCTGCTTGGTGATCTCCGATTCCTCGATGGTCACCATGGACAGGTTGACCTGGATCGCCGTGCCGATGGTGTCGCGCAGCGTGTCCAGGCTGGCGTTGATGCGCAGCAGGTGGTCGTACACGTCGCGGAAGTACTCGCGGTTGGCCTCGCACACCGCCGGCACGCGGCCGCGCCAGAGCTTGCTCACCGCCTCCAGCAGCGGCGTCACGGCATGGCGCACGGTCATGATGCGCTGCTTGAGGTTGTAGAGCTGGCGGATGTTCTGGCGCGCCGAGCCGGATTCGAAGATCTGCGCCTCCAGCACCTCCAGCTCGGTCTCCATCATGTCGATGAGCGGGAAGTAGCGGTCCACCACCGCGTCCAACAGCCCGTAGAGCACGAAGCCCGCACCGTGCCGAAGCAGGTGGGGCTCCTGTTCGGCGCGCTGGCGCACCCCGAGCAGGCTGTGGCGGCTGCGGTTGCGCACCGAGAGCACGAAGTTGCGCCCGACGAAGACGTCCACTTCGCCCAACTCCAGCTCGTCCAGCGCGTTGATTTCCACGGTGTGCATCACCACGAAGAGCTGGTCGCCGTACTCCTCCACCTTGGGACGCTGCTGGCCGTGGCTCGCGTCCTCCACCGCCAGGTCGTGCAGCCCGAATTCGCGCTGCATGGTGGCCAGCTCCTCGTCGTCGGCATCGCGCAGCGCCACCCACACGAAGCAGTCCGGCCGCTGGACGTAGCGGCTGATGTCCTCGACCGGGATGTCGGAGAGCTTCTTTCCTTCCTGATAGGCGACACAGTTGATCAGCATGGCTGGTGGCCCTTTGTGCAACCCACCATTGTTGCGCATCGTGAAACCCGCCCCGTCCGGAACGGGCCCGCGCCGGGCCGTCCGCGCTCGCGCCGGCGCGTGTCGCGATTGTCGAGAACCATCCAAGCCGAAGCCGCCAAACCCGCGGCGCACGGCCGGTTTGTTCCAGATCATGCCGCCGGGCGCCCTGGCACCGAACCTGCATAGGCCCCTGCGCACGCCCAGGAGAATCCATGTTGCCCAGCCTCAAGGACAAGATTGCACAGGTCTTCGACGAGCCCGGTTGTGAGCACAACCAAGGCAAGGACGAGAAGGCGCGCAAGAAGGGCTGCACCAAGCAGCTCACCCCCGGCGCCGCCGCGGGCGGCTGCGCCTTCGACGGCGCCAAGATCGCGCTGCAGCCCATCGTGGACGTGGCCCACCTCGTGCACGGCCCCATCGCCTGCGAGGGCAACGCCTGGGACAACCGGCACAGCGCCTCCTCGGGGTCGCAGATGTACCGGCTGGGCTTCACCACCGACATCAACGAGCTCGACGTCATCTACGGCGCCGAGAAGCGGCTGTTCAAGGCCATCCGCCAGATCCTGGATGAAAAGGACCCGGCCGCGGTCTTCGTCTACCAGACCTGCGTCACCGGCCTCATCGGCGACGACATCGAGGCCGTGTGCAAGCGCGCCAGCGAGAAGTTCGGCAAGCCGGTGATCCCGGTCAACGCGCCGGGCTTCGCCGGCCCGAAGAACCTGGGCAACAAGCTCGGCGCCGAAGCCTTGCTGGACTACGTGATCGGCACCGTTGAGCCGGAAACCACGACACCCTACGACATCAACATCATCGGCGAGTACAACCTCTCCGGCGAGCTGTGGCAGGTCAAGCCGCTGCTCGAAGCGCTGGGCATCCGCGTGCTGAGCTGCATCTCGGGCGACGGCCGCTACCGCGAGGTGGCCAGCGCGCACCGCGCCAAGGCCAACATGATGGTGTGCTCGAAGTCGATGATCAACGTCGCCACGCGCATGCAGCAGCGCTGGAACATCCCGTACTTCGAAGGCTCCTTCTACGGCATCTCGGACATGAGCGCCACGCTGCGCGAGATCGCGCGGCTGCTGGTGGAGCAGGGCGCCGATGCCGAGCTCAAGGACCGCACCGAAGCGCTGATCGCGGTGGAGGAGGCGCGCGCCTACGAGCGCATCCGCGCCTACCGCCAGCGCCTCACGGGCAAGAAGGTGCTGCTGATCACCGGCGGCGTGAAGAGCTGGTCGGTGGTCTCGGCGCTGCAGGAAGCCGGCCTGGAGGTGGTGGGCACGAGCGTCAAGAAGAGCACCAGGGAAGACAGGGAGAAGATCAAGGAGATCATGGGCGACGACGCGCACATGATCGACGACCTGAGCCCGCGCGAGATGTACGCCATGCTGCGCGACGCCAAGGCGGACATCATGCTCAGCGGCGGCCGCAGCCAGTTCGTGGCCCTCAAGGCGCGCATGCCCTGGATGGACATCAACCAGGAGCGCCACCACGCCTTCGCCGGCTACGAGGGCATGGTCACCATGATCAACGAGATCGACAAGGCGCTCTTCAACCCCGTGTGGCAGCAGGTGCGTGCCCCTGCCCCGTGGGAAGACACGCTTGAAGCCGCGCTGCCGGCCTGACGCCCCGCCAACACTGGAGCACGCCATGGCACTGGTCACCGAATCCAAGAAAGCCGCCGCCGTCAACCCGCTCAAGATGAGCCAGCCGCTGGGCGCGAGCTACGCCTTCATGGGCCTGGCCTCGTGCATGCCCGTGATGCACGGCTCGCAGGGCTGCACCTCCTTCGGCCTGGTGCTGCTGGTGCGGCACTTCAAGGAGGCCATCCCGCTGCAGACCACGGCGATGAACGAGGCCACCACCATCATGGGCGGCTACGACAACCTGGAGAAGGCGCTGCTGAACATCCGCTCGCGCGCCAAGCCCAGGCTGATCGCCGTCTGCTCCACCGGCCTGACCGAGACCAAGGGCGACGACGTCGAGGCCTTCATCCGCCTGGCGCAGGCCAAGCACCCGGAACTCATGGACACGGCGGTGGTGTACGCCTCCACGCCCGACTACGTGGGCGCGTTCCAGGACGGCTGGGCCGCCGCCGTGACGGCGCTGGTGTCGAGCCTGCCGCGCGAGAACGAGCCCAAGGTGCCGGGCAAGGTGGCGGTGCTGCCGGGCTGCCACCTCACGCCGGGCGACATCGGGGAGCTGCGCGAGATCATCGAATCCTTCGGCCTGCAACCGGTGTTCGCGCCGGACGTGTCGGGCTCGCTGGACGGGCACATCCCGCAAGCATGGCTGGGCCACACGCTGGGCGGCACCTCGCTGGAGGACCTGCAGGCCCTGGGCGGCGCACAGCACGCCATCGCCATCGGCGAACAGATGCGCCCGGCCGCCGAAGCGCTGCAGGCGCGCTGCGGCGTGCCGTTCACGCTGTTCGACCGACTCACCGGGCTGACGGCCACCGATGCGCTGGTGAAGTTCCTCAGCCAGCTCAGCGGGCGCCCGGCGTCCATGAAGCTGCGGCGCCAGCGCAGCCAGCTCGTGGACGCGATGCTGGACGGCCACTTCCACTTCGGCAACGTCAAGGTGGCGCTGGGCGCGGAGCCCGACCTGCTGTGGTCCGCCGGCAGCTTCCTCACCGAGATGGGCGCGGAGCTGACCGTGTGCGTGACCACCACCAAGTCGCCGCTGCTGGAGCGCATGCCCACGGCCGAGGTGCACATCGGCGACCTGGAGGACCTGGAGCGCAGCGCGCAGGCCACGGGGTGCGACCTGTTGATGACGCACTCGCATGGCCGCCAGGCCGCGCAGCGCCTGAAAAAGCCGCTGTTCCGGCTCGGCATCCCGATGTTCGACCGCATCGGCAACTCGCACATCTGCCACGTCGGCTACCGCGGCAGCCGCAACTTCGTCTACGAGGTCGGCAATCTCCTGATGGACCAGATTCACCATGCAAGCCCCGACGACTGGCCGCTCACGCCTGCGGCCCGGGCCGCGGCCGCCGGTTTGGCGCAGCCAGCCGCATCGAGCGACGACGTTGCCGAGATCGGCCTTTGAACCGTACCGACCCCCTGAGGAGTACCCGCCCATGAAAGTTGCCTTCGCCACCCAGGACCAGCAGCGCGTGGACGCGCACTTCGGCTGGGCCAAGCACCTGTGCGTCTACGAGGTGTCGGCCGACGGCTGCACCTTCGTCGAGGACTTCGCCTTCGGCGACAACCTGGCCGAGGACGGCGACGAGGACAAGCTCGCGCCCAAGCTGGCCGCCATCGGCGACTGCGCCATCGTGTACGTGGCCGCCATCGGCGGTTCGGCCGCGGCCCGCGTGGTGGCCAGCGGCATCCACCCGGTGAAGGTCACCGGCCCGGACCCGATCAAGGAGATCCTTGAAAAGCTCCAGGTGGTGCTCAAGGGAACGCCGCCGCCGTGGCTGCGCAAGGCACTGCTCAAGGGCAAGGAAAAGACCTTCGATTTCGACGAGGAAGAGGTGAACCAATGAGCGAAGTGCAGGAGCAGGGCGCCGACGAGGCGCTGTTGCAGGACCGCTTCATCCGCGAGCTGATCAAGCAGCTGCGCGCGCAGGACACGCACGGCACCTGGGAGAGCAAGAGCGACCTGAAGCTGCTGGAGCCCTACATCATCACGGCCGAGCAGCGGCGCCAGATGCCGGTGATGGGCGACCCGGACCCCGAGACGCTGTGGCGGCTGGACCTGTTCCACAACGCCATCGGCCTGGCCATCGAGCGCGCCACGGGCTGCATGGTCTCGCCCATGATGAAGATGAGCCACGAGGGCTTCGGCCGCGCGGTGCTCACCACCGGGCGCCTCATCGTCGTCAACCGCTACCTGCGCGACGTGCATCGCTTCGGCTATGCCTCGCTGCAGAAGCTGGCCGACGCGGGCAACAAGCTCGTGGACGAGGGCATCTCGATGATCGAAAAGTACAAGGAGGTAGCAACCTATGGCTGACATCGACGCCCTGAAGGCCGAGGTCAAGAAGCTCAACGCCAAGGCCACGCAGGCCAAGATGGACCTGCACGACCTCAGCGAGGAGCTGCCCACCAACTGGGAGCGCATCCCCGAGGTGGCCCGCATCGCGCACGAGGCGCACGAGGCCCTGGTGGCCGCGCGCGCCAGGCTCGCCGCCGCGCAGGCGGGCTGATTTCCAGTTCCCGAATGCCGCAGGGACAACGCCGCCATGCCCACGAAGCCTGTCCCCGCGCAGGCGGGGAGCGGGCATCCACGCGTGCCGAGATGCCGCCCGGTGATCGTGGACACCCGCCTGCGCGGGTGTGACGGAGTTATTTGAGTTGTCATCGAAAAATGGAATCAAACAGCCGGCTGGTCCGGAGAAGATTCAAGCAACACCAGAGACTGTCATGAGCAATTTCAGCGTCACCATGCCTTCGGGCGAAAGCTGGACCCCGAACTTCGTCGAGTCCATCAACGAGGACAAGTGCATCGGCTGCGGCCGCTGCTTCCGCGTCTGCCCGCGTGGCGTGCTGGAGCTCATCGGCCTGGACGAGGACGGCGAGCGCATCGGCCTGGACCCGGACGGCGACGATGACGAGGAGTACGAGAAGAAGGTGATGACCATCGCCCACCAGGAGCTGTGCATCGGCTGCACGGCCTGCGCCAAGATCTGTCCGAAGAAGTGCTACACGCACGCTCCGGCAATGGTGTGACCATGCTGGCCCAGCAGCGCTTCCTTCCCCAGCCGCTGCCGCTGGCCATGGCCCGGCGCGCCTTGCGTGACGACGAGGTGCGGGACGTGGTGGCACTGCTGCTGGACCATTCGGATGCGGCGGCCGGCACGCCGGCCGAGATCGCGCACATGGCCGAGACCATCGCGGTGGCCTGCCTGGGGGACAACCACCTGTGGCAGGACCTGCAACTGGCCAACCGCGCCGAGCTCTCGGCGCTGATGAAACACTGGTTCCCGGCGCTGGTGGCACGCAACGTCGCGGACATGAAGTGGAAGAAGTTCCTCTACAAGCAACTGTGCGAGCGCGAGGAGCTCTTCGTGTGCAAGGCGCCGAGCTGCGCCGTGTGCAACGACCATCCGGTGTGCTTCGGCCCGGAAACCTGATTCCAGTTCGCGATGGCCGGTGAAGTCATTCCGTCATGCCCGCGCAGGCGGGCATCCACGCCGACCGGGATGCCGCCCGGAGTTCGTGGACACCCGCCTGCGCGGGTGTGACGGGATTCTTTAAGTCGGCGTCAAGAACCGGTATGAGCTCCGCCTGACGCCCCGGCGACGGCACCGCAACGGCTCGCCGAAACGGTGCCGGCGGTGGTGCCGGCGGCGGTGCCGGCGCTCCATCCGATTCCACGGCAGGCGGTTGTGCCAGCACCCACCGGTATCGGCGTGCACCGCCGCCGCCGCGCGCACGCGCCCTTCATCCAGGGGATGTAAGTGCAGGGGCTCTCCTTAAGCTTTGTCGCGCCCTGCCTGCGGGCGCCTTGGCGCAGGCCGGCAGGCCCTCCACTCCCTTTGGAGACGTGCCATGCCCATCCTGGTCGATGACATCGAAGTCGACGAATCCAGTGCCGTTGCGCGCTTCACGCTGCGGCTGACTGCATCGAACACGCTGCCCGTCAGTGTCAGCTACAACAATTCCAACGTCACGGCGAGCAATGGCTCGGACTACAGCGCCCGGTCCGGCACCGTGACCTTCGCGCCGGGACAGACGGCGCTGACGATCGACATCCCGCTCATCGGCAACACCACGGCGGAGCGGACCGAGTTCTTCCGGCTCAACCTGTCCAACCCGGTCAACGACACCCTGGGCCGCAACATCGCCTGGGCCACCATCTACGACAACGACCAGGCCCTCCCGGGCTCGGCGGTGATCCGCGTGGCCGACCGCGTGGTGGACGAAAGCGCCGGGGTGGTGGTCTTCACGGTCACGCTGGACCGGCCCGCCACCGGCAACGTCAGCGTCAACGTCGCCACCGCCAATGGCTCGGCCGTGGCCGGCCAGGACTACACCGCCGTGTCGCAGACGCTGGTGTTCACGCCGGGACAGGCGGCCCGCACGGTGAGCGTGCCCATCCTCAACGACAACCTCGCCGAGGGCGCGGAAACCTTCGACCTGCGGCTGTCGTCGCCCGTGGGCGGCGTGCTGGCGGCGCCGACCTTTGGCCGTGCCACCATCGGCGCCAACGACGCCACGCCGGTGTTCACGCCGCTGATCCGCGTGTCCGATGCCGTGGCCGACGAGAGCGATGCGAGCCTGCGCTTCGTCGTCAGCCTCAGCGCCCCGTCCACGCAGCAAGTGAGCGTGAACTACAACAACAGCAACATCACCGCCTCCAACGGCAGCGACTACGTCGCGGTGAGCGGCACGCTGGTGTTCCTGCCCGGGCAGACCACGCAGGTGGTGACCATCCCGGTGCTGGACAACACCACGCAGGAGCGCACGGAGCTGGTGCGGCTGAACCTGTCTTCGCCCGTCAACGGCGTGATCGTGGACAACGACGGCTTCGGCACCATCTACGACAACGACACGCCCCGCGGCACGCCGGTGATCCGTGTGGCCGACACGGTCGTGGACGAGTCTGCCGGCTTCGTCACCTTCACCATCGCGCTGGACCGGCCCAGCACCGGCAAGGTCAGCGTCAAGGTCGCCACGGCCAACGGCACGGCACTGGCGGGCTCGGACTACAGCGCACTGCCTTCGCAGACGCTGGTGTTCACTCCGGGCCAGGTCGTCAAGACCGTGAACGTTGCGCTGACCAACGACAACGTCGCCGAGCTGGACGAGACGTTCAGCCTTCAGCTTTCATCGCCCGTGGGCGGCACGCTGGTCGGCCCCACCTTCGGCCGCGCCACCATCGGCGCCAACGATGCCACGCCGGTGGCGCAGCCGCTGATCCGCGTAGCCGACGCCGTGGCCGACGAGAGCGACACCGCGCTGCGCTTCGTGGTCAGTCTCAGCGCCCCGTCCAACCAGCAGGTGAGCGTGAACTACAGCAACAGCAACGTCACCGCCTCCAACGGCAGCGACTACGTCGCGCTGTCCAACACGCTGGTGTTCGCCCCGGGTGAGACGACCAAGGTGGTGGTCATCCCTGTGCTCGATGACGCCGTGCAGGAGAAGGCCGAGCTGTTGCGGCTCAACCTGAGCTCGGCCGTCAATGGCGTGATCGTGGACGAGGAGGCCTTCGGGACCATCCACGACAACGACGCGGCCAGTGGCACGCCCGTGCTGCGCGTGGCCGACGGCGTGGTCGACGAGTCGGAGGGCTCGGTAACGTTCACCCTCACGCTGGACCGGCCCAGCACGAGCAACGTCAGCGTCAACGTCGCCACCGCCAATGGCACGGCGCTGGCGGGCTCGGACTACAGCGCACTGACGTCGCAGACGCTGGTGTTCACGCCAGGACAGACCGTCAAGACGGTGACGGTGGCGCTGGCCAACGACACGGCGGCCGAAGCCATCGAGTACTTCGACCTGCGGCTGTCCTCGCCGGTGGGCGCCACGCTGCCGGACACGAGCGCGCGTGTCTTCATCGGCGCCAACGACGCGCCGGCGGCGCTGCTGCCCTACATCAGCGTGTCGGACGCGCAGGCCGGCGAGAGCGACGCCACGCTGCAGTTCATCGTCAGCCTCAGCGCGCCTTCCGCGCAGAGGGTCAGCGTGAACTACGGCAACAGCAACCTCACGGCGGCCAACGGCAGCGACTATGCCGCGCTCAGCAACACGCTGGTGTTCGCCCCTGGCGAAACCACCAAGGTGGTCGTGATCCCGGTGCTGGAGAACGTGACGGCCGAGCCCGCCGAGCTGTTGCGATTGAACCTCTCCTCCGCCGTCAACGGCACCATCGCGGACGGCTTGGGCATCGGCCTGATCCAGGACAACGATGCGCCCAGTGGCGTACCGGTGATCGCGGTGAGCGATGGCATCGCCGACGAGGCCGGCGGGTTCGCCCGGTTCAACGTCACGCTGGACCGGCCCAGCACCAGCCTGGTCACGGTGCGGGTGGCCACGGCCGACGGCACCGCCAAGGCCGGAACCGACTACGACGCCCAGGCGCTGCAGACGCTGGTGTTCACGCCGGGCGAGACCAGCAAGACGGTGCTGGTGCCACTGCTCAACGACCGCACCGCCGAGGGCATCGAGTTCTTCGACCTGCAGCTCAGCGGCGCGGTCAACGCGACCATCGGCGACGTGCGCGGCCACCTGGCCATCGCTCCGAGCGACATGGCGACGGCGGGCACGCCCACCGTGTCGGCCGCGGCGATCTCGGGGCCCGAGGCCGGCACGGCACTGGAGTTCGTGGTCAGCCTGAGCGCACCGTCGGCACAGCAGGTCAGCGTCAACTACAGCAACTCCAACGGCACCGCGGCCAACGGCAGCGACTACGTCGCTATCAGCGGCACCCTGGTGTTCACGCCGGGGCAGACGATGCAGGTGCTGCGCTTCCCCTTGCTGGACAACCTCACCGCGGAAGCGGCGGAAACCTTCAGCCTGAACTTGAGTAGCGCGGTCAACGCCGTGATCGGCACGCCATCGGTGGTGGCCTCCATTGTCGATGACGACCCGGCTCCGGCCGCTCAACTCACCACCAACGGCACCGCCAATGCCGATGTGCTCGTCGGGCGCCCTGGCGCCAACGTCGTCGCCGGCGGCGCCGGGGCGGACTTGCTCGATGGCGAGGCGGGCGTGAGGATGCAAGGCGGCGCCGATAACGACACGTACATCGTCGAGAGCGCATCCGACATTGTCAGCGAGGCCGGCGGCAGCGGCACCGATACCGTCGTTTCATACGTCAACTACACGCTGGGCTCCGGCCTGGAGAGGCTGGTGCTGCTGGGCGGCGCCATCTCGGGCACGGGCAACTCCGTGGGCAACGTCATCACGGGCAATGCCGCGAACAACGTGCTCAACGGTGCCGCCGGTGCCGACATGCTGATCGGCGGCGCCGGCAGCGACACGCTCACCGGCGGCGCCGGGGCGGACGGCTTTCGCTTCGACAGCCTGGTCGGCTCGGACACGATCACCGACTGGAGCAGCACGGACGACCGCTTCCTGTTCAGCATGGGCGGCATACGCATAGGCGACGGCGATACGCTGGTCGAGAACGCCGTGGTGCGCACCGCGCCCGGAGGCTTCGCCACGACGGCCGAGTTGGTGATCTTCAGCACGGACATCGCGGGCGCGATCACCACCGCCAGCGCCGCCGCGGCCATCGGCTCGGCCACCGCCGCTTATGCCGTGGGCAACAAGCGGCTGTTCGCCGTGGACAACGGTACGCAGACAGGCGTGTTCTACTTCCGCTCGGCCGATACCGACGCGCTCGTCAGCGCGCCGGAGCTCACGCTGCTGGCGCTGGCCAACGGCGGCGCATCGGACCTCTCGGACTACATCTTCGTGGCCTGATTCCAGTTCGCGATGGCCGGTGAAGTCATTCCGTCATGCCCGCGCAGAGCCTGCCCCCGCGTAGGCGGGGGCGGGCATCCACACGGACCGGGATGCCGCCCGGAGTTCGTGGACACCCGCCTGCGCGGGTGTGACGGGACTCTTTAAGTCGGCGTCAAGAACTGGTTGAGCCGCGTCGCGCGGGCCGGCGCACGGCATGCCGGCCCGCGCGTGCGATGCCTGGACCGACCCACGAAAAAAGCGGCCGCCCGAAGGCGGCCTGAAGCTCCCGTGGCGGCCGGCCGTCGCCTCGGCCGGCCAGACCTCAGAACGGTTGCGGACGCGGCGTGGCGTCGGTGCTCGGCGGCAGGATGGGCAGCGCGAACTTGGGCTGCTCGCCGGTGAGCGTCTTGAGGAAGGCCACGATCTGCGCATTCTCCACGGCCGTGAAGACGCGGCCGAGCTGCAGCCGGCCCATGGTGTCCACCGCCTGCGTCAGCGTGGTGGCCTCGCCGTCGTGGAAGTACGGGTAGGTGAGCTCCACGTTGCGCAGCGTGGGCACCTTGAAGTTGAAGCGGTCGGCGTCCTTGCCCGTCACGGCCACGCGGCCCTCGGCCGGGCTGCTGGCGGTGTACGGCGCCACGATGCCCATTTTCTGGAACGAGTTGCCGCCCACGGCCGGGCCGTTGTGGCAGGCGGTGCAGCCGCTTTCCTTGAACAGCTTGTAGCCCGCGAGCTCGTCCTTGGTGAGAGCGTCCTTCTTGCCCGTGAGCCACTGGTCGAAGCGCGAGTTGGGCGTGACCAGCGTCTCCTCGAAGGCGGCGATGGCCTTGGTGACGCCGTCGATGGTCACGGCATCGCTCTTGAACACCTTCTTGAACTCGGCCTTGTAGGCCGGGATGGAGGAGAGCACGTCCACCGCCAGCTCATGCGTGAAGGCCATTTCGCCAGGGTTGGCGATGGGCCCGCCGGCCTGGTCCTTCAGCGTCTTGGCCCGCCCGTCCCAGAACTGCGCCAGGTTGAAGCTGGAGTTCAGCACCGTGGGCGCGTTGATGGGGCCCTTTTGCCAGTTGTGGCCGATGGAGGTCTTGAGGTTGTCGGTGCCGCCCATGCTCAGGTTGTGGCACGAGTTGCAGGAGATGAAACCCGACTTGGACAGGCGGGGATCGAAGTACAGCTTCTTGCCCAGCTCCACCAGCGCCGGGTCCCCCGGCTTGGCCGCCTCGATCGGCTGGATGGGTTCGTCGCCCGCGGCCTGCGCGGCACCGGCGAAGACGAAAGCAATGGCGAGAGCAAGGGGCTTGAAAGTACTGCTCATGATGATCTCCGTGACTCTTCGGTTGCCAATACAACATTCAGAGGACCTTCCGCGGATGCAGCGGGCCCTCTCGGGAAGGGATGGCCCATTGCATCACCGGCCGGTACACCGATCCATGACGGGCATCAACGTCCTGCAGTCCGATTGGGGCGCAACTGATCTGCGTCAAAACCTCACCATGGCAGGGATATCCGTGGCGCGCACCGGTGCGCCACCGCACGCTGGCGGGGCGCGGCGGTATGCCCCCTCTCCCGAGCGGGAACACCGGGCGCGTCGCAGACCCTACAAACCCGACACAGCCGCCTGGCGCAAACCGCGCCAGGACCGTCCGCGACCTCATCTCGATCGATAAGTCTTTGATGCAACGCAACTTTCGGCGCCGACCCAGGGTTGGCACGGTCCATGCGATGCCCCAGGCAACGCAGCAGGGGAACCCACTTATGGACAGCGCCAAGCCGATCTACCTGGACTACGCAGCCACCACGCCGGTTGACCCGCGGGTGGTGCAGCAGATGGTCCCCTACCTCTACCAGCAGTTCGGCAACTCGGCCTCGCGCAGCCATGCCTACGGCTGGGCCGCGGAGGAGGCCGTGGAAATCGCCCGCGAGCACGTGGCCGCGCTCGTCAACGCCGACCCGCGCGAGATCGTTTGGACCTCCGGCGCCACCGAGTCCAACAACCTCGCCATCAAGGGCGCGGCGCAGTTCCACCGCAGCCGCGGCAAGCACCTGGTCACGGTCAAGACCGAGCACAAGGCGGTGCTGGACACGATGCGCGAGCTGGAACGCGAAGGTTTCGAGGTCACCTACCTCGACGTCCAGGAGGACGGCCTGCTGGACCTTGGCGCGCTGCAAGCGGCGCTGCGCCCGGACACGATCCTGGTGTCGGTGATGTGGGTGAACAACGAGATCGGCGTGATCCAGGACATCCCCGCCATCGCCACCCTGTGCCGTGCCCGCGGCATCCTGTGCCACGTGGACGCGGCACAGGCCAGCGGCAAGGTCGAGATCGACCTGCAGGCCGTGCCGGTGGACCTGCTGAGCCTGTCGGCGCACAAGACCTACGGCCCCAAGGGCATCGGTGCGCTGTACGTGCGCCGCAAGCCGCGCGTGCGCATCGAGGCGCAGATCCATGGCGGCGGCCACGAGCGCGGCATGCGCTCGGGCACGTTGCCCACGCACCAGATCGTCGGCATGGGCGAGGCCTACCGGCTGGCCAAGGACAGCATGGGCCGCGAGAACGAGCGCGTGCGCGCGCTGCGCGAGCGGTTGCTGGCGGGCCTGAAGGACATCCCGGCCGTGCGCGTCAACGGCAGCCTTGAGAAGCGCGTGCCGCACAACCTCAACATCAGCTTCGAGTTCGTCGAAGGCGAATCGCTGCTCATGGGCATCAAGGGCGTGGCCGTGTCCTCGGGCTCGGCCTGCACTTCCGCGAGCCTGGAGCCCAGCTACGTGCTGCGCGCGCTGGGCCTGTCGGACGAGGTGGCGCACAGCTCGATCCGCTTCTCGGTGGGCCGCTTCACGACCGAGGCCGAGATCGACGCCGCCGTGGAGCAGGTGCGCGCCACGGTGGAGCGGCTGCGGTCCTTGAGCCCGCTGTGGGAGCTGCACCAGGCCGGCATCGACCTCAACACCATCCAGTGGGCCGCGCACTGAGCCCGCGCCCACCGCGAACGCACACCGTCCAGACCAGGAGCACCTCACATGGCATACAGCGACAAGGTCATCGACCACTACGAGAACCCGCGCAACGTCGGCAGCCTGGAGGCCGACGACAGCGTCGGCACCGGCATGGTGGGCGCGCCGGCCTGCGGCGACGTGATGAAGCTGCAGATCAAGGTGAATCCCGACACCGGCGTGATCGAGGACGCCAAGTTCAAGACCTACGGCTGCGGCTCGGCCATCGCGTCGAGCTCGCTGGTGACGGAGTGGGTCAAGGGCAAGTCGCTGGACGAGGCGCTGTCGATCAAGAACACGCACATCGCCGAGGAACTGGCGCTGCCGCCGGTGAAGATCCACTGCTCGATCCTGGCCGAGGACGCCATCAAGGCGGCCGTGGCCGACTACCGCGCGCGCCGCGCGCCCGTCACCGAGCAGGTGGCCTGCGCCAGCAGCAAAGACTGAAACCCCGCCCCGTCCCACACCGTCCACACCCAGGAGAGAACACCATGGCCTGCCAATCCCAGCCCAACGCCGCCGGCAGCTGCAGCACCAGCGCCGCGCCCCCGGTACCCGTCGAGCTGCCCGAGGGCGCCGACCCCATCCGCCTCACCGAAGCCGTGGTGAGCAAGGTCTCGGAGATGCTGGCCGAGGAGGGCGACCCCGCGCTGCAGCTGCGCATCTTCGTCACCGGCGGCGGCTGCTCGGGCTTCCAGTACGGCTTCGCCTTCGATGACGAGCGCAAGGAAGATGACTTCCGCATCGAGCGCGACGGCGTCAAGGTGGTGGTCGATGCCATGAGCATGCAGTACCTGGTGGGCGCGGAGATCGACTACGAGGACAAGCTCGAAGGCGCCCGCTTCGTCATCAAGAACCCCAACGCCTCCAGCACCTGCGGCTGCGGCAGCTCGTTCTCCGTCTGATTCGGCTGCAACCAGATACCGAAAGAGCTCCGTCATGCCCGCGAAGGCGTGCATCCACGAGCCACGCGGTGCAGCCCGGCAGGCGTGGACACCCGCCTACGCGGGTGTGGCGAGTTTCCTTGGTTCGGTATCGAGATTCCTGACATCTGAAGAAAGGCAAAAGCCATGTCCCTCAGCGTGACCCCCAAAGCCGCCAACCAGATCCGCAAGGCGCTTGCGCAGCGCGGCGGCGGGCTGGGCCTGCGCCTGGCGGTGAAGACCAGCGGCTGCTCCGGCTACGCCTACGCGCTGGAGTTCGCCGACGAGGCCGGCAGCGACGACCTGCGCTTCGACAGCGAGGGCGTGACGCTGCTGGTGGACGCGGCCAGCCTGCCCATGATCGACGGCACCCAGCTCGACTGGGTGCGCGAGGGCCTCAACGAAGGCTTCAAGTTCAACAACCCCAACGCCGCCGCCACCTGCGGGTGCGGCGAGAGCTTCGCGGTCTGAGGAGGCGTTGCCATGGCCCTGCTGCAAATCGCTGAACCCGGTCGCAGCGCTGCCCCACACCAGCACCGTCTGGCCGTGGGCATCGACCTGGGCACCACCAACTCGCTGGTGGCCACCGTGCGCAGCGGGATGCCGCAGGTGCTCGCCGACGCGCAAGGGCGCAGCCTGCTGCCCTCCGTGGTGCACTTCGCCGCCTTCGGCGGCCTGCTCGTCGGGCACGAGGCCCAGGCCCTGGCCGCCTCGGACCCGCTCAACACCATCGCGTCGGCCAAGCGCCTGATCGGGCGCCGCCTGGCCGACGTGCAGCGGAACATGCTGCCCTACGCGCTGGAGGCGCTGTCCGACACCGCGGTGGGCGTGGTGACGCGCCAGGGCGTCAAGAGCCCGGTGGAAGTGGGCGCGCAGGTGCTGCGCGCCCTCAAGGAGCGTGCCGAGGCCGCGCTGGACGGCGCGCTGGTGGGGGCGGTGATCACGGTGCCGGCCTACTTCGACGACGCGCAGCGCCAGGCCACCAAGGACGCGGCGCAGCAGGCCGGGCTGCACGTGCTGCGCCTGCTCAACGAGCCCACCGCCGCGGCCGTGGCCTACGGGCTGGACAAGGGCAGCGAAGGCACCTACGTCGTCTACGACCTGGGCGGCGGCACCTTCGACGTCTCGGTGCTGCGGCTGCAGCGCGGCGTGTTCGAGGTCATCGCCACCAACGGCGACGCCATGCTCGGCGGCGACGACTTCGACCACCGCCTGGCCGAGCATTTCATGGCCGCCACCGGCGGCGGCTGGGACCAGGAGACCGGCGCGCTGCTGGCCGCCGCGCGCAAGGCCAAGGAAGCGCTCAGCGAGCACGGGTCGGTCGAGATGCGTTGCCGGCGCAACGACGGCCGCAAGGAGGCGCTGGCACTGACCCGCGCCGCCTTCGACGAGCTCACCCGCCCACTGGTGGAGCGCACGCTGGGTCCCGTCAAGCGCGCGCTGCGCGACGCGAAGCTGCGCGCCGACGAGGTGGACGGCGTGGTCCTGGTCGGCGGCTCCACCCGGCTGCTGCAGGTGCGCACCGAGATCGAAAAGCTCTTCGGCAAGCCGCCGCTGACGGACATCGACCCCGACCAGGCGGTGGCGCTGGGCGCGGCGATCCAGGCCGACCAGCTCGCGGGCAACCGCAGCGGCGACGGGCTGCTGCTGCTGGACGTGAGCCCGCTGTCGCTGGGCATCGAGACCATGGGCGGGCTGGTGGAGAAGATCATCCCGCGCAACAGCAGCGTGCCGGTGGCGCGCGCGCAGGACTTCACGACCTTCAAGGACGGCCAGACGGCGCTGGCGCTGCACGTGGTGCAGGGCGAGCGCGAGCTGGTGTCGGAATGCCGCTCGCTGGCGCGCTTCACCCTGCGCGGCATCCCGCCGATGGCCGCCGGGGCCGCCCGCATCCGCGTGAGCTTCCAGATCGACGCCGACGGGCTGCTGTCGGTCAGCGCCGTCGAGCAGCTCTCCGGGGTGCAGGCGCACGTGGAAGTCAAGCCCAGCTACGGGCTGGCGACCGAGACCGTGACCGGGATGCTCAAGGACGCGATGGGCGCCGCCGCGGACGACAGCGCCGCGCGCATGCTGCGCGAGGCGCAGATCGACGCGCGGCGGCTGCTGGATGCGACCGAGGCCGCGCTGCGCGAGGACGGCGAGGCCCTGCTGCAGCCGCAGGAGCGCCAGGAGATCCTGGCGGGCATGCAGGCCGTGGCCGACGTGCTGGCCGAGTCCGCCGCCATCGACGGCACGCCGCAGGACTGGCGGCGGCTGCGCGACGCGCTGCGCAGCACCTCCACGGCGCTCAACACCATCACCACGCCCTTTGCCGGGCGCCGCATGGACGTGCGCATCCGCCAGGCCCTTTCCGGCCAGCGCATGGACCAGCTCGCCGCCGCCTGAAGGAGCGCCATGAGCACCGAAGCCAAGGACGCGACCGCCCCCGCGGCGACCGCCGTGCCGCTCACGCACATCCGCGTACTGCCGCATCCCGAGCTGTGCCCGCAGGGCAAGCTCTTCGAGGCCCGACCCGGCCGCAAGCTCGTGGACGCGATGCTGGACAACGGCATCGAGATCGAGCACGCGTGCGAGAAGGTGGGTGCCTGCGCCACCTGCCACGTCCACGTGCGCGAAGGCGCCCAGTTCCTGGCGCCGGCCGACGACGAGGAAGAAGACCAGCTCGACGACGCCTGGGGCCTGGATGCGCAGTCACGCCTGTCGTGCTGCGTGAAGGTGAAGGGGCCAGAGCTGGTGATCGAGCTGCCGAGGTTCACGCGCAACCACGCGCGGGAACGGTGAGCGCCGGCCTCGTCGCCGCACCAACCGCAAGGGCCCCGCGAGGGCCCTTCGTGCTTTCAGCAAGCGTTCTTCAGCAGCGCCATGCCCTCGGCGCTGCCCGTGGCCCTTGATGGCTTGACTGGCGGCAAGCCTGCCACCACCTCAAGCGTGCGCCCTGTAGGTAAGGCGACAAAACACACATCCCCGAGAAGTGCCGCACAGGGCACGAAAAATCCTTTTCCCACAGGGACTTGCAGCGCACGGCCGGCATGGCATGGGGCTTGCGAACCCACCGGCCACGAAGCCCGGAGCCCCCATGAAGCCACTCAGTTTCGTTCTCAACGACACCACCCTGCGCGACGGCGAGCAGACGGCGGGCGTGGCGTTCACCGACATGGAAAAGCTCGCCATCGCCAGCGCGCTGGACGAGGCCGGCGTGCCGGAAATGGAAGTGGGCATCCCGGCGATGGGCGAGCAGGAGGTCGATCTCATCCGCGCCATCGTCGCCGGCGTCAAGCGCGCGCGCACCATGGTGTGGGCCCGCATGGCGGGGCCGGACCTGGAGGCCGCGCTGCGCTGCGGGGCGCACATCGTCCACATGTCGGTGGCGGTGTCGGACCAGCAGATCCACGCCAAGCTGCGCCGCGACCGCGCCTGGGTGCTGGCCACCATCGCCGAGTTCGTGGAGCGCGCCCGCGACGCCGGCGCGACGGTGAGCGTCGGCTTCGAGGACGCTTCGCGCGCCGATCCGGCCTTCCTGTGCCACGCGGCGCAGGTGGCGCAGGCGCATGGCGCCATCCGCGTGCGCTACGCCGACACGCTGGGCGTGCTGGACCCGTTCGGCACCCATGAGCGCATCGCGCGGCTGCGCGCCGAGACGGACCTGGACATCGAGATCCACGCCCATGACGACCTGGGCCTGGCCACCGCCAACACGCTGGCCGCGCTGCGCGCCGGCGCCACGCATGCCAGCACCACGGTCAACGGCCTGGGCGAGCGCGCCGGCAACGCCGCGCTGGAGGAGGTTGCCATGGCCGCGCGCCACATCCACGGCGTCGATTGCGGCGTGGACACGACGCGGCTGCCCCTGCTGTCGCAGCTGGTGGCGCAGGCCGCCAACCGGCCGGTGGCCGCGGGCAAGAGCATCGTGGGCGCGGCCGTGTTCCGCCACGAGTCGGGCATCCACGTCGATGGCCTGCTCAAGGACCGCGGCAACTACGAAGCCTTCGCGCCCGAGGAACTGGGCCGCACGCACGAGCTGGTGCTGGGCAAGCACTCGGGCTCCCACGGCGTGCGCGCCGCCTGCGCGCGGCTGGGGCTGGTGCTTGGCGAAGGCCAGGCCGAACGGCTGCTTGCCGACATCCGCCATCTCGCCGTCACGCGCAAGCGGCCCCTGACCGATGCCGACCTGCGCAACCTCGTCCTCAACACCGCCACGCGCCAGTCCCTGGCCGCCTGAACAGACCACCCCCGGGAGACCCCATGGATTCGCTCACCCAGCGCCTCAAAGCCCTCTCCAGCGCGGAAGACTTCCTGCACTTCTTCGGCGTGCCCTTCGAGGAGCGCACCGTGCACGTCAACCGGCTGCACATCCTCAAGCGCTTCTACCAGTACCTGCACAAGGCCGAGGGCCTGTCCGGCCTGGACGAGGTGGAGCTGTTCCGGCGCTACCGCGAGCTGCTGGTGCAGGCGTACCAGGACTTCGTGCATTCCACCCCGGCCAAGGAAAAGGTGTTCAAGGTGTTCCAGGACGCCAACGGCACGCAGCACGTGCAGCTGAGCTCGCTGCGCGACAGCCTGGCCGAGCGCCGCGCAGCGCGCGCCGCGGGTTGATGCCGATTTGTCTTGTTTGCGAAATGACCCGTTCGCACTGAGGTATCGAAGTGCGAATCCGACAGGCTGCGATGGCGGCACCTTGGTGAGGGCCGTTCACCCTTCGATACCTCAGGGCGAACGGACTACCTCACTTGCAAGCACAACTTGAAATGACGCCCTCGAACAACCCGCTTCTCAGGAGAACCTAGCCATGCACATCGTCGTCTGCATCAAGCAGGTGCCGGATTCGGCGCAGATTCGCGTCCACCCGGTCACCAACACCATCATGCGCCAGGGGGTGCCGGCCATCGTCAACCCCTACGACCTGTTCGCGCTGGAAGAGGCGCTGCGCCTGAAGGACCAGTTCGGCGGCCGGGTGACGGTGCTGTGCATGGGCCCGCCGCAGGCCGAGGACGCGCTGCGCAAGTGCGTGAGCTTCGGCGCCACGGACGCGATCCTGGTCACGGACCGCTCCTTCGCCGGCGCCGACACGCTGGCCACGAGCTACGCGCTGGCCGCGGCGATCCGCAAGATCAGCCAGGAGCAGCAGGTGGACCTGGTGTTCACCGGCAAGCAGACCATCGACGGCGACACCGCGCAGGTGGGTCCGGGCATCGCCAAGCGATTGAACATGAACCTGCTGACCTACGTCAGCCGGATCGTGGAAGTGGACCTGGACAAGCGCCGCATCAAGGTCGAGCGCCGCGCCGAGGGCGGCGTGCAGCTGCTCGACACCACGCTGCCCTCGCTCATCACCATGCTCGAAGGCACCAACGAGATGCGCTTCGCCACCATGGACGACATGCTGCGCGCGGGCCGCTGCACGGTGCGCAAGTGGAACAAGGACGACGCCGGCATCGAGGACGTCACCAAGATCGGCCTCAAGGGCTCGCCCACGGTGGTGAGCAAGGTGTTCGGCCCGACGCCGCGCAGCGAGAAGGCCGACATGATGGTTGTGGCCGATACCAGCGTGAACGACGTCTGCCTGAACCTGCTGCAAAAGATCTTCACCACGCACCCGACGCTCGAAGAAGAGACCGTCGAGCGCCTGAGCGCCTGAGTGCCCGAGCCCCGGAGAAAAGACCATGAGCGAAGCTGCCAAGCCCGCCGCCCGGCCCACCGCCGCCCGCGGCCGCAACACCGAGCTGCCCGAACACCTCAAGTCCTACAAGGGCATCTGGGTGTTCGTCGAGCATGACCGTGGCCATGTCAACCCGGTGAGCTGGGAGCTGATGGGCGAAGCCCGCAAGCTCGCCGACAAGCTCGGCGTGGACGTGAGCGGCGTGGTCATGGGCGGCCCCGACGAGACGCTGGACGCCTTTGCCAAGGAGGCCTACGTCTACGGCGCCGACCACTGCTACATCATGCGCGACCCGGTGCTCAAGGGTTACCGCAACGAGCCCTTCACCAAGGGCCTGACGGACCTGGTCAACCAGTACCAGCCCGAGATCCTGCTGCTGGGCGCCACCACCATGGGCCGCGACCTCGCCGGCTCGGTGGCCACGACGCTGGGCACGGGCCTGACCGCCGACTGCACCGAACTCAACATCGACGGCCGCGCGCTGGCCGCCACGCGCCCGACCTTCGGCGGCTCGCTGCTGTGCACGATCATGACGCTGGCCTACCGCCCGCAGATGGCCACGGTGCGCCCGCGCGTGATGCGCATGCCCAAGCGCGACGAGAGCCGCACCGGCGACATCATCGAGATGTCGCTGGGCATGGTGGAGACCGACATCGTCACCAAGCTGCTGAGCTTCATCCCCGACGCCGAGCGCAACACCGTCAACCTGGCCTACGCGGACATCATCGTCTCCGGCGGCAAGGGCCTGAAGAACGCCGACAACTTCAAGCTGGTGTGGGAGCTCGCGCGCGTGCTGGGCGCCGAGGTGGGCGCCACGCGCGCCGCGGTGCAGGCCGGCTGGGCCGAGAACGAGCGCCAGGTCGGACAGACCGGCAAGACGGTGCGCCCGCGCCTGTACATCGCCGCGGGCATCTCCGGCGCGATCCAGCACCGCGTGGGCATGGAGGGCTCGGACGTGATCGTTGCGATCAACACCGACCCCAACGCGCCCATCTTCGACTTCGCGCACTACGGCATCGTCGGCAACGCGATGCAGGTGCTGCCCGTGCTGACCCAGGCGTTCCGCGCGCACCTGGACAAGCGCATCCGCAAGGTCGCCTGAGGAGGCATCGACATGGCCAAGCACGCCAAGGAAAAGTTCGATGCGATCGTCGTGGGCGCGGGTGCCT